>NZ_MAOM01000005.1:0-36887 GCF_009805925.1 Spiribacter sp. SSL99 | reverse complement strand
GGTCATCGTGTTCGGGTTGCTGATCTTCGCCGTCGGCAGCGGGGTGGCGGCCGAGGCCGAGACCATTCACGGGGTCATCCTGGGCCGCGCGCTGCAGGGTTGTGGGGCGATTGCCGCGGCGGTGATGGCACTGGCCGCCGATCTGACCCGCGACCGTCAGCGCACCAAGGCCATGGCACTGATCGGTATCAGCGTGGGCGCGGCCTTCATGATTGCCCTGGTGGCGGGACCGGCGATTGCCGGTCAGGCGGGGCTTGGCGGGGTGTTCTGGGCTACCGCCGGGTTTGCGCTGCTGGCAGTGGCGCTGCTCTACGGACTGGTCCCCGCCGGCGGCGAGGCCACGTTCCGGCCCGAGGTCAATGCCCGCGCCGGCGGCCTGCCCGTGGTGTTGCGCAACCCTGATCTGCTGCGGCTCGATCTGGGTGTGCTGGTGCTGCATCTGATTCTTACCGCCAGTTTCGTGGTGCTGCCCGTGGTGCTCGAGTCACGCCTCGGTATCGCCGGTGATGACCACTGGATGGTGTATATCCCGGTGCTGTTGCTCTCGGTGCTGGGCATGGGCGCGATGATCAGTATCGGTGAGCGGCGCCGCATTCTGCATCGACTGCTGGCGGTGGTCGCCGTGATCGTGATCGTCGCCGACCTGGTGCTGGCCGGTTTCAGTCATTCCCTGCCGGCGTTTCTGCTGGGGTTGTGGCTGTTCTTTGTGGGCTTCAACACCCTCGAGGCCAGCCTGCCCTCGCTGCTGACCCGGTTCGCCCCCGAGGGGCTGCGGGGCACAGCGCTGGGGGTGTACTCCACGGCCCAGTTCATGGGGGCCTTTCTGGGCGGTGTGCTCGGCGGCGCGATCCAGGGCGCCTATGGCACTGCCGCGGTATTCATTTTCTGCGCACTGGCGGCCGGGGTTTGGCTGATGGCCGCCATTGGCCTGAGCGCACCGGCGTCGTATCGCGAGGCCGCAACCACTGAAACGGAGACGACATGACGGACCTGATCCCGCCCTACGGCGGCACACTCAAGGACTTGAGACTGGATGACACCACCGCGCAGGCCCGCCGGACCGCTGCCGCGGATTACCCCAGCTGGGATCTCACCGATCGCCAGCTGTGTGACCTTGAACTGCTGGCCAATGGCGGGTTCTCACCGCTTGAGGGCTTCATGGGGCAGGCGGACTATGAGGGCGTGGTCAATGACATGCGCCTGGCCGATGGCACCCTCTGGCCCATGCCAGTCACGCTGGATGTCAGCGAGGCATTCGCCGAAACCCTCGGCGCCGGTGCGCGCGTCGCCCTGCGCGACCCCGAGGGGGTCATTCTGGCGATCCTGACCGTCGACGACATCTGGCGCCCCGATCGCGAGCATGAGGCCGAGCAGGTGTTCGGGACCCGCGATGCGGCCCACCCGGCCGTGTACTGGCTGCGCGAGCACAGTCACCCGGTGTATGTCGGTGGCCGTGTGGAGGCGCTGGACCTGCCGGGGCACTACGATTTCACGCATCTGCGCCTGACCCCCGCCGAACTGCGCGAGCGCTTCCGGCGCGACGGCTGGCGCCGCGTCGTCGCCTTTCAGACCCGCAACCCGATGCACCGGGCCCATGTCGAACTGACCTTCCTCGCCGCCCGCCAGGCCGAGGCCAATCTGCTGATCCACCCGGTGGTGGGCATGACCAAGCCCGGTGATGTCGATCACTACTCGCGGGTGCGCTGCTATGAGCATGTGCTGCACAAATATCCTGAGCAGACCACCGCGCTGTCGCTGCTGCCGCTTGCGATGCGCATGGGCGGCCCCCGCGAGGCGGTCTGGCACGCGATCATCCGCCGCAACTACGGCTGCACCCACCTGATCGTCGGCCGCGATCATGCCGGCCCCGGCAAGGACAGCAACGGCGAGGAGCTCTACGGCCCCTACGACGCCCAGGACATGGTGACCCGCCACGCCGACGAGCTGGGTATTGAGATGGTGCCCTTCCGGATGATGGTCTATGTGCAGGAGCGTGCCGGTTACGCCCCCATCGACGAGGTCGACGAGGCGACGGAAACGGTGATGAACATCTCCGGGACCGAGTTCCGTCGGCGCATGCGCGAGGGCCTGGAGATCCCGGACTGGTTCGGCTATCCCGAGGTGGTCGAGGAGCTGCGCAAGACCTATCCGCCCCGGGCCCGCCAGGGCTTCACGCTGTTCTTCACCGGGTTGTCGGGGTCGGGTAAGTCGACCATCGCCAATGCCGTCATGGTCAAGCTCATGGAGCGTGGAGGACGGCCGGTGACGCTGCTCGACGGCGACCGGGTGCGCAAGCATCTGTCCAGCGAACTGGGGTTCTCGAAGGCGCACCGCGACCTGAACATCCGCCGGATCGGGTTTGTCGCCAGCGAGATCACCCGCAATGGCGGTGCCGCCATCTGCGCCCCCATCGCACCCTATGCGGCCACCCGCGATGCTGTACGGGAAATGGTGGAGTCGGCCAATGGCGGGTTCCTTGAAATCCACGTCGCCACGCCACTTGAGGAGTGTGAGCGCCGCGACCGTAAGGGGCTCTACGCCCAGGCCCGGGCAGGCCGGATCACCGGCTTTACCGGCATTGACGATCCCTATGAAGTCCCCGAGAGCCCGGCGCTGCGGATCGATACCACCGACTGCAGTGTTGAGGAGGCCGCCCAGCAGGTCCTGCTCAAGATTGAGGCGATGGGTTTCATCGATCTGGAGTGACCGGTTGTCGGTCGCCATTTGGTTGGCCGTCATGAACGGGTAGAGTGGAGACACATGGCGGGCGTCCAACCGGGCCCGCTTCATCAGTCAACGGAGGCAGTCATGGCGCGTGGAGTCAACAAAGTCATTCTCATCGGTAATCTCGGCGCCGATCCCGAGGTCCGCTACTCAGCTGCCGGCAGCGCCATTACCAATGTGCGGCTGGCGACCACCGATCAGTGGAAGGATCGCCAGACCGGCGAGCAGCAGGAAAAAACCGAGTGGCATCGCATCGTGTTCTTCGGGCGCCTGGCCGAGATCGCGGGTGAGTACCTGAAAAAGGGCTCGAAGATCTTCATCGAGGGCCGCCTGCAGACCCGCAAATGGCAGGGCCAGGACGGTCAGGACAAGTACACGACGGAAATCGTGGCCAACGACATGCAGATGCTCGATGGCGCCGGCGGTGGCGGCATGGGCGGTGGTGCCGGTGCTGGCATGAAGCAGTCCGCGCCCGCAGCAAGCCAGGAGCCGGCCCCGCAGACCGCTCCGGTGGACGACTTCGACGACGACATTCCGTTCTGAGTCTTCCGCACGTGGCAGTCGACAACGCGAAACTCGGTTCCCGACTCAATCTGAAACAGACTTCTGATTTGCGCTCACATTCGCTCGCATGGGTGAAGGGTGGGTGTGTCCTATTGCTCGTGTAGCCGTATCCTTTTGGATACTGTCAGTTTATGATCGAGGTGAGGACAACGGAAGTCTTCGCCGACTGGCTCAAGCGCCTTCGAGATCCGCAGGGGAAAGCCGCCGTGTTGCGCCGGGTCGAGCGGATCGGGCAAGGCAATCCGGGTGATACAAAGCCAGTCGGTGGTGGTGTTAGGGAGATGCGGATTCCGACGGGGCCCGGCTATCGAGTCTATTATGTATTGCGCGGTGCAACGGTCTTTGTCTTGCTGTGCGCCGGCGACAAGTCCAGCCAGTCACGCGATATCGAACAAGCGCAGGCACTGGCTAGAGAGGTCTGAGCCATGACCACTACACGGCTGTTCGATCCTGCGGAGTTCCTCGATGACGAGACAGTGATCGCGCATTATCTGTCTCAGACGTTGGCTGAGGGCGACACCGACGAGGTGCTTGAGGCGATCAATCACGTCGCGCGGGCGCGCGGCATGAGCGAGATCGCTGAGCAGAGTGGCCTCGGCCGCGAGAGTCTGTACAAGGCGCTGCGTCCTGGCGCCCAGCCGCGCTTCGACACGATTGCGCGTGTGCTTTGGGCGCTCGGTGTGCGTCTGGAGACGCGGCCCGTGCATGAGCAGCCCTTGGCCCTCGACAAGGCAGAAGCGCCTACTGGTGCGCGTTCCGGAGACGCTTGATCAGTCTCGCGGATCGCTATTGCGATTGCTCACCGAGCGCCGTTAGCGCCGCGCTGACCGACGCGACGATCGCCCGGCTGTCGCTGCCGTACTGCTCAGGACGGAGCGGCTCGCCGATCCGGATCCGAATCACTCCGTGACTCGGGATCAGCTGGCCGACGGGTAGCACAGTCTCCGTTCCCTCAATCCACACGGGAACGACGGGGACGGGATGCGCGGCCAAGAGCAGGCCGATGCCCGGCCGCAGGGGCTGCAGGGCTTCGTCCGTCCCGCGTTGCCCTTCCGGGAACCACACCAGGGAGTGACCGCGTTGCAGTGCCGCCGCCGCCAGCGCCAGGCTGCGCTGTGGTGCCGCACCGGGGTCGATCGGCAGAATCCGGGCGACATGGCTGAAAGTGCGGCGCAGGGCCGATGAGAACAGCAGCCCGGTCCACCCCGCCCAGAACAACGGCTCCATCTGCCGGCGGGTCAGGCTCTCGGTGAGGGCGATGGGGTCATAGGCGCTGACATGCCGCGGGGTGATCAGGAATGGGCCGTCCTGCGGCCATTCCCCTTCGACCTCGATCCGGGCGAAGCGTCGATTGAGCTGCCGGCAGGCGCCCAGGGCCAGCCGGGCCGTGGCGTAGCGCAGTGGACCTCGGGGTGTGAGCAGGCGGGTTGATGATTCATCGAGCAGCGCCTCGGGGTCGGCCAGCTGCTTGGTCAGGGTTGCCGGTGCCTGTCCCTCGGCGGCGAGTGCCGCTGGATCGGCCTGGATCACTTCCTGGAGGAGGTCGCGAACGGTTTCCACCCGGCCAATCGCGGCATCATCGAGCTCGATACCGATCTGATCCCGCAGCGCCAGTCCCAGGTCCATCCATCCCAGCGAGTCGAGTCCCAGATCCTGATGGAGTCGGCTGTCCGGGGTCAGGCGCGTGTTCGCGAAGCGGCCGGCCAGGTAGCGCCAGGTCGCCAGCGCGGCTTCATCGGCGAGCAGCGCCTGGTCTTCGGGTGCCATGGCCTCGGTGTCGATGGGCGCCTGGCGTGTCTCTGGCTGATCGCCACCGAGACGCTCGAAAAGGCGCGCCAGGTGGGGACGGCGCAGCTTGCCGAGGCGGGTCCGGGGCAAGGGATCGACACTCAGGCGGACCTCGCCGATCGCATGATGGGTGGGCAGATCAGTGCGGGCCGCCCGCAGCGCCTCATTGATCCGTGCCTGCCGTGTCTCCTCGCGATCATCCGTGTCGGCGGCAACGATCACCGCGGCGAGCCGGCCGTCGTGTGTCAGCACGCCCGCCTCGCGGATGGCTGGTTGTGCGTTCAATACCCGCTCGATGCGCTCCGGATCAATGTTCTCGCCGCCCGCCAGCACCAGGGTGGACGACAGTCGCCCGCTGAGGTGCAGGTAGCCATCGCTGTCGATCCGGCCGCCATCTCCGGTGCGGAACCAGCCCTCGGCGTCAAAGCTCTTGTCATTGTTCACGGCGCCATGCCAGTAACCGGCGAAGACGTTGGGGCCACGGGCGCGCACCTCGCCGTCGACAATGCGCAGTGACACGCCGGGCAGGGGCCGACCGGCGGTCTCGAGGCGCGCCTCTCCCGGTGCGTTGAGGGTCAGGATCGGCGCTGTTTCGGTCAGCCCATAGCCGCTCGCCAGGGTCCAGCCCAGCCCCTGCAGGCGTCGAGCGATGACCGGATCGAGGGCCGCACCGCCATTCACGGCCAGGCGTAATGCTGGCGCCAGACGCTTCATCACCGGTCGGAACAGCCAGCGCCCCAACGGCCAGCCAAGCCGTGACTGGAGCCGCTCGCTCAACCCGACGGCGGCATGAAAGAGCCGCTGCCGCCAGGGCCGCCGACCGCCGAGGCGTTCCTCGAGTCGACTCCACAGCGCTTCGTAGAGCCGCGGCACACCCAGCAGGATGGTCGCCCGGCCCGCCCGCAGCGCCTCGGCAATACGCGGGCCCACCAGGGATCGTGGCAGGATCAGCGTCGCGCCAACGCCGAGCACCGTCAGCAGCCCCACGCTGAACGGATAGACATGGTGCAGGGGCAGGGGCAGCAGCACCCGATCGGCCGACCCGGCGATACGGGCCTCAAGCAGGGCACGGACATTACTGACCAGGTTGGCGTGGGTGAGCGGCACCCCCTTCGGCGGCCCGGTGGTGCCCGAGGTGTAGAACAGCGTGGCGGTATCCCCGGCGGCGGGCTCGTCCCGCGGCGCCGGCGCCGTCGGGGCATCATCGGGCACCGTCAGGTCCAGCGAATCGAGCTCGATGATGGGCGCGGCGGTGGGGGAATCCGGCAGCGCGGGGCGTAGGGCCCGCGTGATGTAGATCCGCGCGGGATCGGCGTCGGTGATCACATGGGCCAGGTCATCGTGGCTCATCTGGGCATCCACCGGCACCAGTACCGCACCGTGGATCAGCGTGGCGAGGGCGATGACGATCCACTCGATGCTGTTGGGGGCCTGGATCAGAACCCGGTCGCCGCGGCCCAGTCCGGCGTCCCCCAGGCTCCGCGCATGGGCCTCAGCCATGGCCAGAAGGCGATCGTAGTCAACGGATACCGGCCCGGTGGCGGTGTAGGCGATTACCGCGGGCTGTTGTGCCGTCCCCGGTGTCGCCCGGATGAGGGCGGGGATCGTCAGGCCTTCGGCGTTGCCGTCCATCTCAGCGCAGTCCCCGGTAAACGGCATGATCGGCGAGGGCCAGCATCTCGGTGTCGCCATCGGTATCGCCATAGGCATGGATGGGATGGTAATCGGCCGGGTCGAGCAGTGACTGCAGGCGCACGACTTTCTCGGCCCCGCGGCAGTTGGGACCGTCCAGTTCGCCGGTGAGGCGGCCGTTGCGGCGCTCGAGCTCGGTGGCGAGCAGTTCGATGCCCAGCGAATCCGTCCACGGCTGGATCCACTCGCGGACCGACGCCGAGATGACGATGACGCGATGCCCAGCCTGGCGATGCCAGTCCAGCCGCTGCCGGGCCTGGGGCCGGAGCAGGCGGTCCAGATGGTTGAGCGCATAATCCCGGCCCAGCGCCTGGAACGCCTCGTCGGTCATTCCCGCAAAAAAGTGCCGCAGCAGGTCGACCTTGGCCCGGTCGCGATGCACCACGCCCAGCGGCACGCCAAGCAGTGGCGGGGCCAGGCTGATGCCGGCGCGCAGGCAGCGACCCAGGCCGAACTGGTGATAGAGCAGATCACTCAGCGTATCGCGTCGGGTCAGTGTGCCATCCAGGTCGAACAGCGCCAGCGGGCGGGGTTGGGTCATGACGGTTTCCCTGCGAATGGAACGGGCATTCTGCCGGCACTCTGGTGCGAATGTACATTCGCCATGGCCACGGCTGGTCAGCGCGGCGCCGGGTGGGTAAAGTCTGAAGGCTTTCAGATCGACACCGAGCCAAAGGAGCACATGCCATGGCAACCCCGCACATCAGTGCTGAACCGGGCGACTTTGCCGAAACCGTCCTCATGCCGGGTGACCCCCTGCGGGCAAAAGTGATTGCCGACCATTACCTCGAAGACGTGAAGACGGTGACTGACACCCGCAATATGCTCGGGTTCACCGGCCGCTACGGCGACACGCCGGTCTCGGTGATGGGCTCGGGCATGGGGATCCCGTCGATGTCGATCTACGCCTTCGAGCTCTACACTCAGTACAACGTCGAGAAGATCATCCGTGTGGGGACCTGCGGCGGGATCAGCCCGACGGTCAAGGTGCGCGACATCATCGTGGCGATGGGCGCGTCCACCGACTCGAGCGTCAACCGCACCCGGCTCGCCGGCGACGACTTCGCCGCCATTGCCGATTACGGCCTGCTCGAGGCCACCGTGAACGCGGCCCGCAAGGCGGGCATTGCCCCGCAGGTGGGCAATGTCTTTTCTTCGGAGCTTTTCTACAATCCGCGCGCCAATTTCTTCGACACGCTGAAGGCCCACGGCATTCTGGCCGTGGAGATGGAAGCGGCCGGGCTCTACGGCGTGGCCGCCGAGACCGGCAAACGGGCGGTCAGCGTGCTCACGGTCAGCGATCATGTCGTGAGCGGCACATCGACCAGCGCCGATGAGCGCCAGAACAGTTTTCACGAAATGATGCAGGTGGCGCTGGAAGCCGCCGCCAACGCGCACTGACGCCAGCGGAGGGCAGGGATGCGAGTCAGTATTTTCGGGACCGGCTATGTGGGGCTTGTGACCGGCGCCTGCTTTGCCGAGGTGGGCAATGATGTCATCTGCGTGGACGTCAATGCCGATAAGATCGAGCAGCTCAACCGCGGCGAAATGCCCATCTACGAGCCGGGGCTCGAGTCGATGGTGGCGCGCAACCGCGCCGAGGGTCGGCTGCAGTTCACCACCGACGCCCAGGCGGCGGTGCAGCACGGGGAGTTCCAGTTCATTGCGGTGGGGACGCCGCCGGATGAGGATGGCTCGGCCGATCTGCGGCATGTGCTGTCCGTGGCCGACACCATCGCGACGTGGATGGATGACGAGCGGGTGATTGTCGATAAGTCGACGGTCCCGGTGGGCACGGCGGATCGGGTCCGCGAGGCGGTGGACCATCGCCTGCGCGAGCGCGGCGCCCGGGTGCCGTACGCGGTGGTCTCGAACCCCGAGTTCCTGAAGGAAGGCGCGGCCATCGATGACTTCATGAAGCCCGAGCGGGTCATCGTCGGCTGCGATGATGCGGTGGCGCGGGAGAAGCTGCACAGCCTCTACGCGCCGTTCAACCGCAACCACGATCGCCTGATCAGCATGGATGTGCGCTCCGCCGAGCTGACCAAGTATGCCGCCAACGCGATGCTCGCCACCAAGATCAGCTTCATGAACGAGCTCGCCAACATCGCCGACCGGGTCGGGGCGGATATCGAGCGCGTGCGGATCGGCATCGGCGCCGATCCCCGGATCGGCTATCACTTCATCTACCCCGGCGCCGGATACGGTGGATCGTGCTTTCCCAAGGATGTGCAGGCGCTGGCCCGGACGGCCCATGACGTCGACTATGTCCCGCAGTTGCTGCAGGCGGTGGAAGAGGTCAATGATCGCCAGAAGCACTACCTGTTCAATCGCCTGCGCGAGCATTTCGGTGGCGATCTGGCCGGGCGCCGCTTCGCGCTCTGGGGGCTTGCCTTCAAGCCCAACACCGATGACATGCGCGAGGCCGCCAGCCGTCGCCTGATGGAGTCCTTGTGGGAGGCCGGCGCCTCGGTGCAGGCCTTCGACCCCAAGGCCATGGACGAGGCGCGGCGGCTGTACGGCGACCGCCCGGGTTTCACGCTCTGCGACAGCCCTGAGGCGGCGCTGGAGGGCTGCGACGCATTGGTCATCCTGACCGAGTGGAATCAGTTCCGGAGCCCGGATTTTGATCTCATCCGGGCGCGCCTGAACGAGCCGGTGATCGTCGACGGGCGCAACCTCTACGAGCCGGCACCGCTCGCCAGCCGGGGCTTTCATTATTACGCCATCGGTCGTCCACCGGTGGCACCGGCGGCGGGCGGAGCCGGGGCATGAGCTCGGCGTCGCCGTCACTGCCCATCCATCCGGTCATTCTGTCGGGCGGCGTCGGCTCGCGGCTCTGGCCGCTGTCGCGCGAGGCCTATCCCAAGCAGTTCCTGGATGTCGCCGCCGGTGGGCGGACACTGGTCCAGCAGACCCTGGAGCGGCTGGTCGATCTGCCGGGGCTGGCCGCGCCCATGGTGGTCTGCAACCAGGCGCATCGCTTTCTGGTGGCCGAGCAGCTGCGTGACAGCCCGCTGGGCACCGCCCGTATCCTGCTCGAGCCGGTGGGCCGCAATACCGCGCCCGCGGTGGCCGTGGCCGCGCTGCAGGCCCTGCAGACCAGTGACGATGCCATTCTCGCGGTGTTTCCGGCGGACCACCTGGTGGCGCAGCCGGCCCACCTGCGTGAGGCGGTGACCCAGGCCATCGAGGCCGCCCATGCCGGCGGACTGGTGACCTTTGGCGTGGTCCCCCACCGACCTGAGACGGGCTATGGCTACATCGAGGCCGGCGAGACCGTGGGGGGCGGCCCGGCCCGCGCCGTGCGCCAATTCGTCGAAAAGCCCGATGCCGAGACCGCGCGGGCCTACCTCGACAGCGGACGGTTCTACTGGAACTCGGGCATGTTCGTCATGCGCGCGTCGGCCTATCTGCAGGCCCTCCGGACCCACGCTCCGGCCATTCTCGAGGCCTGCGAGGCGGCGGTGGCCGGGGCCGAGCAGGACATGGATTTTGTCCGCCTGGACGCGGCCGCCTTCGAGCGCTGTCCGGCCGAGTCCATTGACTATGCGGTCATGGAGCCCACTGACGCGGCCGTCACGCTGGCGCTGGATGCCGGCTGGAGTGATCTGGGCTCGTGGGCGACGCTGATGGAGGCCGCCGAGCGGGATGCGGCCGGTAACGCCCTGATGGGGGATGTCCTGACCCGTGACAGCCACAACAATTACGTGCGGGCCGAAAGCCGGCTGGTCGCCACCGTCGGACTCGAGGACCATGTGGTGGTCGAGACCGCCGATTCGGTGCTGGTGGCACCGCGCGGCCAGGTGCATGCGGTCAAGGGCATTGTCGAGCAGCTGCGGGCGGATGGTCGGTCCGAGGCGCTCGAACATCGTGAGGTCCACCGTCCCTGGGGCAGCTACGAGGGGTTGGTGCGGGCGGCGCGCTTTCAGGTCAAGCGCATCATCGTCCATCCCGGCTCGCGGCTGTCGCTGCAGATGCATCACCACCGCGCCGAGCACTGGGTGGTCGTTCAGGGCACAGCCCGTGTGACCCGCGGTGATGAGGAGTTCTTGCTGGGCGAGGATCAGTCCACTTACATCCCGCTGGGGACCGTCCACCGGCTGGAGAACCCCGGCATGATCCCGCTCGAGCTGGTGGAAGTGCAATCCGGCAGCTATCTGGGCGAGGACGACATCGTGCGCATTGAGGATCGGTATGGGCGCTAGTATTCTGCCCCCATGACACAACGAGTATATGTGCGGACTCACGGCTGCCAGATGAACGAGTACGATTCCATCAAGATGGTGGATGTGCTGGCGGCCGAAGGCGATTATGAGCGGGTCAGGACGCCGGAAGAGGCGGATGTGATCCTGCTGAATACCTGTTCGATCCGCGAGAAGGCCCAGGAGAAGGTGTTCTCCGAGCTCGGGCGCTGGCGGGCACTGAAAGACGACCACCCGGATCTGCTGATCGGTGTGGGCGGATGTGTCGCCAGTCAGGAGGGGGCCGCCATCGTCGAGCGTGCGCCCTACGTCGACATGGTGTTCGGTCCGCAGACCCTTCATCGCCTGCCGGACATGGTCACTCGGGCCCGCGAGAGTCGACGGGCGGTGGTGGATGTCAGCTTCCCCGAAATCGAGAAGTTCGACCGGCTGCCCGAGGCCCGGGCGGAGGGTCCCACGGCCTTTGTCTCGATCATGGAGGGCTGCAGCAAGTACTGCAGTTTCTGCGTGGTGCCCTACACCCGCGGCGAGGAGATCAGCCGCCCGTTCGACGACGTGCTCGCGGAATGCGCCGAGCTGGCCGAGCAGGGGGTGCGCGAGGTCACTCTGCTGGGGCAGAACGTCAATGGCTATGCGGCCGAGGGTCCCATGGGCGAGGCCGCGGACCTGGCGCTGCTGATCCATTACATCGCCGCCATCGACGGCATCGATCGCATCCGTTTCACCACCTCGCATCCGCTCGACTTCAACCAGGCGTTAGTGGATGCCTATGCCGAGGTCCCGGAGCTGGTCAATCATCTGCATCTGCCGGTCCAGAGCGGCTCCGATAATGTCCTGGCGCTGATGAAGCGCAATCACGGTCGTGATCACTTCCTCGATCTGGTGACGCGGCTGCGGGCCGCGCGCCCCGACATAACCCTGTCGTCGGATTTCATCATCGGCTTCCCCGGCGAGATGGATCGCGATTTTGAAGACACCATGGATCTGGTCGAGCAGGTCGGGTTCGACCAGTCGTTCAGTTTCATTTTCTCGCGGCGCCCGGGAACACCCGCCGCGCAATTGCCCGATGCCACCCCGCCGGAAGCCAAGAAGGCACGGCTCAAGCGCCTGCAGGCACGCCTTGACGAGAATGCCCGGGCGATCAGCGAAGCCATGGTCGGGCGGGTCGAGTCGGTGCTGGTGGATGGTCTTTCGCGCAAGGATTCCAACGAGATCAAGGGCCGCACCCAGAACAACCGGGTGGTCAACTTCCCGGGCAATCCGCGGCTGATCGGCCGCTTCGTCCAGGTGCGCATCACCGAGGCACTGGCCCATTCGCTGCGCGGCGAGCTGGTGGATATCGACACGCAGCTTGAACCGGATCTGGCCGCGGTGGAGTCAGCTTGATCGGGCGAGGCACGGCCGAGGCAGTGGACTTTACCCTGACACCGGCGGACAACGACCGGTTGGCCAATCTCTGCGGGCAGTTCGATGAAAACCTGCGTCAGCTCGAACGCCGTCTGGGTGTGGAGATCGAGAACCGCGGCCATCGCTTTCGCATCATCGGCGACGAGGCGGCCACCGATGTGGCCCGGGATGTGGTGCGGGCGCTCTATCGTCAGACACCCCGCGAGTCCATTGGCGCCGAGCATGTGCACCTGCAGCTGCGCAGCGCCGAGGCGGAGGCCGAAGACACCCCGCCGGCGGCAGCCGGTGATCAGCCGACCCCTGATGGGCCCGTGGATGACGATGTCTCCATCCCCACCCGCAAGGGGCTGATCCGGGGGCGCGGCCCCAATCAGCGCGGCTATCTGGCCGCCATTCAGCGCTGCGATCTGACCTTTGGGATCGGACCGGCGGGCACCGGCAAGACCTATCTGGCCGTGGCCTGCGCGGTGGAAGCGCTGCAGCAGGACCGGGTCGAGCGGCTGGTGCTGGTCCGCCCGGCGGTCGAGGCGGGCGAGCGACTGGGGTTCCTGCCCGGCGATCTGGCGCAGAAGGTGGATCCCTATCTGCGGCCGCTGTATGACGCGCTGTTCGAAATGCTCGGCTTTGAGCGGGTCAATAAGCTGATCGAGCGCAACGTCATCGAGGTCGCGCCGCTGGCCTATATGCGCGGGCGGACGCTGAACGGCGCGTTCATCATCCTCGACGAGGCGCAGAACACCACGGTCGAGCAGATGAAGATGTTCCTCACGCGCCTCGGCTTTGGCTCCACCGCCGTGGTCACCGGCGATGTCACCCAGATCGACCTGCCCGCCGGCAAGACCTCGGGGCTGCGGGATGCCGTGGACGTGCTCCACGAGGTCGAGGGGGTCAGTTTCACCTTCTTCAACGCCCGCGATGTCGTCCGCCACGATCTGGTGCAGCGCATCGTGCGCGCCTACGATCGCCATACCGACGATTCAAGCAACGACTGACCCGTCATGCGCCATCTTGATCTGCAGTGTGTCACCGACGAATCGGTGCCCGGGACCGGTGACTTCGAGCGTTGGATCGCCGCGGCGCTGGCCGGCCGCCGCGACGACTGGGAAATGGCGGTCCGGCTGGTGGACGAGCCCGAGAGCCAGGCCCTCAACCGGGATTATCGCGGCCACGACCGGCCCACCAACGTCCTGTCGTTTCCCGCCGACCTGCCCGAGGGCGTCGAGCTACCCCTGCTGGGGGATCTGGTGATCTGCGCGCCGGTCGTCCGGCGCGAGGCCGACGCCCAGGGCAAGACGGCATCGGCACACTGGGCGCATCTCACCGTCCACGGCGTGCTTCACTTGCTAGGCTTCGATCACATGGATAGCGTAGAGGCGGATACCATGGAGGCGGAAGAGCGCGGCATCATGGCGCAGCTGGGTTACGACGACCCCTATCAATCAGAGCTGACCCCGGCATGAGCGACGGATCGTCCGCGCCGGTCGGACAGAAAACCTGGCTCATGCGCATCGGCAGGGCCCTGGGCGGTCAGGACCCCCAGAGCCGCGACGACGTGGTCGAAACGCTCCGCGCCGCCCACCAGCATGGCATCCTCGACGCCGATGCGCTGTCGATGTGCGAAGGCGTGCTGCATGTCGCCGAGCTGCAGGTGCGCGATGTGATGATCCCGCGCTCCAAGGTCTCGTTGCTGCGCCGCTCGGAATCGGTCTGGGACCTGCTGCCGGCGATCATCGAGAGTGGCCACTCGCGCTTTCCGGTCACCGGCGATAACCGCGATGACGTCATCGGCATCCTCATCGCCAAGGATCTGCTGCCCTATCTCGATCCCCAGCATCAGCGCGAGTTCCAGCTCCGCGAACTGCTGCGCCCGGCGCTGTTCGTGCCCGAGAGCAAACGCCTTGACGCCCTGCTCAAGCTCTTTCAGGAAAGCCGCAATCACCTGGCGATCGTGGTCGATGAATACGGCGGTCTGGCCGGGATCGTGACCATCGAGGATGTCATCGAACAGATCGTCGGCGAGATCGATGACGAGCACGACCTGGATGACGACGCCTGGATTCTCAACCGCACCGACGATGGCCAGACCGTGGTCAAGGCGCTGACGCCCATTGAGACCTTCAATGATCATTTCGGCACGGCATTCAGCGATGAGGAGTTCGACACCATTGGTGGGGTCGTGGCCAACGGCTTCGGCCGCGTTCCGCGACGTGGCGAGCACCTGGTCCTCGAAGATCTGCGCTTTGATGTGGTGCGGGCCGACAGTCGTCGACTGCACCTGCTGATGGTGACCCCGCAGCCGGCATGTCGCGACTGATCCGTCTGCCGCTGGCGCTGGCGGCGGGCGGCCTTCTGTCGCTGGGCTTCGCACCGTTCGACTGGATCTGGACCCCGTTCGTCACGCTGGCCGCGATCTTCGCCGCCGTCTCGGTGCTGTCCTCGCTGCGGGCCGTGCTCGCCACCGCCTACGCCTTCGGCCTCGGCTATGCCGGCAGCGGTGTGTACTGGATCTATCACAGCATCGCCGACTACGGGGGTGGGCCGCTGGCGGGCGGCGTGGCCACGGGGGTTCTGGTGGCGCTGTTCGCGCTCATCCCCACGCTGGCGCTGGCCGGCGGCTGGTGGCTGGGCGCGGGCGATCGCCGCCGCACCCGGCTGCTGGCGCTTCCCCTGGTGTGGGTGGCGATCGAGTGGGTGCGCAGTTGGCTGGCCACCGGCGCCACCTGGCTGAGCGTGGGTTACACCCAGATCGACACCCCCCTGGCGGCGCTGGCCCCGGTGGCAGGGGTTTATGGGGTGAGTCTGGCGGTCGTGCTCATCGCCGGCGTGCTGGCTGATGCCATTGTCTCGCCGCGACCTCAGCGGGCCGGTCTGGCCCTGGGGGCGGTCGCGCTGATCGCGGCGGCCGCCTGGGCGCTGGATGATGAGTGGACGCGGCCCGTCGACGCCCCCCTCAGCGTGTCGATCCTGCAGGGCAACATCGATCAGGCCCGTAAATGGGATCCGGATGAGCGCGGGGCGATTCTGCGCGAGTATCTGCAGATGAGCCGCGCCCGGCTGGGTGATGACCTGATCATCTGGCCCGAAACCGCCCTGCCGGTGTTCTATCGTCAGGCACGGCAGTGGCTCGATCCACTAGCCCGGGAGGCGCGGGCGGCCGGCAGCGAGCTGGTTCTGGGCGCACCGGTGGCCCGGGGCGACCGACGTTACAACGCCGTCGTGGTGGCCGGCGAGCCCCCGCGTTACTACTTCAAGCGCCATCTGGTGCCATTCGGTGAATATGTGCCGTTTCGCGATATCGCGGGCGGCATTCTGGATTTTGTCGGCACGCCGTTGGGCGATTTCACTGCCGGGCGCTCGGCGGCGCCGCTCACCGCCGCCGGCCACGCGCTGGGCGTGAGCATCTGCTATGAGGTCACCTTCGGGGCCGAGGTGGCCGCGGCCCTGCCCGCCGCCGATCTGTTGCTCAACGTCAGTAACGATGCCTGGTTCGGCCACTCGAGCGCCCCCTGGCAGCACCTGCAGATGGCGCGGATGCGCGCCCTTGAGACCGGGCGTGAAATGATCCGCGCCACCAACACCGGGGTGTCCGCGATCATCGGTGCGGATGGCGGGCTGCGCCGGATGGGGCCGCTGTTCGAGGCGGCGGTCCTGACGGCCACGGTTCAGCCCTATCAGGGCACCACACCCTATGGGCGCGCCGGCGACTGGCCGCTGGTGGGGCTGGTTCTCGCCGGCATGGGGGGGCTGCTGCTGCGCCGGCGCCGGCGATAGGTGATTCGCCGTTACCCCGGCGAAGCCGTTAGACTGCACGCAGAACGCCACCGAGGAGTGAGGGCAATGACTGACAACGAGCAACCGCGGGATCACGAAGTCCACGGTTATGAGCGCATGCTTGAGCGTGTTCGCGAGCGCCTGGAGAGCACCGGCGACGCCGTGGAAAAAGGCTTTCACGAGGCGCTGGACGCCGCCCGCGAGCGCAGTGTGGCCCTGGGCGAACTGACCCGGGAGGAGGCCGACCGCGTGGCCGAGTGGCTGCAGCGCGACCTTGAGGACGCCGCGGAGTACGTCGGCAGGGCCCGGGGCACCTACGCCGACTGGCTGCATATGGACCTGCAGCTGGTGGAGAACTGGATCTGGGATCGCTTTTCGTCGGTGGCCGATCAGACCCGGCTGCAGTGGCAGGCCCTGAATCGGCAGCTGCAGGCGGCGGCCCGCTATCACACCGGCGAGGTCACCGGTCCGGGCACCCTGGTCTGCCGCGACTGTGGCGAGGTCCTGCACTTCAAGCGCACCGGTCATATCCCGCCGTGTCCCAAGTGCCACGGCAGCCGTTTCGAGCGGGCCGCGCGCCAGACGACGGGCTGACGGCAGGTGCAATCACGCCCGGCGCCGGGGTATCCTCTCGCCCCATGGAAAAGCAATACGACCCCGCCCGTTTAGAGACTGACGCGCAGGCCTACTGGGACGACCAGGGCTGCTTTCGGGTCACCGAAGACCCCGAGCGCGAATCCTTCTATTGCCTGTCGATGCTGCCGTACCCCAGTGGCCGGCTGCACATGGGCCATGTCCGCAATTACACCATCGGCGATGTCATCAGTCGCTATCAGCGCATGCAGGGCCGCAATGTCCTGCAGCCGATGGGTTGGGACGCCTTCGGCCTGCCGGCGGAGAACGCCGCCATCAAGCGCGGCGTGCCGCCGGCGGAGTGGACGTATCAGAACATTGACCACATGCGCCGCCAGTTGCAGCGCATGGGCTATGGCTATGACTGGAGCCGCGAGGTCACCACCTGTTCGCCCTCGTACTACCGCTGGGAGCAGCAGATGTTCACCCGTCTGCTCGAGCGGGGCCTGGTGTATCGGGCGAGCGCGGTGGTCAACTGGGATCCGGTGGATCAGACCGTCCTCGCCAACGAGCAGGTGGTCGAGGGACGCGGCTGGCGCTCGGGCGCGAAGGTCGAGCGCCGTGAGATCCCGCAGTGGTTTCTGCGCATCACCGACTATGCCGATGAGTTGCTGGACGGGCTGGATGCCCTGCCGGGCTGGCCGGATGCGGTCAAGACCATGCAGCGCAACTGGATCGGCCGCTCGCAGGGCATCGAGCTCGACTTTGCCCTGGCCCGTGGTGGCGAGCCCCTGCGGGTCTATACGACCCGGCCGGACACGCTCTATGCCGCCACCTACATGGCCGTGGCGGCTGACCACCCGCTGGCCGTCGAGGCCGGCCGGCAGGATGCCACGGTGGCGGCATTCCTCGACGAGATCCGTCAGGGCGCGGTCACCGAGGAGGCCATGGAAAAGCTCGAGAAAAAGGGCATGCCCCTGGGTGTCGAGGCGATCAATCCGCTTTCCGGCGAACGCATTCCGGTGTGGGTCGCCAATTTTGTGCTCATGGGATACGGCACCGGCGCGATCATGGCGGTGCCGGGGCACGATGCCCGCGACCACGAGTTTGCGACCCGCTTCGGTCTGCCCATCCGTCAGGCGGTGGGCCCGGCGGATGGCACGGCCGTCGATGTCGAGGCTGAGCCGTGGACCGCGAAGGAGCACCTGGTCACGGTCAACGCCGGCCCGTTCACGGGGATGGACTTCGCAACGGCGTTCGATGCGATTGCCCGCCATCTCGAGGCGGAAGGCATCGGCCGGCGCACCACCAATTACCGGCTGCGCGACTGGGGCGTCTCGCGGCAGCGTTACTGGGGCTGCCCGATCCCGGTGATCCATTGCCCGGACTGCGGCGCGGTGCCGGTCCCCGATGAGGATCTGCCGGTGACGCTGCCCGAGAATGTCACCTTCAGCGGCGTGCAGTCACCGCTGCGCACGGACGAGGCCTGGCGCCGGGTGGCCTGCCCGCGCTGTGGCGGCGGGGCTGAGCGCGAGACCGACACCTTCGATACCTTCGTCGAGTCCTCCTGGTATTACGCCCGCTACTGCAGCCCCGACGCCGATGCCATGCTCGACGAGCGCGCCGACCACTGGCTGCCGGTGGATCAGTACATCGGCGGCATCGAGCATGCCGTCATGCATCTGCTGTACTTCCGCTTCTGGCACAAGCTCATGCGCGATCTGGGCTATATCAGCAGCGATGAGCCCGCCACGAACCTGCTCTGTCAGGGCATGGTGCTGGCTGAAGCCTTCTATCACGACAGCGACGCCGGCGGCCGCGAGTGGGTGGCGCCGGCCGATGTCGAGACCGAGCGCGACGGCAAGGGCCGCATCGTGCGTGCCACGCGCCGCAGTGACGGCGCCGAGCTGGTGGCCACGGGCTGGACCACCATGTCCAAGTCAAAGAATAACGGCGAGGACCCGGAAACCCTCGTGACGCGGTTCGGGGCCGATACCCTGCGGCTTTTCACGATGTTTGCCGCGCCGCCGGATCAGGCGCTGGAATGGCAGGACAGCGGGGTCGAGGGGGCATCGCGGTTCCTGCGCCGCCTCTATGGGCTGGTGCATGACCATGTCAGCGTCGGGCCGTGTCCCGCCGACCGGGTGACCGAGGGGCTGGATGACGAGGCCGTGGCATTGCGGCGTAAGCTGCATGAGACCATCGCCAAGGTGGGCGACGACATCGGCCGTCGTTACACCTTCAATACCGCCATCGCGGCGATCATGGAGCTGTGCAATGCCCTGGGTCGCTATGCCGGCACCGGGCCGGTGGCCCGCGGCGTGCGTCAGGAGGCCCTCGAGGCCGTGGTTCTCATGCTCCAGCCCATCACCCCGCACCTCAGCCATGGCCTGTGGACGGCGCTTGGCCGGGCGGGGGCGGCGGTGGATCAGCCCTGGCCCGCCGTCGATGAGGCGGCCCTGCGCCGCGATGAGGTCGAGCTGGTGGTACAGGTCAACGGCAAGCTGCGCAGCCGGATCGCCGTGGCGGCGGACGCGGCCGAGGCGACCATCCGCGAGCAGGCCCTGGCCGACGAGCATGTCCGGCGATTCATCGACGACCGCACCGTGCGCAAGGTGATTGTCGTGCCCGGTCGTCTGGTCAACGTGGTCGCGCCCTGATGGCGGTCGGACGGCTCGCTCTGGCCGTGGTGCTGGCGCTGGTGGTGGCTGCCTGCGGCTGGCAGCTGCGCGGCGCGGGTGGGGGCGGTTTCGAGGGCGTGCCCGTGGCCATCGGCGGATCCATCGACAATCGCTTCAGCAACCGGCTTGCCGAGCGCCTGCGCGGCCTTGACGCCACGGTGGTGGAGCAGGCCGCCGATGCCCGGGTGGTCATCGAAATCCTCGAGGCCTCGAGCCGGCGACGCACGGTGGCAACCGATGCGGACGGCTTCGCCAGTGAGTACGAGCTGCGCTATCAAATCCGCTTCAGTCTCAGGGCCGGCGGCAGGGCCGGGCCCGATCAGGCAACCTTCTCAAGCCAGACCGTGCGCACCTCGGCCAGTTACCCGGCAGACCCGGGCAATCTGCAGGGACGCGATGCCGAGGAGGAGGATCTGCGCCGCGACCTGCGCGACGACGCCCTCCAGCTGCTGCTCTCGCGGGTGGGTCGGCGGCTCTAGGCCGGGCGGTCATGCCGGAGATCCGCTTCGACGAGTTGCCCCAGCGCATCGACCGCGGGCTGGCGCCGGTCTATCTGATCGCCGGCGAAGAGCCGCTACTGATCGAAGAGGCCCTGGATCGGCTGCGCCAGCGCGCCCGTGGCGAGGGTTACGACGAGCGCGAGGTTCTGCACGTCGACGCCGGATTTGACTGGAACCGCCTGGCCACCGCCGCCGATAATCTCTCGCTGTTCACCGAGCGTCGGCTCATCGAACTGCGACTGCCCGGCGGCAAGCCGGGTCGTGATGGCAGTGCCGTGCTCAAGGCTCGAGCCGCCGCGCCCGACCCCGGGCATATCCTGATCGTGATCGCCGGTCGTCTCGAGACCGCGCAGCGTCAGTCGGCCTGGGCCAAGGCCATCGCCAGCGCCGGTGTCATGAGCTACGCCTGGCCGCTGCGCCGCCACGAGCTGACCGGCTGGGCCCGACGCCGGGCGCGCGAGCGGGACCTGGATCTGGATACCGCCACGGCCGGCCTGATTGCCGAGCGCAATGAGGGCAATCTGCTGGCGCTGGCGCAGGAGATCGACAAACTGGCGCTGCTGGCGGACGGGCGTGCGGTGGATGCCGAATGGGCGAGTGAGGCCATCAGTGACAGTGCCCGGTTTGCCGTCTTTGACCTGCCCGAGGCCATGCTGGCCGGCGATCCGGCGCGTACGCTGCGCATCCTCGCACGGCTGCGCGGCGAGGGTGAGGAGCCGGTGCTGGTGCTTTGGGGGGTCGCCCGGGACATCCGTGTGCTCGCCGATCTGCAGGCCTCAATGGCCGCGGGCGAGCGGGCGGCCGCGGTGATGGCCCGCCACCGGGTCTGGAAGAACCGCCAGCCCCGGCTGCAGACCATCGCCCGCGGGACGCCGCGTGGCGTCTGGGAGCGCTTGCTGAGCCGGGCGGCCCGGGTGGATCGTGTCATAAAGGGGGCCGAGTCAGGCCGGCCCTGGGATGAATTACTGGAACTCTCGAGTGTTGTGGCGCGGGGCGTCGCAACCGCCGATCGCAGGGAGAAAAACGGATGAGTGAAATCAACGCCACCATGCGCGGGATCGGGCAGACCGCCCGCGCCGCGAGCCGTCGTCTGGCCGCCAGTGAGGCCGGCGCGCGCAATGCCGCGCTCCGGGCCATCGCCGAGCGGTTGCGGGACGACCGCGCGGCCCTCGAGACCGCCAATGAAAAGGACCTGGCCGCCGGGCGCGGGAACGGCCTGGATGCCGCGCTGCTCGATCGGTTGACACTGACCGACGCCCGCATCGATGCAATGGCCGACGGCCTCGAGCAGATCGCCGCACTGCCGGATCCGGTGGGCGCGGTCAGCCACCTCGATCCCATGCCAAGCGGTATCCGCGTGGGCCGGATGCGCGTGCCGCTGGGTGTGGTCGGCATCATCTACGAGTCGCGGCCCAACGTGACCGCCGACGCCGCGGCGCTCTGCCTCAAGTCGGGCAACGCCTGTGTGCTTCGGGGCGGCTCCGAAGCGCTGCACTCCAACCAGGCCATTGCGGCCTGCATTGCCGCCGGGCTGGCCGATGCGGGGCTGCCCGAGACCGCGGTCCAGGTGGTCCGCACCACTGACCGGGCGGCCGTCGGAGCGATGATCACCCTCGATGAATACATTGATGTCCTGGTGCCCCGCGGCGGCAAGGGGCTGATCGAGCGCATCATGCGCGAGGCGACGGTGCCCATGATCAAGCACCTGGACGGAGTCTGCCACTGCTACGTCGATGCGGAGGCCGATCCGGCCATGGCCGAGCGCGTCGTGGTCAACGCCAAGACCCAGCGCTACGGGACCTGCAACACCCTCGAGACGCTGCTGGTGGATGCGTCGGTGGCGGCTTCGCTGCTGCCACGGTTCAAGGCCGCCTTTGATGCCCATGGGGTCGAGCTGCGCGGCTGCGAGCGGAGTCGGGCGCTGGTTGATGGCCTGACCGCCGCCGAGCCGGCGGACTGGGATGCCGAGTATCTGGCGCCGATTCTGGCGGTGGCCGTGGTGGATGGCCTTGATGCGGCCATCGAGCACATCGACCGGCACGGCTCGGGGCATACCGACGCGATCGTCACCCGGGATCATGCCCGCGCCCAGCGCTTTCTCCGCGAAGTGGATTCGAGCTCGGTCATGGTCAACGCCTCGACCCGGTTCGCGGACGGCTTCGAATACGGGCTTGGCGCTGAGATCGGCATCAGCACGGACAAGCTCCACGCCCGGGGGCCGGTCGGCCTGGAGGGCCTGACCACACAGAAGTACATCGTCCTGGGCGAGGGACACGTGCGCGAATGAGTGACCCGCAGGCGGCGCCGGTGGCGGTGCTGGGCGGCACCTTCGATCCGGTCCACTATGGCCATCTGCGTCCGGCCATCGAGCTGCTCGAGGCCCTGGGGCTGTCACAGATCCGGCTGGTGCCCGGTCATGTCCCGCCGCATCGCCCCCAGCCGCGGCTGGGGGCTCAGGCCCGGGCGCGGCTGCTGGAGACCGCCGTCGCCGGTATCCCGGGTCTGGCGGTGGATCGCTGCGAGCTGGATCGCTCAGGCCCGTCCTATACCGTCGACACGCTGGCCGGTCTGCGCCGCCGGCTCGGCGGGCACCGGCCGCTGTGCTTTATCATGGGGCGCGATGCGTTTCGTGGGCTCATGCAATGGCATCAGTGGGAGGCGTTGACCCGCCAGGCCCATCTCGTGGTCATGACCCGCGGCGGCGATGCCGAAGCGCTGCCGCCGGCGCTTGTCGAGTGGATGCGGCCGCGGCGGATGCATGATCCGGCGGCGCTGCGACGCTCGCCGTCCGGCGGCGTGCTGTTTCAGGCGGTATCCCGGCTCGAGATCTCCGCCACCGGCATCCGTCGGTGCCTGGCGCTGGGTCGCTCGGCGCAGGGGCTGATGCCTGATGTCGTCTGGCACGAACTGGCTTCCAGTGGATGCTATGGTTATCCGCAAGTATCAAGGGCGTCGTCGCCCGGGAGGTTGAACCCCCATCATGTCTGAACCCGCTGTCCAGGCCCAGTCGCTGTGTGATCGGGTGGTGACCGCACTCGATGACCTCAAGGCGGTGGATCCGCGTGTCATCGACGTCCGTGGACGCACCCCGATCACCGATTTCATGGCCTTTGCCACCGGCAATTCGCGTCGCCATGTCCGCTCCATCGCCGAGGCGGTGGTCGATGCCGCCCGCGAGCAGGGGCACCGGCCCGCCGGTATTGAAGGCCTCGACGACAGCGAGTGGGTGCTGGTGGATCTCGGTGACGTGGTGGTCCACGTCATGCTTGAGGATGTCCGCGACTTCTATCGCCTCGAGCGCATCTGGACGGTGGGCGACGGGCAGGAGGCCTGAGGGCGATGCGCCTGAACATGGTCGCCGTGGGGCGGCGTCCGCCGGACTGGATCCGCACCGGCGTCGACGAATTCGCGCAGCGCATGCCCCGGCATCTGCCCCTGGCGGTGAAGGCGGTGAACCCGGGTGACGCCCGGCGCAGCGGCGATGTCGACCGGGCGCGCGCCCAGGAGGCCGATGCACTGCTGGCCGCCGCCGGGTCAGCACGCCTGATCGCCCTGGATGAAAGGGGGCGGTCATGGCGCACCCCGGATCTGGCCGAGTACCTGGATGCCGCCCTGCATGAGGGGCGCGATCTGGCCTTTGTAATCGGCGGCGCGGACGGGCTTGATCAGCGCTGCCTGAATGCCGCCGAGCGTCGCTGGTCGCTGTCCGCGCTCACCCTGCCGCACATGCTTGTGCGCGTCATCGTCGCCGAGCAGCTCTACCGCGCGTGGACGCTGCTCGCCGGCCATCCCTATCACCGCGCCTGATCGGTGCCCGCCGCTGGAGGTTGAAATGACATCGACACACCCTTCCACCACCGACCCCGACCTGTTCCTGGCTTCCGCCTCGCCGCGGCGGGCCGAGATCCTCGAGCGCATGGGCGTGCGTTTTCAGACGGTTCCGCAGGCCGTGGACGAGCAGGTCCTGCCCGACGAGACCCCCGAAGTGTTCGTGTTTCGACTGGCCCTGGAAAAGGCCCGGGCGGGTTGGGCCGGACTGGGCGGCGATGGGCATGTGCCGGTGCTCGGCGCGGACACGGCGGTCGTGGTCGATGACACCCTCTTGGGTAAACCCGCCGATCGGGACGCCGCCCTGGGCATGCTCGAGCAGCTGTCGGGGCGCACCCACCGGGTGCTGACCGCCATCGCCATGGTGGACGGCCAGCGCGAGCTCACGCGCCTGTCGCTGAGCATGGTCACCCTGCGCCACCTGGGGACGGCCGAGCGTGAGGCCTACTGGCGCAGTGGCGAGCCCATCGACAAGGCCGGCGGCTACGCCATCCAGGGCCGCGGCGGGGTGTTCGTCGAGCAGCTCGAGGGCAGCTACAGCGGCGTCATGGGCCTGCCCATGGTGGAAACCCATGATCTGCTGACCGAGTTTGGCATCGATTATCAGTCCCGCTGGCTGGCGGAGCAGTGAGCCGGGAACTGCTCGTCAACATCACTCCCCAGGAAACCCGCGTGGCGGCCCTGGATAACGGCAGCGTCCAGGAGATCCACATCGAGCGGGCGCGCAGTCGCGGTCTGGTAGGCAATATCTATCTCGGCCAGGTGTCGCGGGTGCTGCCGGGCATGCAGGCGGCTTTTGTCGATGCCGGTCTCCAGCGCACCGCCTTCCTGCACGCCTCGGACATCAATGCCAGCCAGGCGCTGGTGGATCGCCCCAGTCATGAGCCGCGCAGCATTCAGCACCTGCTGCGCGAGCAACAACGCATCCTCGTGCAGGTGCTCAAGGACCCCATTGGCGGCAAGGGGGCGCGGCTGACCACCCAGATCGCGATCCCCTCGCGCTACCTGGTGCTGCTGGTGGATAACCCCGGTGTGGGGGTATCGGCTCGTATCGAGTCGGCGTCGGCCCGGGAGCGGCTGCGCGCCATCGGGACCTCGCTGCTGGACGGCGACGCCCACAAGGGCTGTATTTTCCGAACCGCCGCCGAGAACGCCAGCGAACAGGCGCTGGCCCGTGACTGGCAGTATCTGCAGCGACTCTGGGCGTC
The DNA here is from genome assembly GCF_009805925.1 of Spiribacter sp. SSL99. Lineage (NCBI taxonomy): Bacteria > Pseudomonadati > Pseudomonadota > Gammaproteobacteria > Chromatiales > Ectothiorhodospiraceae > Spiribacter > Spiribacter sp. SSL99. The sequence goes on along the minus strand of NZ_MAOM01000005.1, from coordinate 11,946 downwards.
AATCCACGCGCGCGCCCAGGAAGCGCAGCCGACGACGCTGCTGCACGAGGATCTGCCACTGATGATGCGCGTTCTGCGCGATTCGGTGGACGAGGACGTGGAGCGCATTCGCATCGACTCGCGGGAATGGCATGAGCGCATGCTCTCGTTCAGCGAGACCTTTCTGCCCGATGCCCGCTCGCGCCTCGAGCATTATCCCGGCGAGCGTCCGATCTTTGACCTCTACGGGGTCGAGGACGAAATCCAGCGTGCCCTGCAGCGGCGGGTCACCCTCAAGTCCGGGGGGTACCTGATCATCGATCAGACCGAGGCGCTGACCACCATTGACGTCAACACCGGCGGTTACGTGGGGCATCGCACCCTTGAGGAGACCATCTTCAAGACCAACCTCGAGGCGGCCCAGGCCATTGCCCGCCAGCTGCGACTGCGCAACCTCGGCGGCATCATCATCATCGATTTCATCGACATGGAGACCGCTGAACACCGCCGTCAGGTGATGCGAAGCCTTGCCAAGGGGCTCGAGCATGACCAGGCGCGCACTCAGATCAGCGAGGTCTCGTCGCTGGGGCTGGTGGAGATGACCCGCAAACGCATCCGCGAGTCACTGCAGAACCAGCTGTGCGTGTCCTGCCCCACCTGTGGCGGTCGCGGCCACCTGAAAAGCGCTGAGACGGTCATCCACGAGATCACCCGTGAGATCCTGCGTGAGGCCCGCCAGTTCGAGATGACGCGGCTGATGGTGCTGGCAGCTCAGGATGTGGTGGACCGCGCCCTGGAAGAGGAAAGCGACAGTCTGGCCGAGCTTGAGGCATTCATTGGCAAGCCCATCGTGTTTCAGGCCGAACCGCTCTATAACCCGGAGCAGTTCGATGTGGTGCTGATGTAGGCATGGGCATCGCGCAGCAGCTGCACCGCTGGATCCGGCCGCAGCGCCAGGAGCGCCTCAAGGCCGCGCTGCTGATGACGGGGGTCACGCTGGTGGTCTCGGCGGCGGTGCTGCTGACCGGCGTCCGGCTGCTGTTCGCCGCCGCGCCGTCGCTGACCGCGCCGGTGGTGGCGGTGGTTTCCGATCGGCTGGGCGTACCGGTGGAGATCGGCGGGCTGGATGCGAGCCTCAGGCGCCTGCGCCCGGGTCTGGTGCTCGAGGATGTGCGCGTCGGTGGGGCCGACGGCGGTGAGCCCCTGAGCCTGGACAGCCTGACCCTGGCGATTGCGCCCTGGCAGTCCCTGCAGACCGGGAGCCTGCAGTTTCACGCATTGAGCGCCGAGGGCATGGCGGTCACGCTGCGCCAGCAGGCCTCCGGCGACTGGCGCCTCGCCGGGCTGCTGCCGGGGGCGACGCCGGTGGCCCCGGCTTCGTTTCTGCAGGCGCTGCGCGACCTGCCCGTGGATCGGCTGCTGATCCGCGATTCGCGGTTGGCGCTCGTGGATCAGGACAATGCCGCGCGCCTCGGCTTTGAGTCGGTGGCACTGCGCTGGCGGCGCGACCCCGACGGGCAATGGCGCTTTGCCCTGGACGCCCGCCAGGCCGATGAGCGGGTGCAGGCGCGTATGCAGATCGATGCCGCGACGGCGTCGACGGCCCGGGCAGTGATCGACCTCGAGGGCCTGACCGGCGAGCGGATTGCGCCCTGGCTCCAGCGTTCGTCGCTACAGCCGGATCCCGCCGCCCGGGTGTCCGGGCGGCTCTGGGTCAACCTGGCCGAGACCGGTGCCATCCGGCTGACCGCGGATCTGGATGCGCAGTCGCTGGGGCTTTTCGATGGCGGTATCGAATCGCTGTCGCTGCTCGCCCGCGCCGACTGGCAGGACGGACGCTGGGCGGGGCAGATCCAGCCTCAGGCTCTGGCGCAGGCCGATGGGCCGGGCCCGGTGCCGGGTCCCATCGCCTTTGCCCGCGGGACAGACGGTGGCTGGCGGTTGGCACTCTCGGATACCCCCCTTGAACCCCTGGCGCCCCTGTTGCGTCGCCGGATCGATGCGGCCGTCACCCTCGATGGGCAGGCGCGGCGCGCCACCCTGGTCTGGAAAGATGCGTCGGACTGGCGGCTGACGGCGGATCTGGCGGGCGTCGGCGTATCGGGATGGCCGCCGGGCCTGGCCGGGCGGCAGGCGGATCTGCAGGTCGAGGCCGGCCCACAAGGTGGGCAGGTGGTGGTGGATCAACTGCAGTTGCAGCGCATTGAGCCCGACGGTGAAGCGTTACTGCGGCGCCCGGTCCAGGTGGCGGTGACCGGGGGACGACTGCAGTGGTCGCGGTCGGGGCCGGAGGCCTGGTGGCTGTCCCTGGGCGATGTCCAGGGCCGCTTCGATGGCGCGCCGGTGCGGTTGGAAGGTCGGCTCGAGCAACGCGCCGGGCAGACGCCGCGGGTGGATGTGACCGCCCGTGCCGGGGCGCTCGAGGCCGCGCAGGTGCTCGAGGTGTTACCGGTGGGGATCATGGATGACCGGCTGGTGGCATGGCTCGATCGGGCCATTGCCGGTGGGCGCATGGAAGCCGCGACGCTGCGCTGGTCGGGCCCGGTGGATGGCTTTCCCTATCGTACCGGGGAGGGCGTTTTTGATCTGCGTGCACGGCTGGCGGATGTCGAGTTCCGCTATCAGCAGGACTGGCCGCCGCTGCGCGGACTTGCCGGCGAGCTGCGGTTCCGCAATCAGGGCATGCGGATCAGCGCCGAACGCGGGCGCATCGGGAGCAACGACCTGCAGCAGGCACAGGCGCGCATTGATGATCTGTTCGACCCGCAGCTGCAGGTCAGCGGGGACTTGCAGGGGCCGCTCTCTGGGATGCTGGCGGTGATGCAGCAGTCACCGGTCCTGCCCGCCTCGGGTCGTCTCGATCAATTGCGCTGGCAGGGCCGCGGAGACCTGTCACTCGATCTGGACTTCCCGTTCCGGGGCCAGCCCATGGCCCTTGAGGGCGCCCTGCGCCTGGACGGTGCCGCGGTATCCGTCGCCGAGCCGGCGATACGTCTTGAGGATATCCGGGGCGAGGTGGCGTTCGACCGGCAGGGCGTTACCGCCACGGGCGTCCGCGCGCGGCTGGCGGGCCGGCCGGTCGTGGCCAGCGCTGCAACCGTTGGCGAGGCCGATCAGGCCCGGATCGAGGTGACCGCGGATACCCGCATGGCAATCGCCGACTGGCCGGGGACATCTGCGCTGGCGGAGCGTACCGAGGGTACCGCGGCATGGCGGATCCGCTGGGAGCGTCCCGGGTTCATGGCCGCCGGGGGCGCGCGGCCGGGCGAGCGGCTGAGCATACGCTCGAGCCTTGAGGGCGTTGCCCTTGATCTGCCGCTGGGTCTGGCCAAGGCGGCTGACTCCTCCACACCGCTGGCCCTCGAGTGGCGGCGGGGCGCCGATGCCGCATGGCGGTTCAGCTACGCCGACCGACTCCGGGCGGTACTAGGCAACGACCGGGCGGCGCTGCATTTTGGTGAGCGCCCGCCGTCACTGCCTTCGACGCCATCGACACAGGTCAGCGGAACCCTGCCGGTGGTGGATCCGGCGCGCTTGGCGGGCGCCGGCCAGGGAACGGCCCCGGCCGGGGGGCTGCCGATGCCCCTGCGCATGGAACTGACCGTGGCGGGATTGGACGTCAGTCGCTGGCGCATCGGTGAGACCGTGCTGACCGGTGAAATGCGTGATGGGCAGGGGACATGGTCAGTCAGCGGTGGAGCCGATGGACGGGTCGAGAAGGCCGGGCCGGCGGCGCCCTGGGTGCTGCGTCTGGAAACCCTGAGCGCGCGCCCCCGGCCGACGGCCACTCCGCAGGATGATGCCGGTGACGGGGCGCCCTCCGGGCTGCCCAAGACCGACATCGATCTGACCGCTGGGCAACTCCAGGTGAACGGGTCGTCGCTGGGGCGACTCCAGCTCAGCCGGTCGCGGGGCGATGCCGGCGGCGAGGCGCGGCTGCAGCTGACCGGTGAGTCGATTGATCTGAAGGCTCGGATCGACCAGCTCGGGGAGGGCGCGCGTCCCAATCAGCTGGATTTTGACCTCTATACCCGCGATGCCGGGCAGGTGCTGGGCGCTCTGGGGCTGGTGGATGCAATGAACCGGGGCGAGGGCAGTGTCAGCGGTGAACTGGCCTGGCAGGGCGGCATGCTGCAACCGGCGCTGCCAACGCTGACTGGCGATCTGTCAATCGATCTGCGCAATGGCAGCCTGCCGGCGGTTGAGCCCGGGGCCGGCCGCGCCCTCGGGCTGTTCAGCCTGTCGGTGCTGCCGCGGCGCCTGGGGCTGGATTTTTCGGATGTGGTCGGCGAGGGGCTCAGCTTTGATCAGTTGCAGGGCACCTGGCAGGTCGAGGCCGGTCGCATGCGCACTGATGATCTTTCCCTGACCGGACCCTCGATGGATCTGTCGCTACGCGGCGAGACGGATCTGGTGCGGCGGCGTTACGATCAACGTGTGACGGTGACGCCGCAGCTGTCCTCGGCGCTGGCGTTCCTCGGTGGGCTCGCCGGTGGGCCGGCTGCCGCGGCCCTGTTGTTCGTGACCCGGGGGATGCTGGAGTCGGGCGTCGAGCGACTCACGGATTTTACTTATCACATTAGGGGCACGTGGGACGAACCCGAGTTCGATCTCATCGCCCCGGATCTGGAGGATGCCGACGATGACTGAGATACCCATGAGCGGACCGGTCCGTGCGGCGGTGGTGCAGATGGTCTCGGGTATGGAGGTGGCCAGCAACCTGACCGCGGCCGGCGGTCTGATCGGCCAGGCGGTGGGCCAGGGCGCCCGCCTGGTGGTGCTGCCCGAGAACTTCGCCTTTCTGGGCCGTCACCAGCGGGACGTTCTGGGTGTGGCGGAGTCGCCCGGTGAGGGGCCGATCCAGAGTTTTCTCGCACAGACCGCCCAGCACCACGGCATCACCCTGGTGGGCGGCAGTGTGCCGCTGCAGGGCGATGAATCCGATCGGGTCCGGGCCGCCTCGCTGGTGTTCGGTCCGGATGGCGGTTGCCTGGCCCGCTATGACAAGCGCCACCTGTTTGATGTCTCCCTGCCGGGGGGCGAGGTTTACCGCGAGTCATCCACCTTCGCGCCCGGCGACGCGGTGGTGGTGGCGGAAACGCCTGCGGGAATGCTCGGCCTGTCGATCTGTTATGACCTGCGCTTCCCCGAACACTATCGGGCCCTGGTGGATGGCGGCGCGACGATCCTGCTGGCTCCCTCGGCGTTCACGGCCACCACCGGTGCCGCGCACTGGTCGGTGCTGGTGCGCGCGCGGGCGATAGAGAACGGTTGTTACGTCCTCGCCCCGGATCAGGGTGGGTTGCATGCCAACGAGCGCATGACCCACGGCGAGAGCCTGATCGTCGATCCCTGGGGGGCGTGCCTGGCGAATGCCGGTATCGGCAGTGGCCCCGGTATTGCCGTGGCCGACCTGGATCCGGCTCATCAGCAGGCCATCCGCGAGCGGCTGCCATCGCTAGGCGCTCGCCCCACTGGCCGGGCAGTCCAGCTGGGTGAAGCGGGCCGGTGACCGGTCCAGTTGGACGGCCGTCAGCTGTCCGCCCCACAGGCATCCCGTATCGAGGGTGATGTAGCCCGGACCCTGACGGCAGCCCAGCCGCGACCAGTGCCCGCTCAGGACCGTGGTGGTGGTGCCGTCGATGCGCCGATCCGGCGTGGCATACCAGGGGTACAGGCCTTTCGGGGCGGATTCCGGCGGGCCATTGCAGCTGAAGTCGAGCCGGCCGTCCGCGCGGCAGAAGCGCATTCGGGTAAAGGCATTGATGATGAAGCGCAGGCGGGCCCAGCCGGTGAGCGACTCCGACCAACGATCGGGCTTGTTGCCATAGAGGTGGTTCATCAGGCCGACGAGGTTGTCGCCCTGCAACGCGGCCTCGGCCTCGGCGGCACAGCGCGCCGCGGTGGCGGAGTCCCACTGCGGGGCGATCCCTGCATGGGTGAGCGTATAACCGGATTCCGGCAGGTCGATGAGCAGCGGCTGATGCCGCAGCCAGTCGATGAGGTCGTCACGGTCGGGGGCGGCGAGCAGTGGCTCCAGCCGGTCACTGGCCCGCTGCCGACCCGCACCCAGCGCGACGGCGATGCAGTGGATGTCGTGATTGCCCAGCACCGTGCGCGCCGCGTCGCCCAGATCGCGCACCCGGCGCAGCGTCTCGACGGGCTGCGGGCCACGTCCCACCAGATCGCCCGTCAGCCAGAGCCGGTCGTGCTGCGGGTGGAAATCCAGCGTCTGCAGCAGCGAATCGAGGCTGCCAAGACAGGCGTGAATGTCGCCGATCGCGTAATCCGCCATTCGTGTGCCTATGCCTTTTCGGATGGATGTTGGAGGATCCGCGCGAGACGCCCGTACCCGGCCAGATCAATCCGCTCGGCGCGGGTGCCGGGGTCGATCCCGGCCGCGGCGATTCCGGCATCGTCGATCAGGCCGCGCAGGGCGTTGCGCAGGGTCTTGCGGCGCTGGGCAAACGCCGCGGCCACCACCCGGCTGAGGCATTGCGTATCGGTATCACCCAGTGGTGGCTCGGCATGGGGGGTGAGGCGCACGAAGCGCGAGGTGACCTGCGGAGGGGGAGAGAAGGCCCCCGGAGGGACCTCGAACAGCGGCTCGATCTGGCAGCGCGCCTGGATCATCACCGACAGCCGGCCATAGATGCGTGAACCCGGCCCCGCCGCCATCCGATCGACCACCTCGCGTTGCAGCAGCAGGTGCAGATCGTGAATGCCGGTCGCCGGTGCGGTGAGGTGGAACAGCAGCGGCGTCGAGAGGTTGTAGGGCAGGTTGCCGACGACCCGAAGCGCCTGCCCCGCCGCCTCGATCAGAGGCGCCACCGGCTGGCTGAGGGCATCGGCCTCGATGACCTGCAGCGCGCCACTCCGGGCGGCGTCCCATTGATCCAGTCGGGCGGCGAGGTCGCGATCCACCTCGATGGCCATGACCTGGGCGCCACGGGCCAGCAGCGGCCGGGTCAGTGCGCCGGAACCGGGGCCGATCTCGAGGAAACGCTCCGCCGCCCGCGGGGCGATGGCGGCGAGCATCTGCTCGATGATCGCGGGATCATGCAGAAAATTCTGGCCGAATCGGCGCCGGGCTCGATGCACTGATCAGCGCCCCGCACGGGCCATGTCGATGGCCTCGCGAATCGCGGCATGCAGACTGCCGGGATCGGCGACGCCCTGTCCGGCCAGATCAAGGGCGGTGCCGTGGTCCACCGAGGTCCGGATGATGGGCAGCCCCAGGGTGATGTTGACGGCATGGCCGAAGCCGACATGCTTGAGCACCGGCAGCCCCTGGTCGTGATACATCGCCAGTACCGCATCGGCGCCCTCGAGGCGCGCCGGTGTGAACAGCGTATCCGCCGGCAGCGGACCGGTGAGATGCAATCCTGCCGCGCGCAGGGCCTCGAGCACGGGGTTGATGGTGTCGATTTCCTCGCGCCCCATGTGGCCTGATTCACCGGCATGTGGATTCAGTCCGGCGACCAGGATGTGAGGCCGCTCGATGGCATAGAAGCGTCGCAGGTCGTGGTCAAGGATCCGCAGGATTGTCCTGAGCCGCGCGGGCGTGATGGCATCGGCGACGGCCCGCAGCGGCAGGTGAGTGGTGGCCAGTGCCACCCGCAGCGAGCCGGCGGCCAGCATCATCACCGGCATCGGTGCGTCAGTGAGCTCGGCGAGATACTCGGTGTGACCACTGAACGGATGGCCCGCCTCGTTGATCACCCCTTTGTGCACGGGGCCGGTGACCATGGCCCGGAAGCGCCCCTGCTGACAGCCTTCGACGGCGAGGCGCAGGGTTTCGAGGACATAGTCGGCATTGCGAGGGTCGAGCTGCCCCGGTGTCACCGGCGCAGCGGGGCGCACCGGCAGCACCTCGAGGTGATCACTGGCCTGCAGCTGGTCCGGGTTGCCAATGGCCACCAGTCGGGCGTCGGGGAAGGCGTCGCCCAGGGCGTTGACCAGTTCCGGTCCAATGCCGGCGGGCTCGCCCGGCGTGATCGCGATGCGCGGCCGATCGGCCATCAGCCGCCCCCGAGACGCCTTTCGATGTAGGCCTCGTTGCGCAGCTCACGCAGCCAGAGCTCGATTTCTTCCTCGCGCTTGCGCTCGCGGATGGCCTGCTCGGCCTCTTCGCGGGCGATGGATTCACTGGCGTCGCGCGTACGGCGCTCGAGCACCTGGGCGATGTGCCAGCCCCCGCGCGTGCGGAATATGTCGCTGGTCTCACCCACATCGAGGCTGTTGATGGCCTCGCCGAATGAATCGGGCAGATTGGCCGGATCCACCCAGCCGATGGCGCCGCCGTTACTGGCCGACCCGGGATCGTCGGAGTTGGCCCGTGCCAGATCGGCAAAGTCACCGCCCGACTCGATCCGTGAGCGCAGCGACGACAGACGCAGACGGGCGTCCTCGTTGCTGACCACCTCGTTGGGCTGGATCAGGATATGCCGGACCCTGCTCTGCTCGACCATGGCCTCACTGCTGCCGCGGGTGTCCTCGAGACGGTAGATCTGAAACCCGGCCGGGGTGCGCAGCGCGGCGGTATGCTCGCCGGGTTGGAGGTCGCGGATCGCGCTGGCGGCGGCCGACGGCAGCTGTGACGCCGGTACCCAGCCGAGATCGCCGCCCTCGAGGGCATTGCGGGCATCTGAAGCGGCCGTCGCCACCCGGGCGAACGACTCGCCGCTGTCCAGTCGTTCAATCACCGTGTCGGCCTCGCGACGGGCGGTTTCGATGACATCCGCCGAGGCCGCCTCAGGCACGCTGATCAGGATCTGCGACAGCCGGTAATCGCGATCCAGGCTGCGATTGCGCTCGATGAACTGCTGGATCTCCTGCTCGGTGACATCCAGGCGCTGGTTCATCACCTGCTGGCGCAGACGGTTGATGGTGATATCGCGACGCAGCTGATCACGAAACACCGACATGCTCATGCCCTGCCCTGAGAGCGCGTCACGCAGTCCCTCAAGGCTCAGGTTATTGCGTTCGGCAACGCGCCGCACGGCGGCATCAAGGGTTGCGGAATCCACCCGGATACCCCGCCGCTCGGCGACATTCATCTGCAGCGTCTGGACGATCAGACGGTCGAGCACCTGCGCCCGCAGCTCGTCGGCAGGCGGCATGCGCACGTCCCGCTGCTCGAGATTCTGCCGGACCGAGGCCAGCTCGGCCTCGAGCTCGGACTGCAGGACCACGTCATCGTTGACCAGAGCGACGATCCGGTCGAGCAGGACCTCTTCGGCCTGGGTGGTCTGCACGACCACGAACAGCAGGATGGCAAGCAGCGTTCTCATCATTGATCTCAGCGCCTTGGGTTGTAGCCGTCGATTTCGGCATCCAGAAACGACTGGATTCTATCACCGATGCCGCCCAGACCCTTGAGTTCGAGCTCGAGCATGATCTTCTGGTCGAGAGATGGGTCGCCGGCCGATGCATCGAGCAGCCGCTCCTCGCTCACTGCCAGCCTGACCGAATGGCAACACGCCGATTGTTCAATGCCAAAGAAGCTTTCCAGTGTCCGCCGCCTCTCGAGGTCCTCACGCCCGCCTGCAAACAAGTGCCATCCACGTGCGACCGGAAGCGCGAATGAACCACTGAGCTGATTGAGCTCGGTGACGCCCGCGTCCTTTTCCCGTCGCAACGCAAGATTGGCGGTGGCGTTCCGCGCGCCGCGCCAACGAAGGACCGTTCGCGTCTTGTTCGTACTCGAGTCTTCCGGATCCCAGCGATAGTCTGCATCAACCTCAAAGCCATTCGGCAGGTTCAGGCGTAACTGCGCGATGTAATCCGATCGGTCGCGTTCAGCGGTGTCGTGATAGAAAAAGGTCTGGCCGATGGATGCCCGCAGGTACTCCCGGCCGGTCCGGTCATCGAGATACCGGGTTGTCACACCGACGCTCACCTGCTCGGTATGCGTGATATCGAAATCCGACTTTCGAAAGAGCTGGGAAAAGTTATTGGTTTCCGAGGTGCTCCCGAACTCTGGTAATTCGTCCTGATTGCGGTCGGGAACATTGCGGTATTGAACCCGCGGTTCAAGCGTTTGATAGACTCCCGCAAAGGTGGTTTCGGGCCGCTCCAGAAACAGCTGTCCATCCACCGTATAGACTGGCACGGATACGCTCGGGTTCTCCGGCCCGTCGCCTGTATTGGTGAGGTCATAGCCGTTATGCTGCCAGGCGACCGCCGGCTCCAGCCGATACCCGAGAGTATTGAGCGGCAGGGAAACTTTTGGAGCGACTTTGTATTCAGTGCCCTGCTGTCGGTCAGGGTTTTCATTGTAAAAGTCGGTCCACTCCGCAGCGATGTCATAGTTGAATACGCCGAAACGCTCAATCGGATCATAACCGAGCTGAATCCTCGGGCGACGGGCATAGGGAAATCGTGGGCCCGTCTTGACTCTCTGCCATGACTGCGCATCGATCGCCGCGAAAACGCCTCCCTGTGCCCAGGACAGATCGGCGAGGCTTTCCATGAAAGAGTCGGATTGATAGGAGAACTCATTACCAAAGTCGTTCTCGAAGTCGATATCGCTTACCCGCTTCTGCTGGAATGTTCCGCGAATTGAGCGACCGAAGGAAAGGGCATGGGTTTGATCAATGGCCCACCGGTCGGAACCATAGCGATCATCATTGGGCAGATAGCTGGCATTGATTTCCCCATCAAGCCAGTCCGTCAGATACCGGTACTCTGTATCGATCATTGCACCACGTTTCCAGTAAGACGTTGGCGTGATGGTCGCGTCCTGATTGGGAGCGATATTCCAGTACCAGGGGACTGAGACGGTGGTGCCGTTGTCATCGGACTGGCCGATGGTCGGTGCCAGCAGCCCGGTCAGGCGTTCGCTGCCCACCGGAAACTGCAGGTAGGGGGTGTAGAAGACCGGCAGCCGGCCCAGCGACAGCACGGCATGGTGGGCACGCCCCTGGCGGGTGTCGCGATCAATCTCGGCACGCTGGGCCTGCAGGGTCCAGAACTCACGTCCGGGCATGCAGGTGCTCAACGTCACGCCCTGATAGCGGCTGAGTGTCGGCCCTTCGCGGATGATTCGATCGGCCTGACCCTGCATGTGGCCGGCGACGATCCGATAATCACTGACGCCTTCGAATGTCCCGCGCTGGGGGGTGAGCCAGTAGCGGGCGCGCTCGGCGTTGATCAGTACACCCGGCTGGCGCAGGCGCACACCATTGTCGCCCTCGATCCGGCCGTCGCCACTGTCGTAGCGCAGGCGTTCGCTACTCAGGCGCTGATCGCCCTGACGCGCCCGGACACTGCCGGTGAACTCGTAGATCGGTGGCTGCCCGCTGGCCTGCGCCCGATCGGCGGTGATGTCGATGCGCTCGCCATCGCCGGCGACCGGTTCGGTGGCAGGGGGCATCGGCTCGAGCAGCGGTGCGCTGCAGAGCGCCCAGCGGCCCTCGCTGGCCCGGGCGTCGAGGGACCCGGCAAGGGCCGTTGCCAGGGCAACGCCAATGAGGGGGATCGGTTGATATCGCGGCACGGAATCGGCTGTCCCTGTCAGTGGTGGAAGCGCTTTTGAAACCGAAGGGTACCCTATACACTCGCGAAGATTCACTCTGGAGGGGCGCAGCAATCGTGGCAACTGACCGGCTCGACGCGCGTGGGCGCCAGATGGTGGCGTGGCTGCGCGATCAGGGCATCGAGCCGGACGCCCTCGAGGCGATGGGGGGTGATGCCAGCCCGCGGCGGTATTTCCGTATCAAAACGGCCGGGGGCGCCCGAGTGGTTATGGACGCCCCGGATCAGTCATCCACCTGCCGCGCCTTCTGCCGGATCCGCTCCCTGATGGCCGCGGCCGGCGTGCATGTCCCGGTCATCCATGCCGCTGCGCCGGCGGCGGGGTTTCTGCTGCTCGAAGACCTGGGCGGCCAGGACTATCTGAGCGCCCTGGATGGCGAATCCGATGAGCGCCTGCTGCGCGCGGCCATCGATGCGCTGGTGCAGCTG
>NZ_MAOM01000004.1:0-47151 GCF_009805925.1 Spiribacter sp. SSL99 | reverse complement strand
GCATGGATGGCCGTGGCCGGGCCCTCGACAATGTCTTCGTCGAGCGACTGTGGCGCACGCTGAAGTACGAGGACATCTACCTGCGGGCCTACGACAGCCCGACGGCCCTGGAGCGAGGGCTCGGCAGTTACATCGACTTCTACAATACAGAGCGGCCACATACCGCGCTTGATCAAAAAACCCCGGCTGAGGTCCACTGGGCTCATATGCCGGAAACTTAATGCCGATGGAGACGCCACCGGTCTTTACAACTTAACCGCTACCAGTGGTCCGAAGGATGGGGTCCACCTCACCAGTTAGGCCGCAGGTGCGGATCAGTGTCTATTGAGACAGCCTAATGTGCAGAGTTAATGCAATCCACTAACCCCTTCAAAGACCTCCCACATTACCTCCGCGTCTTCCAGTCCTACTTGGGCTCGCGGATATATCTGGCCTTTGGGCTGACGCTTTTCGCGGGACTCGCCGAGGGTTTCGGCATCCTTATGCTGCTGCCACTGCTGCGTGGGGTGGATGCCGGGGGCGGCGGTGCCAGTGAGCCGGCCACCGGCGTCGCTAAGGTAATGGAAGACATGCTCGGTGTGTTCGGCTGGGCGGATTCCACCATCGCGGTGTTGCTGGTAATCACCGTCGCGTTCCTGCTCAAGGGGGCGTTGCTTTTCGGCGCGAAGGGGTACATCGCCTACCTGCGCGGGCAATTGCTGCGCGAGCTGAAGGGCGAGCTCTTCGACTGCTATGCGCGGATGCGATACCGCTACTACGTCGAGCGGGATACCGGGCACTTCACCAATGTGATTAACCAGCAGACCAACGGGGCGCTGGGTGCCTTTGCGTCACTTACACAGTTTTTCACGCAGTTGATCAGCACGCTGGTGTATATCGCGCTTGCCTTTGTGGTGGCCTGGCGCTTCGGGCTAATGGCACTCGCCTTCGGCATTGGGCTGATGTGGCTGTTCCGGCGCCTGAACCAATACGTCCGCGATCTCTCTCGGCGCAAGGCGAAGGAGAGTGGTCACTTGGCGAAGCTGCTCATCCAGTTTTTGCATGCGTTCAAGTACCTGACCGCAACCGGGCAGGCGAAACCGCTGCGGGGACGGGTGACGCAGTCGGTGGGGCGGCTGACCGGGTATGAGATGCGCAGCGGCATCGCGCAGGCGTTTACTGGCGCCGTTCAGGAGCCCATTGCTGTGGTGTCGATCATGATCATTGTAATCATCCAGTTGGTGTTCCTGCAACAGCCACTTGCGCCGATTATGGTCTCCATCCTGCTGTTCTACCGCGGCATGAACGCGACGCTGATTATGCAGGGCACCTGGCAGGGCATGTTGAGCAAGATCGGGTCGCTTGAAATGGTGCGGGATGAGTTTGCGGATCAGGCCGAACACCGTGAGCCGGACGGACAGCGACCCGCACCGGACCTTGCCGAGGGCATCACGCTTCATCGCGTGTCGTTTGCCTACGATGATAGCTTAGGTGCAGTGATTGAGGACGTCTCGGTCAGTATCCCAGTGCGCACCTCTGTTGCGCTGGTCGGCGAGTCGGGTGCCGGCAAGTCCACCCTGGTGGATCTGATGACCCTGATGCTTAAGCCCCAGTTCGGCGAGGTTCGCGTGGACGGTATCCCCGGGTCAGAAATCGAGCTCGCGAGCTGGCGGAAGCAGATCGGCTATGTGAGCCAGGAAACGGTGGTGTTCGACGACACCATCGCCAACAATATCTGCATGTGGCAGGGCGACCCGCAGCGCGATGAGGCGCTGATGGAACGCATCCGCGAGGCGGCCCGTCGGGCTCACATCGCCCATCACATCGAGACCCTGCCGGGGGGCTATCAGACGGTGGTGGGTGACCGGGGCGTACGCCTCTCCGGCGGGCAGCGTCAGCGCCTGTTCATCGCTCGAGAGCTGTTCCGTCGGCCCAATTTGTTGATCCTTGACGAGGCGACTAGCGCCCTCGACACCGACTCCGAGCGCCATATCCAAGAGAGCATCGATGCGCTGAAGGGCGAGGTCACCGTCGTCATCATCGCGCACCGACTCTCGACCATTCGCAATGTGGACCATGTGTATGTGTTTGATCGTGGGCGGCTGGTGGAGGATGGAGCGTATGAGGCGTTGCGGGATGATGGGGAGTCGAGGTTCGGGCGGCTGGTGGCGGCGCAGGCGTTGTAGCGGTTGCGCTGGGCGCAGGAAGCGGGCGGAATTGCGGGTTCCGTTGAGATTTCACCCACGAGACAGGGTGGCGGCTTCAATTCCGCTCCCGGTGCATTGCTCGCCAAGGACTCCGTGAAGGGACAAAACGGTGATATGGAATCCTCCGCTACCTGTGCGGCGGAAGCGGCGGCGAGCTTAGTGGTAGTCACCATGACCAACCACAACGGTTTCCGCGATCGCATCGCCGGCGGCGATGTGGGCCTCCTCGTCGTTGAGAACGACATGGACGGTATTGCCGCGGAGATGCCCACCCTCCTGAACGATCCTGCGACGAGACAACGGGCCGCGCCGGTGGCGCACGCGTCGAGTCGCGCTTAACCCACGACTACACCACCGTCCGCCTGCGCGAGATCATGGAGCTGACATGCTTTGGTTGATTCGCCACGAGTGCATTATAGAAGTCTATGAGCACCGCTCCTTGAGCGCATGATACAGGATGGATCGAAAAATGAATTCAGGACTTTACGCGATGCGCTCCGCCGGCGGCTACCAGTGGGCTTCTTGATCATCACGCAGGGGTGCACCAGCTCGACACTGTCGACCAGCACACTTGACACGCACTCGGAGGTCGCGTGCCACGAAGAGATTCCTGGGGCGCTGCGGGCAATCCTCCGGCACTTCGTCGAGAACGTCGCGCGCGGCAGTAGAGCGAGCATCTTGAAATCAATATCACAACCTATCAACTGACGTCATGGAAGTAGGTGGGTGGTACGGGCGGCTGGCTCACGGGAGTGAGCTCGCGGCAATGCAAGGTCCTGTACCTGCGGCGGGAGCGCCTGTTGCACCACATGGCGTCAATCGAAATCGCCGAGGCGCGGGGATGTATCACCACCTGGACGCTACAACGACGGCGCGGCCTGACCGCATTACCCTACTGGTGGAGCGGCTGCATCATTATGTTGATTCACCGCGGCAGCATCTTACGCCGATCGCGTGACGCTTGCCGAGTTCGACCACTTGGAGCCTGTCTATGTGCCGCGTCTGGGACGCCCCGAGCGGCAGGAAGAGACTTTAGCGCGGATTCAAGACTTTCTCGGTGTAACATGGCCCAGCATGGGATACGCGGTGTCCCTGCACGACTGGCGACATGAAAGTCCCGGACTTTGCTTTCGAGACTGCGCTGACTATCCCCCCGAAGTTGCGCGGAACAATTGTGCATTCAAAAGCAGCCACCGCAAGCCCTTTAAAGCCAACTAGCAGCAACCTACCCTGCAAATCACACTTCTTAAGCAACCCGCTAAGGAAGCGACCAGTGCCATACGCATCTGTTATAATACCGACGTACCGCGACGAACAACGCTTGCAGAAGTGCATTTCCGCCCTCAAAGGACAGGAAGAATTCACAAATTTCGAGGTCATCGTTGTCAACAACGATTCATCGGACCTTAAAATAGCAATTCCCGATAGTAGATTTCGGGTCGTTGCCGAGAAAAAACCCGGAAGCTATGCAGCAAGGAACGCTGGAATAAAGGCTGCAAAAGGCAAGGTTTTTTGCTTTACCGATTCTGATTGTATCCCTTCTGTCGATTGGCTTCATCAAGGAATTAGTACTCTCGAATTAGAAGGGGTCGACCGAATTTCCGGCCGGGTGCAGATTTTTACGCAAAATTATCCATTAACGCCAACAGAATGCCATGAGAAAATATTTGCCTTCGATCAGATGCAAGGTCTCAGGCACGGACCACAAGTTACAGCAAATTTATTTGCTCGAAGGGAGGTCTTTGAAGACGCTGGGCTATTCAATGAAGAGCTGCTCTCTGGCGGCGATACAGAATGGAATATGAGAGCCGCTAGCAAGGGGTTTTCAATTTTGTATGCACCGCAGGCAATGGTGTGGCATCCTGCTCGGATTTCTTGGGCAGAGCTTTCTGGGCAGCACTTTCGAATTATTGGTGGATGCTTCTCTGCAAATAAAGCGTATTCGCTATCTCCAATTCGGTCTTACATGCCCCCAATGAATGCGGCAAAAATCATTCTTAGAGCGGGAGAGCCATTGAGAACAAAAGCACTTGCATTCTATGTTGAATACAAGCTAAAGATAGCAAGATATAACTACCTCCAAGATCTGCGATCAGGCAAAGCTAGACCTAAAAGAGTTTAATTTTCTTATCTTGTAACACGAGAGATTCGATTGCCGTATAGCCCCCTTAATTGGTCGGTCCTGAACAATTTTCAACCCCCTGATTGCGCTGCATAAATCGGCGATTTGCGCTCGCAGTGATTGCAAGAAACTGGGATAATATGGGCAGTTTCCTTGCAATATCGGATGGGTTTTTGATGGGCCATCGACCTTCGCCGAGTGACGAGCCATACAACCGCAGTGACGATCTGTTTCGAGCTCGCCTGGATCAGATCATCCGGTCGGATCATCCACTGGTCCGGCTTGCGGATGCGATGCCCTGGGACAGTATCGTTGAGCAGGTCGCCGACCTGCTGCCGCCGACGCCAGAGGGCGCGGGCCGCGCCTCACTGCCGGTTCGGATGATGGTGGGTCTGCTGTATCTCAAGTACGCCTACAACCTCTCCGATGATCAGGTCCTCGAGCGCTGGCTGGAGTCGCCGTACATGCAGTACTTCACCGGCGAGGTGTACTTCCAGCATGAGCTGCCATGTGATCCCTCATCGCTGACGCGTTGGCGTAACCGGTTGGACGAGGCCGGCGCAGAAGAACTGCTCGCTCAGACCATCGAGGCGGCGAAGACACTGAAGGCCATCCGGCCCCGCGAGCTGCGGGTGGTCTCCATCGACACCACGGTGCAGGAGAAGATCGTCGCGCATCCCACCGACAGCCGTTTGTTGGAGGTGGCCCGGTCAAAGCTTGCTGAGCGTGCGGCCGAGGCCGGCATCAACCTGCGCCAGAGCTACGCGCGTACAGGCCCGCGGCTCAACCGCCACGCCGGGCGCTATGCCCACGCCCGGCAGTACAAGCGCATGCGCCGGGTGATCAAACGCCAGCGCACCATCGTTGGACGGCTGCTGCGCGACATTGACCGCAAGGCCACCCCAGACCAGATGGCTCAGCTTGCCGAGACCATGCACCGCGCCCGGCGCCTGAAAGAGCAGAAGACGAAGAGCAAGATTAAGCTCTACGCCTTCCATGCTCCGGAGGTGGAATGCATCAGCAAGGGCAAGGCCCGCCAGCCCTATGAATTCGGCGTGAAGGCGAGCTTTGCCGTCACCGCTCATAAGGGCCTGATCGTTGGCGCCCGATCCTTCCCCGGTAACCCCTACGATGGCGACACCCTCGCTGAGCAGCTCGAGCAGACGGCCATCTTCACGGATACGCCGGTGAAAACCGACTTGGTCGGCTTGGGCTACCGCGGCCGGGAAGTTGACGGCATCCGCATCCTCCACCGCGGTAAGCCAAAGCGCATGAGCAAGGCGGAGAAGCGGCTGCTCAAGCGCCGCCAGGCGGTGGAGCCGAGCATCGGGCATCTAAAAGCAGACCACCGCATGCGCCGGAACTTCCTCAAAGGTGCCCTGGGTGATGCCATGAACCCGATCCTGGCCGCTGCCGGCTTCAACATCCGCTGGCTGATGCGGTGGATGGTGATTATTTGGTGCCGGATATTATCCGCCGTTCTGCGGCTACTGGATCAGGGTGAGACCGATGCCCATTCAAAAGTCATGCTAGCGGCCGCATAGCAGAATGTTAAGGGTCGACTAAAGGGTTTACCAAAAATTTTATGAGTGGAATTCCTTTTTGGAGTATTTTGTCCGGCCATGAGCGTTGATCAGAATACGGAAGCCAACCTTGTGGCGCATATTTCGACTTCACTGAATTTTGGTGGCGTTGAAAAACACATGGAAATACTTGCGCGGTCAACCCGCTATAGTGGCTGTGAACACTGTTTTTTTGCGATTGGAAGTGGCGGCTTAACTGCTACTCGCATTGAGGCCCTATCAAAGCGCGTGACCTGCCTGGGCCAGTCAACGAAGATTCCAAACATCATGGCAGTTTGGACTCTATTTCGTGTCCTTTCGCATATGAAGCCACATGTGGTGCACACTCATGGGGCCGAGGCTAATTTCCATGGTCTTATTGCAGCATGGCTCGCGGGCGTACCAATCCGCATAGGAGAAGAGGTTGGCATCCCGTCTCATAGTGCCAAAGGCCGCTGGGTTTTCCGTATGGTCTATCGGCTGGCGCACCGGGTGATCGGCATATCTGAGGCTGTGACAGGGTGGTTGGTTGACAACGACGAGGTGCCGGCCGACAAGGCTGTGAGGATTTATAATCCTGTGGACCTCACGTATAGCATAAAGGCGATACCCGGCGAGGTTCCTGGCCAGTTTCGGCTGGGATTCGTGGGTCGACTGGAACCGGTTAAAAATCCGGTTGTTCTACTGGAAGCCGTAGCGAAGCTTCGCTCAGCAAGCATACCGGCCGAAGTTTGGCTGGTCGGAGATGGTAGCCAACGCGAGATGCTTGCCGCTCTAGCGAAACAACTTCAGATTGAGCAGTATGTCTCCTTTCTTGGTTATCAGGAAAATCCCGCGCAATATATTTCTCAGTGCGATCTCTATGTGCAGCCTTCGATTTCAGAAGGGTTTGGCCTTGCGCTTGTAGAAGTAATGGCCTGTGAGGTCCCGGTGCTCGCCACGGCGGTGGGAGGAGCGCCCGAGATAATCGAACATGGCCGTACTGGATGGTTGCTCGAAGAGCCATCTATGGAAGAACTCGTGGTTATGCTTAAACAAGCTTGGAAAGATCGAACTCAGCTCGCGGCTCTCGGGAAAGCCGGCCGCGACGCGATTATCACCCGTTTTGAGCCGCGAATATATATGCGCGAGCTGGAGACCCTGTATGGGTCGATCTTAAAGTCTGTCCAAGAAAGATGAACCAGTTGTATAAGGGACATCTATGGCCTGAAATTTGCTTGGCAAGCTGGCTCGATTATTGTGACTAAAAGGCGACAGAGAGTGCCCAACCAGAAAGTACGAATTCTACACACACTCGGCTGGGTAACAGGGGGTGGAGTCGAGCGATGTCGTGTTATGCTTGCTAAGGGTCTTAGGTCGGAACAATACGAACATTCTCTCATTTGCCAAAAGGCGGATGGCCCAGTTCATGAGATTTTACGAGATGCGGGTTGGAGCATTAATGAGATAGGAGTTGCGCCCAGTATTCTGAGTCGAATGTGGCACGCTCGTGCTCACTCCATTGCGCGGGCGTTCCAACCACACATCGTGCATGGGGCGGTATACGAAGGTGAGGCGCTGGCCTGTGGCATCGGGCTCCGCATGCCAACCGTCAAGGTCATCATGGAAGAGACCTCTGACCCCGTGAATCGCCGGTGGACTGGCAATGCCCTTATGCGGGCTATGTGCTTGCGAGCTGATGCCTGCATTGGTGTTTCGCCGAAAGTCGTCGATTATCTTCATAACACATTACGCATTCCTGAGCGCAAGGTTCGGCTTATCAACAATGCGGTGTCAGAGATGCCAGACCCATCTGAGCAACGGCTTGCGGAATTGCGAAATATGCTGGGGATTGATACGAATGATATAATTATCGGCAGCGTGGGGCGGGTTTTTGATAGTCATAAGCGTTTTAGTGATCTTATTCGCGCGCTAGTCTGTATACGATTCGACCAGCCAAAAGCACGGTTGCTCATTATCGGGGATGGGCCTGATCGCGTTATGCTGCAGAAATTGGCTGTAGAGTTGGGTCTGACCGATGCAATCATTTTTGCAGGTTATCAGGGTGAGCCACGTGATTTGTATCATTTGATGGACGTCTTTGTGCTTGCCTCTGCCCACGAAGCTTTTGGACTGGTTTTGGTGGAAGCGATGTTATCGGGTGTGCCCGTGGTTGCTACCGAGGTGGGCGGCATTCCTTTTGTACTGGATCATGGTAAGGCGGGAATTCTGGTTCCGTCACTTCAACCCAGGGAAATCGCAGATGCCGTCTTATTCCTACTGATGGATCATGAAGCGGCTCAATCATACCGGTCTGCAGGACTCGAGAGAGCTCGATCTGCTTTTTCGGAGGATCGTTACATTAAGGATATTGCCGATCTTTATGCTGAAGCACTTCGATAAAAAGTCTATATCGTAAATGTCCAACTGCCTGTTTATCACTTGGGACGGTCCGCAAACCAGCTATCTAGAAGCTTTATTTCTCCCCATCTTCGAAAGGCTTGGTGTGCATGGGCATCGGATTCATGTCCTTCAATTCACATGGGATGAAGCGGACCGTCTTGCGGGTATCAAAAATATCTCTGAGGTAGTGGACGTACCATATCGGGCGGTACCTGTATGGCGAAGAGCAGGGACCGCCGGTCCTTTTGCCTCTGCTGTTTTAGGGCAAAGACACATCTGGCGCGCAGTGCGCGATTGGAATATAAATACGTTGATGCCCAGGAGCCTGATGCCAGCGTTGGCGGTTCTTGCAATGGGGCCCCGTAGCGGATTGAAGTTAGTGTTTGATGCGGATGGGTTTGCTGTAGATGAACGTGTGGACTTCGGAGGGCTGTCCTCGAAGAGTCCTACTTATAGGGTCTTGCGCGCAGTTGAAGCGCACACCGTGCGGGTGGCTGATCGTGTCCTTGTCCGCACACCTCGTGCCATCGACATACTTTGTGAACGCTCGAAAACTGACAGAGGGAAGTTTCACGTCGTCGGTAACGGCCGAGACCCCACTGCCTTCCTCGGCAGTTCGCCCCGGCGAACCGATAACGAGTTCCGCCTTTGCTATGCTGGGTCGCTTGGTGCACAGTACCGGCCCGACCAGATGATCGAGCTGGCCCAGTGTCTGCGTACACATATTCCCAATTTGGTGTTTCGTATCTTTACCGGCGACGAGACTAATCTTGACATCGTCTTGGATAAGTCAGGAGTCTCTGACCGCAGTTGGATCGAGGTTTCTCGATTACCTGCACAGGAGATGCCAGCCGCATTGATGCAATGCGATCTAGCACTGGCGTTGCGACAGCCGTCCTTTTCGACCCAAGGCGTTGCTCCAATCAAGATCGGAGAGTACGTGTTGGCTGGCCTTCCAGTAATCGGCACAGAGAGCGTAGGTCCGGTTGAGCCGCTAATTGAGGCGGGCGTGATGTTCCCTTTGAAAAACGACGTTTCGCAAGTCTGGCCATGGGTACGTGATAATGTCATTCCGAATCGGCTTGCACTTCGCAGACGTGCACAGGAATTGGGCCTGGCTCACTTTTCTTTGAAGGCGTCGGTAGATAGCTATCTGGCCGCTTTGGACATAGATACATCATGAGGCCGATACAACCTATTGAGAGATCACACCTAGAAAAGTTCTGAATAGTTCGGTTAATCGGGATAATCATAGGAATTGGTACATGTCAGATATGGGTCATAGAACGCGATCTACATGAGAAATATGACAGAATATTAAATAATGATTTTGAATGGATATTTGATTTTTTTCACTTCCTCGTTCGTGGCAAATTGCAAATCGAATTGCCGCTGTTTATGAAAATCCTCCTGCTCGGAAGTAACGGCCAAGTGGGCTGGGCACTGCAGCGGTCTCTGGCACCGTTAGGCAGCGTCACTGCAGCAACTCGAACGGGCGACGATAGGTTTTCCGGCGATCTCGAGAAGCCGCGTGAAATGATGCAGACCATTCGTCGTCTGGCGCCGGATGTCATCGTCAACGCGGCGGCGTACACGGCGGTCGACCAAGCCGAGACCGACGCGTCCAGAGCGCGCACAGTCAATGCGGAGGCGGTAGCAATGCTCGCCCGCGAGGCCTTTTTGATGGGTGCATGGTTCATTCACTATTCCACTGACTACGTCTTTAATGGCGGCGGGGTGCAACCGTGGCATGAGGAAGATGTGCCCTCCCCACTCAATGTCTATGGGCATACCAAGCTGGACGGTGAGCGTGCGATCTTGGATAGCGGCTGCCGGCATCTAACATTTCGCACCAGTTGGGTGTACTCAGCGCTGGGCAATAATTTCATTCGTACGATGTTGCGCTTGGCAGCAGAACGCGAAACCCTCCAGGTTATTAACGATCAACATGGCGCGCCGACCGGGGCGTCACTCATCGCTGATGTCACTGCGCATGCCCTGAAGCAGGTTATAAGGCAGCCCAAGATCGGCGGGCTGTACCATTTGGCCGCGGCTGGGGAAACCACATGGTATGGCTACGCTCACCGGGTCATCGAACGGGCCCGTCAGGCCGACTGGCCAGTCAGGGTCAATCGCGACAACCTCACACCGGTAAGCACCGACGCATTCCCGACGAAGGCGCAGCGTCCTCACAACTCCAGGCTGGATTGCTCCCGCCTTGAGCAGGCCTTCGGATTGCAGATGCCACCATGGGAGCAGGGTGTGGACCATGCGCTCGCGGAAATCCTGGCGTGCGAAATGCGGACATCAGTATGAATGTCACCCCAACCACCATCCCGGATGTCCTGCTCATCGAGCCTGCCGTCTTTGGCGATGAGCGCGGTTTTTTCATGGAGACCTGGCAGCGGCAGCGGTTTGCCGAGATCGGCATCGATCACGACTTCGTACAGGACAACTACAGCCGGTCGGCCTATGGCACGCTGCGAGGACTGCACTATCAGATCCAGCAACCACAGGGAAAGCTGGTCTGGGTGACCTCGGGTGAGGTGTTCGATGTAGCCGTTGATATCCGCAGGCACTCGGCGACATTCGGTCAATGGGTGGGGGAAACCCTGACGGCCGATAACAAACACATGCTCTGGATCCCCCCAGGTTTTGCGCATGGGTTCTGTGTCACCAGTGACTCAGCGGATTTCCAGTATAAATGTACCGACTACTACGCTCCGGCCCATGAACGAGCCATCCGCTGGGACGACCCCGCGCTGGGCATCGACTGGCCGCTGACGGGCGCCCCGATCGTTTCTGACAAGGATCAGCGAGCGGATACTTTCCACACGGCCGAACACTTCTCCTAGGGCGGAATACTGGCGATGAGCGAACGCAAAGGCATTATCCTTGCGGGTGGCAGCGGCACGCGCCTCTATCCCGTGACCCTCCCGGTCTCGAAACAGTTGTTGCCTGTTTTCGACAAGCCGATGGTTTACTACCCGCTTTGCACGCTGATGATGGCGGGGATCAGGGAGATTCTGGTGATCTCGACGCCAGAAGACACGCCGCTTTTCAAGCGCCTGCTGGGCGATGGCAGCCAATGGGGTTTGGATCTGCAGTATGCGGTACAGGAAGAGCCTAACGGCCTCGCCGAGGCGTTCCTGATTGGAGAGCGGTTTATCGACGGCAACCCAAGCGCGCTGGTCCTCGGTGACAACATTTTCCATGGCCATGACCTGCGCCTGCTGCTTGCTGAGGCGGCGGCACAGCGTGAGGGTGCGACGGTATTTGCGTATCCGGTGACGGATCCGGCTCGGTACGGCGTGGTGGGGTTTGATGAATCCGGTCGCGCGACCAGCCTGGAGGAAAAGCCGTCCCAGCCAAGATCGCGCTATGCCGTGACCGGCCTGTACTTCTATGACGCGCAGGTGGTTGATATTGCTAAAGGGGTTCGCCCGTCGGCCCGTGGCGAGCTCGAGATCACTGACGTGAACCATGCCTACCTCGACCAGGGTGCCCTCAACGTCGAGGTCATGGGCCGCGGCATGGCCTGGCTGGATACCGGCACCCATGAGTCGCTGATTGAGGCGGCCACTTTCATCGAGACCGTCGAAAAGCGCCAGGGCCTTAAAGTCTGCTCGCCGGAGGAGACGGCCTATCGAATGGGCTTTATCGATGCGGAGAGCGTTCGCGAACTGGCGGCGCCGCTTGCGAAGACCGGCTATGGGCAGTATCTGCTGCAGTTGCTGGATGAGCGAGTCTTTTGATTGGTGTGGCGTTAATTGGATGAAGGTGCTCATCCTCTCGCGCTATGGCCGCAAGGGTGCGTCCAGCCGGCTCCGCATGATGCAGTATGTGCCCGGGCTGGAGGCCAGCGGGTGCGAGGTTAGCGTTGAGCACCTGTTCGGCGATCAATATCTGGAAGCGCTCTACATGGGCCAACGCGCTAACGGTGACATCTTTTCGGCTTATCGACGTCGGATCCGGAGTCTGATGAAGGCAAAAGACGCGGATGTCATTTGGCTCGAGAAAGAGGCCCTACCCTGGGTTCCGGCGGCAATCGAGCATGGGCTATTCCCCCGTGATGCCCCGTTAGTCGTTGATTATGACGATGCCGTGTTCCATCGCTATGACCGGCATAGATCTGCGGTTGTTCGAGCGATCTTAGGCGGGAAGATCGGGCAGGTCATGGCCCGTGCCGACCTGGTCATCGCAGGCAATCACTACCTACGGGACTACGCGCTTCGCGCGGGGGCCGACCGTGTTGAGGTTGTGCCAACGGTGGTTGACGCGGATGCCTATGCGCCGACAGCAAAACGGGATAGTGACAGGACGGTCACCATCGGTTGGGTCGGCACACCGGGCACATGGCAGGATTGCGTTATGCCGTTTCTGCCGGACATAAAGGCTGCCCTGTCCGGACTTGACGCCCGTCTCATGGCAGTGGGTGCCGGGCCTTTAGCCGATCAACTCCCCGACTTAACGATCCGAGCATGGTCAGAGGATCGGGAGGTAGCTGATATCCAGGCAATGGACATCGGGATTATGCCACTGCCGGACACCCCCTGGATGCGTGGGAAATGTGGCTACAAATTGATTCAGTATATGGCCTGCGGACTCCCGGTGGTCGCTTCACCGGTGGGCGTGAACCGGGAGATCGTTGATCACGGCGTGAATGGCTTTCTCGCAGATACGCCTTTGGAGTGGGCCGAGGCCTTGAGCACGTTGGTGACTGACGATGCCCTCCGGCAGCGCATGGGTGGTCAGGCTCGAGCGCTGGTGGAACGCCAATATAGCCTCCGCGTACAAGGACCCCATATCGCTGAGCTTCTGAGGTCGGCCTGCGCATAATGGACTCCTCTTAATGTGCGGTATCGCCGGCGCCTGGGGTGGTCGCACCCACAACGCCGACGCCATCCAGCGGATGACGGCGTGCCTCCACAGCCGCGGCCCGGATGCCGATGGCCAGTGGCACGACCCCGAGGACAACCTCTCGCTCGGCCACCGGCGTCTCGCCATCATCGATCTCTCGCCCGCGGGTCACCAACCCATGCACTCGCCCTGCCGGCGGTATGTGTTGATCTATAACGGCGAGATCTACAACCACCGCGCGCTGCGGGCGGATCTTGAGGCCGAAGGGGGGGGCTTTGACTGGCAGGGCCACTCGGACACTGAGACCCTATTGGCTGGCCTGCGCCACTGGGGCATCGAGGGTGCGCTCGAACGGGTGAACGGCATGTTCGCCTTCGCGCTGTACGATCGGCAGCGTCGCCGCCTCACCCTCGCCCGTGATCGCATGGGCGAAAAACCGCTCTATTACGGCCATGCGGACGGCACTTTCCTTTTTGGATCCGAGCTAAAGGCACTCGCCGCCCACCCGGAGTGGGTGGGGGCGATCGATCGTGGCGCGTTGGCGGCGTTCATGCGTGATGGCAATGTGCCGGCTCCGCGTTGCATCTATCAGGGCATTCGCAAACTGCCACCGGCGCACTATGTGGTGATCAGCGATGGCGGCCAGAGGATCAGCGAGCCGGTCTGCTATTGGGATCTGCCAGCCATCGCGGCCAATGGCCCGGATGAATCCTGGGGCGCCGACGCGGTCATTGATCAACTCGATGACCGCCTGCGGGACGCCGTGGGCCTGCGCATGGAGGCCGACGTGCCACTGGGGGCGTTCCTCTCCGGCGGCTATGACTCCTCGGCGGTGGTGGCGCAAATGCAGGCGCAGCGCATGCAACCGGTGCGCACCTTTTCCATCGGCTTTACTGAATCCGGCTTTAACGAGGCCGAGCATGCAGCCGCCGTCGCCAGGCACCTGGGCACGGAGCACACCGAGCTCTACGTCACCCCGGATGAGACGATGGGAGTCATCCCCAGCCTGCCCGCGATCTACGACGAGCCCTTCGCGGATTCTTCGCAGATCCCCACCTATCTGGTGAGCCGACTTGCCCGATCGCAGGTCACGGTCAGCCTCTCCGGCGATGGGGGCGATGAGCTTTTCGCTGGCTATAACCGTCATGTCATGGGGCCGCGGCTCTGGAATCGCCTCCGGCGGCTGCCGCGGCCCATGCGCCAGGCCGTCGCAGCCTCGCTGACGCTCGCGCTGCGATCGCGGCGTCTCACCGCATCAAGCCGCATTCCGCTGCTCGGTGAAAAACTCGAAAAGCTCCGCGATGCGCTGGGCGCGGCGGATGGCATGGATTTCTACCACCGCCTGCGGGCCATCTGGCCAGCGCCGGCGACACAGTTAGTGTGTGGGGCGAGCGAGGCCGGGCTCGCCAGCGGTGATGCCCATGACTCAATCAACGGGCTTAATCTGCGCGAGCAGATGATCCTGGCGGACATGCAGAACTATCTGCCCGATGACATCCTGACCAAGGTCGATCGCGCCAGCATGGCGGTAAGCCTCGAGGCCCGGGTACCGATGCTTGATCATCGGTTGGTGGAATTCGCCTGGTCGGTTCCCGATCGGTTCAAGGTGCGCGACGGCGAGGGCAAGTGGCTGCTCCGGCAGATGCTCTATCGCTATGTGCCGAAATCGCTCCTGGATCGGCCCAAGGCCGGTTTTGCCGTGCCACTGGGTGACTGGCTTCGCGGGCCCCTGCGGGACTGGGCGGAAGCGCTGTTGGACGAGGAACGCATCCGTCGTGAGGCGTTTCTGGATGCGGCTATGGTGCGCCGCTGCTGGAATGACCACCTCGCGGGGCGCTCCCACGGGCATGCGCAGATCTGGCATGTGCTGATGTTTCAGGCCTGGCTCGAGGAGAATTCAGTCGGTGGCTGAACCCAGCACCGGCCAGCGCCTCCTGCTCTTCGCCAATACCGATTGGTATCTCTATAACTTCCGTGGCTCGCTGGCCCTCGCGTTGCAGCAGGCGGGGCATGAGGTGCTGTTGCTCTCGCCACCTGGGCCGGACGGTAAGCGGCTGCAGGCGCTCGGCCTGCGCTGGATGCCGGCGCCCATGCAGCGGCTTAGTCTGAACCCGCTGCGCGAACTGCGGCTGCTGATCTGGCTGATTCGGCTGATCCGACGCGAGCAGATCGGTCTGGTGCATGGGTTCACCATCAAATGCGCGGTGTATGGCGCACTCGCCGCCCGGCTCGCCGGTAACCGGCCCCGGGTGGGCGCCGTGGCGGGGATGGGCTATGTATTCATCAACCCGTCTCTGAAGGCGCGCTTTCTACGGCCCTTGGTTCGATGGGTGCTGCGCGCGGCGCTGGGGGGGCGGAGCGGCCGCCTGATCCTGCAAAACGGGGATGATGTGGGGGTGTTCGAGCAGGCGCGCTTGATTAATCCGGATCACATCCGGCTGATCAAGGGCTCCGGGGTGGATCTGGCGCGGTTTACTCCGCGTCGCGAACCCTTGGCGTCGCCGCCCTTCCGGGTGGTCCTGCCCGCTCGGCTGCTCTGGGACAAAGGGGTGAGCGAGCTGGTTGAGGCATCGCGGCAGTTGAAGGCCCGCGGGCTGTCGGTGGAGGTATTGTTCGCCGGCGAGCCCGATGCCGGCAACCCCGCGGCCGTGCCCGAAGACGCTATCCGCCGTTGGCAGGCAGAAGGGCTTATTCAGTGGCTCGGCAAGGTCGACGACATGCCGACTCTGTTCCAGTCGGTGCATGCAGTGGTGCTCCCAAGCTATCGGGAGGGCCTGCCCAAAAGCCTCATCGAGGCGGCCGGATGCGCCCTGCCGGTGGTGACCACCGATGTCCCCGGCTGTCGTGAAGTGGTCACCGACGAAGTCGATGGCTTGCTTGTGCCGGTGCGGGACGCGGCGGCGCTCGCCGAGGCCATCGAGCGACTCGTGCGCGATCCCGCGTTGTGCAAGCGGCTGGGTGATGCGGCAAGGCGAAAGGCCCAGGCCGAGTTCGATGAGCGGATCGTCATTGAGCGGACGATGGCGGTTTATGATGAGCTCATACCTCCCGCCGGGGGCGGTCTGGCGAAAGAATCCTAAGAAGAGCCCCCACAACGGAACCCATGATCTATGAACTCACTCACTAACCCGCATATAGCCGTTATCGGCCTTGGCTATGTCGGTCTGCCGCTGGCGGCGGCCTTCGCAGAGGCCTATGCCGTCACCGGCTTTGATATTGATCCACGGCGTATTGGTGAGCTCGAGGCAGGCCGCGATCGGACCGAGGAGCTGAGTGCCGAGGAAATGGCAACCGCCGCTGCCCACGGCATCCGCTACACCAGTGATCCCGAGGCCCTGCGCGACTGCGATGTCTTTGTCGTCACCGTGCCTACCCCCATTGACGAACATCGCCGCCCGGATCTGACGCCGCTGCTGAAGGCCAGTGAGACGGTGGGGCTGGCTATCCAGCCCGGGGCTGTGGTCATCTATGAATCCACCGTCTACCCCGGTGCCACCGAGGAAGACTGCATCCCGGTCATAGAACGGGTTTCGGGCCTCACCTATGGCGAGGACTTCTCCGCCGGCTACAGCCCGGAGCGTATTAACCCCGGCGACAAGGCCCATCGGGTGACCGACATCGTCAAGGTCACCAGCGGTTCATCGCCCGAAGTCGCCGACTTCGTCGATGCCCTCTACGCCCGGGTCATCACTGCCGGCACGCACAATGCCCCGAGCATCGCCGTCGCCGAGGCCGCCAAGGTCATCGAAAACACCCAGCGTGATGTGAACATTGCGCTCGTCAACGAACTGGCCATGCTCTTTAACCGCTTGGATTTGGATACCGAAGCCGTGCTCGAGGCCGCAGGGACCAAGTGGAACTTCCTGCCCTTCCGCCCGGGGCTGGTGGGCGGTCACTGTATTGGCGTCGATCCCTACTACCTCACGCACAAGGCCCAGGCCGTGGGCCATCACCCGGAGATGATCTTGGCCGGCCGGCGCCTCAATGACGGCATGGGCGCCCATGTGGCGCATGAAGTGGTGAAAGGCCTGATCCAGCGTGGTGTCTGCATCCCCGAGGCACGCATCCTCGTGCTCGGCCTCGCCTTCAAGGAAGATACCCCGGACCTGCGCAACACCCGCGTCATCGACATCGTCCGCGAGCTCCAGGACTACGGGGCGACGGCCATGGTTCATGACCCGGTGGTGGATGCCGAAGAGGCGCAGGAAGAGTTTGGGTTGGAGTTGGTACCGGCCGAGGCATTGACGCAACGGGCCGTGGCCACCGCCACCGATGCCACCGGCTACGACGCCGCCATCCTCGCCGTCGCCCACCGCCCGTTCGCGGAGGCGGGGGCGGAGGGCATCCGCCATTGGCTCAAGCCGGAAGGGTACCTGTACGACGTCAAATACGCCTTTCCGGCCAATGCCGTGGATGGGCGGTTGTAACCTCCGCGCTCACAAGCCGCACGATCTCCAAAAGGGCTGGCAGCCTCGGTTGCCGGCCCTTTTGCGTTTCTGGGCGGCCGCTTTTGATCACCCACCTCATTTCCGCCGCCCGCCATATGCCCGGTCGAGGACATCGGCATGGACCCAGTGCATGAGATGGTTGTAGGTGATGAGCGTGGTGGCAAGGTCTCGATGACCGAGCAGCTTGCTCAGATGCAGCCAGTCGTTCTGGCCGTTGTCCGGCGACTCCGGCCGCTCGCCATCAATCGCCTCGCTAAGGGCATCGAGCGACTCATCGGCAAACAGCCAATCATCTTCCCACGGGAGCTTAGAGGCGAATGTCGGTACGCGCATGGCATGCAGCCGCAACAACGTCCAGGACGCGAAGCTGTGGCGGAGCAGATGAAAGTCAAACCCCGGTCCGAAAACCGTCTGCATCTCGCCGAGGAGCGGCGAGATGAACGCTTTCCACTCGTAGCCCATCTTCTCGCCGGCTGGGCCGAATAGCGGGATCGTCTGCGGGAGCTCGCCATCGAACTCCGCCCCGCGGGCATCAGCCCAGGCCTTGATGTATTCCTGCACGTGCGGCGGTGCCGTTGCATGCAGCGGGATCTTTCGCCGCGCCGCGGCCGTCTTGCCGCGCTGGATATGAACGTAGAGCTCCCCGGGGTGACATTCGATGTCCCAGACGGTGAGTCGAAGCACGTCCTTGGATCTTAATCCCGCGCAGAACCCAAGGCCCAGCGCCGGGCGCGCCTGCAGGGTCATTCGCTCGTCACCGTCAAACACTAACCGATCCCAGGCAAGGCCGAACTCGAAAGGCTTCAGGATACCGGTCCGGGTCGCGGAGTGTCCGGCGGCGGTGGCCTGCGGTAGCGACTCGACCTCGGTGAGCACCTCCAGGCGTTGGCAATAGCGCAGGAACCCGAGCCAGGTCTGTTTGAAGTAAGCAATGGTGGAGCGATCCCAGTCGTTATTCGCCATCTGGCTGGCAAGCACCTCCTGGACCGTTTCATCGTCCCAGTCGCGTATCTCCAGCGTTTCTTCCATCAAGAAGAGTTCGAACCGGAAAATCCGGTACATATAGGTGCGCACCGTCGAGAGCTTGTTGCCCTTCTCGAGCTCGGAGTAGAGCCAGCCGATCGCCATGACGGCGAGGTTGAGCCGACCGGGTGTGGTCTGCTTCGCGTTCGTCATTAGCCGATCGCGCCGCGCTTCCAGCTTCTTAAGCCCATTCTTCGTGATCTTCTCTTTGCGCTGACCTTTATATTGCTCGGCCTCCCGCAGGAAGGCGCGGATAAAGCGAAGGCGTGTACTGGCGAAATCCGGTGAGACGCTCGTCGGTTCGCTATTCGCTCCGGTCTCGTCGGGGTCGTCGATCGACTGTGGCCAGGCGATGGCGGGAGGCGGCTCATCGCTATCCGTTGCGGCGCGCTGCGCCCGATGGCTCGGGCGTTTGAATAGGAGCTTCATCGCCTCGGGCGGCATCGAGGCGGGCAGCGGATAGTCGCGGAAGGGCTCGATCCAGGCGGCCGGAATGCCAAAACGCATCGGCAGGCGGCGGGCATTCTGGGCAAACTGCTGCCAGGTATTGACGGGCCCGAAGATGGCCTCGGGACAGTCGCGACGGAAATCCGCGAGAAAACGCGTGAACACCCGCTCGAGCCCGTCGCGGACTTCATTCATGGCGGCCTTCACTGTCTTGGCATCCGGCAGCTTATCGCCCTCGGGTGTGAGCAGTGCACCGAGGACGCTTGGGTAGAGGGTCTGATCATCCCGGGGGGCTCCCCGCGTGCGCCGTGGCATGCACGCCCGGCATTGCGCGGGCAAGGGCAGGTGATAGCGGCTCTTCCCCCAATCCGTCGGGTCGACCGGGATGGCGAGGGTGGCCTCCTCGATCCGATCCGCAGGGGTGACCCGAGAGAGCGTGCCAAGCACCACACGCGGGCCAAGGCCGATGCGGCTCACCAACCGCATGGCTAGGCCGAGGCAGCGGGCCTCGTCATCGGAGTTGGCCTTGAGCCAGTCAGAAAGATACCGCGCCATGCCCGCCGCGGTGATCTCGCGCTCGGCCACCCGCGCGCTGGTGGCCACGCTCTTCGGCCGCGGAACCTTGGTGGGCGTTGGCGGCAGCACGCAGAGGTAGTCGCCGGTCTCGTTCGCGGCGAGCAGAACGTCATAGAGCCGGCGCCGGCGCGCCTCGGCGGAGTGGGTGTTCCCGAGCCGCCCCAGACGGCGGCGAAGCCGCTTTTCCAGGACCTTCAGGACATCGCCATCGATGCTCCCGTAGCGGAACAGTGCTGCGATGACCGCGTAGATGTAGGGCCGGTAGAGCGGCCACTTCTTCTCGCTGAAGTACTGCGGGGCGGTGTCGTGCAGCCGCTGGTGGATACCATTTTTTCGGTTACTCATCTTAGTTCACGGCCAGGGTGAGGGGGTTGCAGGTATAGCGCCTGGCGATCGCCTCAAGCGCTTTCACGAGACCATCGAGGTCGTAGGTGGCCAGGCTGCTCGGGGCATGGAGGCCTCGGCCCAGCCGATCATGACCGAGAAAGGTGTCGACCTGCGCGGGGCTGAGGGTCTCGAGCAGGGCGTTTTTCACCGAATGCCGGGTCGCGTTATTCGCGGGCCGGCGGTCATGGATGTGGTGCGCCTCAAGCACCGCGCTGAGATCCGCGCTGCGGAGTGGCTCGATGCGCACACCACCGGTGCTCATCTCGATAAAATGCGCCGGGAGGAGCCGCTGATCCCGACCGCGCGGGTCCTCGACCGCAATATCCAGCTCCGCGAGAATCGTCTGGATGGTGCCGATGAGGGCCTGATGGGCGGATAGCACCGCCTCGAGCGTTGGCGTATAGGGCAAGAGGCGACGCTCGCGATAACGCGCCGAGGCTTTGTCATCGAGATAGATCACGGCGTGACGGTTCGAGACCGTCCCACGGGGGATCAGGGTCGCGAGCCCTTTTTTGTCCATCGGCCGGCTGCCAGTGAGCAGCATCCAGTTGAGCGCGGCGTGGGCGGCCTGTAGATCCATGAGATGGCACAGACGGGCCCGCGTCGTCACCCGATCGACGCCGCGCAGGCGCGAGCGCTTGACGTCACGGAGCAGCCGGCGCGCCTTGAGCTCGATGTCCTGGAGCAGCCCGGCAAATTCAGTCGGCTCAATGACCCGCGCGCTGCCGATGACGTGATGGGCGGAGCTTTCCTCGGGCACGGACAGGCCATCGAGCCACGGGTCGATCGCCTCGGCATGGGCCGGGTCCGCCTTGGCTTTCTGGGCCTCGCCTTCGAGGTAGGGCGCGATCGCCTCCCGCAGTTCATCGGCGGGCAGGCGCTGGTAGGCGCCCTGCGCTGAGTACCCCACCGAGAGCTCGCCTGAGATCATGCGGGTGAGCGTCGGGTCATTGAGGGTCTGCTCGAGGCCAAGCTCGGCGCTCGCGCGCAGGCGCGACATCGTCGGGGTTGTGCCGCCGGCCATGCGAAAGGCGTAGTCAAGCCGCCCGTTGATCTGCTCGGTCAGCCCGTCAAACGGCTGCGGCTTGCCAAGGGCATTGTGCCGGAGCTGCTCGGCGATGCGATGCGGGAGATCGATCACGACCTCGCGATTAGGCGCGCCGTTTGCATCCTCACTCGGCCCATCGAGCAGTTGATAGCGGAGCGCACGCCCATCGAACCAGGGGGCCGCCGCCTCATCGGAGTGCGGTGAGCCATTGCGCATCCGCTCAAGGCGCGAGGGCTGCATGGCCGTTGAGAGCACCAGCCAGGCGAAGATGAACTGCAGCGGGCGATCGGCGAGGTGCGCGAGGGTCTCGCGGATCGCGCCTTTGCTCAGCCGATGTTCGTCGGCGACGGAGGCGAGCGCATCCGTCGGCGCCATCCGGGCCCTTCGCTGCATCAACACCCGCCGATCGCTCGTGCTCAGAAACGAGGGCTTGGAGGGCTCGAAGAAGGCGGGCGTCCCGTCCTCATCAAACACGGTTCGATGCGTATGCTTGACGCCGGTCTGGCCACCGGCGAGCACGTCGTCCATGGCGCGGCCCGTGTCGATGTCCGGCTTAGGCGCGCGTTCCATATTGATGGTCCCGCCATTGGGGCGGTCGTAGTCACCCCGGCGGAGTTTTTTGGCCACCCGCGCTTCGCTCGCCGTGCGCTTTCTGACTTGGGTGTCAGGAACCGGGGGTGCCTCGCTGGCCGCTCCGGCCGTCCGCTGGGTCACCACATTGACGCCCGCGGCGCGACGCCGCTCAACAAAGCCCTTCAAGACGTTATGACACTGCGTGGCACGCTCGCTGCGAGCGCTCGGGTGCTTGAGCGTCTCGGCGTGGAGCTGAAGGGTGATCGCGGCGGGGTCCTTGCCGTCCAGCGCGCCGTCGTCGGCCTCCAGTACAGCACCTAGCTCCTCAACCACCGCCTCGAGACAGCGGCGAATACAAAGCGCCTGCTCGTAGTACAGCCGGGTATTCGCGCCACGTGGATCGGCGAAGAAATCCCCCATAATGCGGCGCGCGGCGCGGTCGCCCGCATGATCGATCCGCCCGAAGGTCTTGTGGAGCGCGGCGAAGAGCGGGTAGCGGGTGTAGTAGGCCCTCGGCTTTTCGCCTTCCAGTGTGGCCTGGCAGATGGTGTCCGGGATGCGGATGCCGAACTCATCCTGAATGGCCCGCGCAAAGCAGACCGACTGCTGGTAAGGCGGGATCATGAGCTGGTTGATCGCCGCTTCCATCGCCGACCGGTCCCTGGCGCTCAGGCCCTCAAGAGAGGGCTTCCACTGGGTCTGAAGGCCTGATGTTGTCCAGGCGTTGTTGTTATCACTCATCACGCATCCTCCGGTGACGCCACTTGAGGGGGTTCAAGAGCCTCCGTCCGCGCGTGGGTCCGGAATGGTTCAGCTCGGTGGACTCGGTAGGCTCGGTCGGATCGGGCGGTTCCTTCGGCTCCGTCGGCGCGGCATCGGGGCGCGCTTCGTCATCCCCCGGGTCCCTCGAGTGCTCATCACCGCCGGTCCCGGCCGCATCGCTGTGGGCGACTTCGTCATTAGGTGAGGTCTTGTCCGGTGGCTCATCATCGGGCACCGGGTCTGCGGGCTCGATGGTTTCGCCCGCCGAGGCCGCCGAAACCGGTGCCTCGGCGCTGGCGTCCGGGGTCTGCGTCGTGTTGAGGGAATGCGCGGCGGCAACGTATTCAGTTGGCTCGTATTTGTCGTCACTGGGGGCGTGGAGCGGGGCGGGGCTTACCGTGCTCACGGCGTGCCGGGGCGGCAGCTCCTTCCGATACCGGCGGACCGAGTCCTCGCTGACTTTCCCGTGGAAGAGCCTGCTCATCTGTCCGGCGCTCAACTGAGCGGACGGCGTGTGAAAGATATGCTCGGAGAACAAGCGCTCAGTGCCCGGGTCGGCCTGGAATTGATCGACAAGCGGTCGCCAGGGATAGTCGCTGAAAGGCAGGATCCGGTATTCGATATCGCCGAAGTAAGACAGAAGAATGAGCTCCTGGTCGTGCGTGATATCGTTGTTGTCGACGATGTAGGCCCTGATCAGGGCACCCGGGTTTTGCGCCATCGCGGGTGGCAGTCCGCTCCAGCGCGCGTCAAAGCCCTGCATCGACTCATAGTTCAGGAGCTCGTACGTCCCACCCCGATGGAGGAAGACCGGGGCGACGGAGAGCTCGATGATCCCGTCGTCCGGCTCGCTCGGCCCGCCCGATTCCCAATGGGCGAGCACGCTCCCTGGCTCAACGCCCGCGACGCGCGCAGGGATCAGGGTCGAGCTGTAGGTCTGGAAGTGGGGCAGATAAGTTTTACAAATCGTGAGTAAGGCCATCGGTCGAGTACCGTGTCGCTTCGATCATGAGTACAAGTTTGGGGGTTTTTTCAGAGAGGTGGGGGCCTCTAATTGGGCAAAATGAGTAATGACTGGGGGTGTGAATTTGGGAACGTTTATGATAGGTACGATCCGCTTGATCAATCGCGCATAGAGGACGCAGCTTTTGGGGTCGAGGTAATCTGATCAGTGAGGTGCCGATATTCTTTTCCACCGCCTCATCGGCTTTTGCTCTAGCGCATCCTCAACGTCCGATAGAGTGTGAACGTCGGGGGTCCGATAAGCCGGATAGTTCGGTCGCCCAAAACGCGGCCACCGCCTTGGTGGGACCAAGGGT
The DNA here is from genome assembly GCF_009805925.1 of Spiribacter sp. SSL99. Lineage (NCBI taxonomy): Bacteria > Pseudomonadati > Pseudomonadota > Gammaproteobacteria > Chromatiales > Ectothiorhodospiraceae > Spiribacter > Spiribacter sp. SSL99. Next base: position 23,456 of record NZ_MAOM01000004.1, on the reverse strand, counting down.
GTAACCCGGTGATACCCAGGGTATGACTCGCGGTGTGACCTCCAGGGTGGAGTCCGTCGGGGAGATCTGGCTGCTCAGCTCAATCGTCCAAATGTGTTGGCATCTAGATCGATTTTGGTCGTCGCGAGAATTTGAAATACCCGGCCTATGCCGTTAAAAAGAACCAGCGCACCTCGCAGCAACGCACGCGTTACGATTGGCTCGCGACGAGACAAATCGAGTGAGTAATCACGGGGGCATGAGGGACTCGTGTTATCAGCTCGTCTGGCCACTTTCTTGGTCCCTAAAGAGAGCTCATGCCCCCCCTTTGCGTGCGGAGATAATGTGATATCCATGGGGTGAATGTCAGCAACAGAAGGACACATTCACCATGATGTACCGGCGCAATAGCCAAGCCGATTGGATTGTCGTTTATAACGCCTGCGGCCTCGAAGATCTCGCGCTCCCATGGGAGCTTTTCATAGAATCGCCCCTCGCCATCCTGCGCGGGCTCGATCTGCTCGATGTGCTCGATACGATCGAAGCCGGTGAGCGGCCAAATCGCGTCGAGCCCGCCACCCCCGAGTGGTGGGATGCCGTCTATGATGTCTGCCCGTTCTCGGAGATGGGTATCACACGGAGGGCGTTCAAAATCCGCCCTTGGGAGCTCTTGCTGCGCCACGGCTTCGAGAACGCGCCCCGCTGGATCGATCGCGGCCCGGGTAGCAAGAGACGATTGGTGGGCTCAGGGAGCGCGAGTGCCATGCGCTCGATAGCAGATTCGCTTGAACGACGCGGCGGAGACAGGTCGACCGCCGCGGGCGGATCTCGCCGATCATCGCACCGCTCGTTGCGCTGCGGCCTCGTCCACCGGATCACCGATGGGCTCGCGGTCATCGTCGATGCCTTTTATCCGCTGGCGCTGACCACCGAAGGCCGGTGGCGGGTCGACCGCGAGCGAATCGCCGCCACGGGTGATCGTTACCGCATGCGGCTTTTGTTCCTGTCCCTGATTAACGCGCTTGGCTATGTGATGGTCTATGAAATGGGTGAGTCCCTGATATCCGAGGTGGCGATGCTTGCCCTCGTGGGGATCACGACCGCTGGCATGGTCCGGCTCGGGGCGGTCGAAGCGTCGGTGGAAGACTGAGGGGGCGGCGAAGATGGCGACATTTGTTGTAAGACCCAACGGCATCCTCCAGTACGACCTCTTCCTCCACGGCCGGCGGTTTCGCGAGGGCACGGGCCTGCGGAATACCCCGGAAAACCGCCGGGTGATCCGCCGGAACGTCAAGCGCATCAACGCCGAGCTCGAGACCGGGACGTTCGACTACGGGGCGTGGTTTCCCGAAAGCCTCAAGAAGGATGAGGCGATGCGCTGGATTCATGACCGGGATCCGCGTGAGCCGGCGAGCAGCTTCACCCGCTACGCCCGGCAGTGGTGGGCGCTGCACCGGGAGGGGTGGAAGCCGAGTTACGCAAAGCGCATCGAGCAGGTGATCGAGCGCTACCCAATCCCGGCGTTTGGTGAGCAACCGGTGCGCCAGATCGACGAGCGCGCGATTCTCGCTTTTAGGGAGTCGCTCGCCGCCGAGACGGAGACCGATGGCACCCGGGCGATCAGCAACACCCGAATCAATACCATCATGTCGCCGCTCTCCGGGATCCTGCAGTTCGCCGAGCGTGAGCTTGGGATCAATAACCCGATGCGGCATGTTCGGACCCTTCGCGAGGAGCGCCCGGACGTCCAGCCCCTGACCGCCGAGGAGGTCTGGGCCTTTCTGGATGCCGTCGACCCGGCCTTTCGGCTTTACTTCGAGGTGCGCTTCCACACCGGGCTTCGCACCGGCGAGATCAACGGGCTGAAGGTGAAACACGTCGATGTCGAGCGTGCTCGGCTGCGCATTCGCGAGGCGGTGGTGGATGGCATGCAGACGAGCCTCAAACGGGCCACCGCCCGGCGCGACGTGGCAGTGTCATTGGCCTTGGCCGAGGCGCTCGCCGCGCATATCGCCGGTCGTGACCCCGATGAGTATGTATTCCCGGACGAGGATGGCCGGGCGCTTGATCCCTCCAAGGTCTCGCGCCGGGTCTGGCATCCGACGCTAAAGGCCCTCGGCCTGCGGCCGCGGCGGGTCTACGAGACTCGGCACACCGCAGCCGTCCTGCATCTCGCCGCTGGGGAGAACCCGATTTTTATCTCCCGGCTACTTGGGCACAGCTCCGGCGAGCTGCTGTTCCGCCGCTACGCGCCGTTCGTCCCCAACGCTGTGGGGGGCGACGGGGCGGCGTTCGAGGGGATGATGGCGCGGGTGCGGGCGAGGCGGGCGGCGTGACCTCCGAAGTCAGCGCTCTGAGCCCGCACACAAACCTACATTTGTGGTACCTTTTTCAGTGGCGATCGATTGGGGAGCCCTATGGTCTCCTTGAGGATTGATATGACGAATCAGGAACACCAAGCCCTCAAAGCGATGGCTGCCCTTGAGGGAAAGACGATCAAGCAGTTCACGCTGGAGCGACTTTTCTCAGTGGACAGTTCCGGTCCTGAGGCGCTGGAGCCGATTAAAGCGCTGCTGGCTGAGCGTGTTGCACAGGCGCAGCGGGGTGAGTTGGCCGATGGTAGCGTGATGGAGATTGCGGAACGCGCTGCTCAGTCTTCGGGCAATTGACATCCTCCTCGCCCTAAAGGACGAGGATTCCTACCGCGCTTCAACCGCTGCCGCGGGTAAAGTCGCCTCGGCGGGTTCCTGCTTCATCGGGGCGGCCGGATCGTCACCTAGGTGCCGGTCCGGACTTACATCCCCTCCACAGGCCATGACGGCATGCCCTGCCGCTAGGATGTTGCAAGCGGCGTTCACATCGGCATGGGCCGTGTGGCCGCAGGCAACAGATTCGAATCGGGATTGGGTGGGGCGGTTGGCCGCCGCCACATGCCCACACACCGAGCATTGTTGGCTGGTGTGCTGCGGCGGCACCGCCACCACCATCCCACCGCGCCATGACTGCTTGTATTCAAGCTGGCGGCGGAACTCATGCCATCCCTGATCGAGGATGGCGCGATTGAGCCCCGCCTTGGCGCGGACGTTTCTCCCCGGTTGTTCGACCGTCCCCGACGCCGACTTGGACATATTCCGTACCTGCAGGTCCTCGACCACCACCGCCGCGTGGTTTTTGCTCAAAGCAGTGGTGGTTTTATGCAAGGAGTCGCGTCGGGTATTGCCGATCCGGGTATGAAGTTTCTCGACCCGGGCCTTGGCCTTGGTCCAGTTACGGGAGAACCGCTGCTTGCGGCTCATCGCCCGCTGGGCGCGGGCCAATTGTCGCTGGCGCTTTCTCAGGGCATTGGCCGGGGCAATGGTCTCGCCGGTGGAGAGGGTGGCGAGGTTCGCTACGCCTCGGTCCAATCCGACGACGCTGCGCGCCGGATGGCGGGGCGGCTCGACCTCGCGCTCGGTCTGGATGCTGACAAACCACCTGCCGGCCGCTATGGACACGGTGACGTTTTTCACCTTACCTAACACCCGACGGCTGTTGCGGTAGCGCATCCAGCCGAGCTTGGGCAAAAAGATCCGACTATTGCCCTCATCGAGCTTGACGCCCTGCGGAAAGCGGAAGGTATCTTTCCGGCCTCGTTTCCTGAAACGGGGAAAGCCTGACCGCTTGGCGAAGAAGTTGGCGTAGGCGCGTTCCAGATCCTTGAGTGCCTGCTGAAGGGTCTGGGCAGGTGCCTTGGCGAGCCATGCCGTCTCGGGGGATTGTTTCCAGACCGTTAGCGCTTTCGCACAATCGACATAGCCAAGTTTGTTTTCCCCAGCCGCATACCGTGCTTTCTGCAACGCCAGCGCCCGATTGAATACGAACCGGCACGAGCCGGCAAACTGGCGCATCTGCTGCCGCTGTTCGCCATTCGGGCGCAGTTCAAATTTGAAGGCTTGGAAGCGATGCATGGTAGATATCGTACCATGGCGAAACGCCGAAGCTGATCTCCTGGCCATCGCTAGGTACACCGACAGCGCATGGGGTGAGGCGCAACGCATTCGTTATCTCCAGCAGATTGAAACGACTGCATCGGAACTTGCGAGAGGCGAGGGCATTTATCGGCAGCGTGATGATCTCTATCCGGGCGTTCGCGTCCGAATGGCTGGCCATCACTATGTCTTTTGCTTGCCACAGCATAGCGGTCCCGCCCTTATCCTCGCCATTTTGCACGAGCGGATGGACCTGATCGCAAAGTTGAACGAGCGACTGGATTGAAAGCAGCCGCAAGTGGTTCAATTGCTAAAGTTTGATTGGGTACGAGTCGGCCATAGCCTCAGGCGATCAGGCGAGGTCTCCGCCACCTTTGAGCTCTCGGGCATGGTGCGGGCGGCTCGAGAGTGCATACGGGATATTCGGCGTGGGGATATGTTGGTCGAGCGTAATGCTCAAATCTGCTCGGGCGCTCCTGTGTTCAAGGGCACACGGATTCCGGTTGCTCAGATCGTCGAGCAGTTCCGTGCAGGCGTACCCGTTAGCGAGATAGCCGAAGACTATCCCCAGCTCAGCGAGGAGGCCCTTCGATATGCGGAAGTCCGCTCGCGTATGGGAGATCCGCCAGGCCGGCCTAAGAGAGATCTGAGACTGCAACGGACTGCGAGTGAAGCTGCTAATCGATGAGAACCTGTCGCCACGACTAGCCGAATGGGCGGCCGAGTGTGGCATCGATGCTGTTGCCGCCATATACATCGGACGGCGAAGTCCGTCCGGGGGTCATAGCTTTGCGCGAAGCAGGACTTGGTCGTTCCGACCAATGGTCGAGACTCCGCGAAGCCATCGACTTTGCTGAGACCCATTGCGGCGGTGATTTGCTCAATTGTGTCCCGGATCGCAAGACCCCGGGGGGTATTGTTCTGCACCTGGTTCCAGAGAAGTGATCCATGAGTGGACATACCCCGGACTCCTCAGCCACCGCTCCTGCGAGCTGCTGTTCCGCCGCCACGCGCCGTTCGTCCCAAACGCTGTTGGCGGCGATGCCGCGGGTGCGGCCAAGGCTTGATAGGCTAAACGCTCAGTGCGGATAAAGCGGAGAACGCAAGCAGGCCTGAAGAATTAGGTGAAACCATGCAGTATGTAGTTATTCTAGAAGAAGGCCCTGAGAGCTGGGGTGCCTACGTTCCAGACCTCCCCGGCTGTGTGGCCGTTGGTGAAACCCGCCAGGAAGTCCTAGGGTCGATCCAGGAAGCCATTGAGGTTCACTTGGATGGAATGAAAGAAGGCGGTGATCCTATTCCAGAGCCTCATTCGCACAGCGAGGTCGTGCGGGTAGACGCTGCCTAGTCATTCGCTTACCTGTGGTGGCCCATGGTGGGGCCGGGAGTGTCTGAGCAGTCCGAATATCGTCTCGTGTAGAAAGGACTGGCAGTCATGGTTGCCGGTCCTTTCTCTATTGGTTCCGGTCACACGACATTCCCTCGGCAGGGGTTAATCCGACGCAGCAACTTAAGTAAAGATGGGAACAGGTAAACTTTTTACCCATGCATGCTTTGGTGCCCAAGGATCCGAACCACTTCGGTGAGGCAATAGCGCAAGAGTGGGAGTGCGCCGTATGAAAGCTGAAGACTTCGACAAAAGGTTTGATGAGGGTGTAGAGGACATCATCGATGACCTTGAGCTTAAAACCGCACGGCGGGCCAATCAGGAATCCAAGCGCATTGGACGAGATATGGATATCGAGGACCCCGCTGCCTTGAGTGATCGCGGAGCGGGTAGCGAACCCAGCTTCGATCGCAGGCGTTGGTTCGCCGCGAGGCGCGCGGGCAGCGGCCAATTTCATCCCGATCCGACGCGGACTGGGTTGGGTCACAATTGTGGCAACGGTGCTCCCGGGTAGCTTGATTGTAATGACCGATTTGCCATCAACAATCCAGCGCAGTTATCGCATTCGGATCTATCCGAATGCCGATCAACGCGCCGTGATTAACCGCTGGTTCGGCACGGCGCGCTGGGCGTGGAATCATGCGCTGGAGCGTCGGAGCAAAGCCTATCGCCGGCGCGGGGAGTCGGTGAGCGGCGTTGATGTCTCGCGCGCGATCACGGCGCTCAAAAAGACGACACGCTACAACTGGCTCACCGAGGTGCCGGCAGGGGTCATCGTCCAAAAGCTCCGCGATCAGGATCGGGCGTTTACCAACTTCTTCTCAGGCCGGTCGAGCTACCCCCGCTTTCGTAAGCGATCGAGCGCCCAGTCGGTGCGCGTGCAGATCGACCAGCGCCAGCATCGAGCGCTTTCGCGTTGGGCGAACGAGGAGGTTTTCGTCCCCGGGCTCGGGGCGATGCGCTGGCGCAATGGTGCTCACCCGGCGCAAGCGCCGAAGGTGGTGACGATCCGGCGTGACGCCGCCGGGCGGTATTTCGTCACCGCGATGGTCGTAGAGGCGCCAGCCAAGGGGCCCGCGCCGACGAACAATAGCGTTGGCATCGACCTGGGACTCAAGTCGCTCGCGGTGCTCTCGACCGGCGAGGTACTGGCGAACCCTCGGCACCTGCGGGCAAAAGAGCGGCGGCTGCGGCGCGCACAGCGTGGGCTGTCACGAAAGCGGCGCGGCTCAGGGCGCTGGCATCATACTCGGCGTTCGGTGGCGCGCCTTCATGCACGGGTTGCCGACACCCGGGCCAATCACCTGCACCAACTCACCCGGCGGCTCGTTGACGAGAACCAAGTCATCGCCGTTGAGGATCTATCGGTGAAAGGCCTCGCCCGCACACGGCTTGCCAAGTCGGTGTATGACGCGGGCTGGGGCGAGTTCCGCCGGCAACTCGCCTACAAGGCCGAATAGGCCGGGCGGCAGGTGGTGGCCATCGACCGCTTCGCCCCGAGCACCCGGCAGTGCTCAGGGTGCGGGCATGCGCGCGCCGCCATGCCGCTTAGCACCCGTCGGTGGCAATGCCCCAAGTGCGGGGCCGAGCATGATCGCGACATCAACGCCGCGGTCAACATCGAGCGCATTGCGCTCGAACAACTACCCGGGGGAAGCGGGGAAGTGAAGCGCGTGGAGAGTGGACGACCCCGGGGTGAGGCAGCGTGATCCGATGTCTGCACCTCGGCACTTAGCGAAGCGCGAACCGGGCAACCCCCGAACGGCTGGATGGATCAGCCGGCAGGGGGTTAGCGTCGGATTCCAAGAATCGCTCGATCGTGAACCGGCGCGGATCGGCGTCACGCGCCAATCTATTATCAAGGTCTGGTTGGTTGAGCGCTTACGTGCCGAATCGGTCAACACGCTACCGCCTACCCAAACCACCAGTCGGTCTAGCGCTGACTGACGGGCTTCTCTCCAAAGCAGCGGGCACATCCGTGCGTGTGTTGATGTCTTCAGCCAGTAAATCAAGGTGGACATCCTCTCCATGATCGCATGATTACGGATAGACTAGTCGATAGACTGGTTGGGTAAACGGTATGAGGACGCGTCATGACATCTGAAATTGGTTCCTACGAAGCAAAGACAAAACTCCCGGCGCTGCTCAGGGGAGTTCAGGACGGACATCGATACATCATTACCTCGCGCGGTGTGCCGGTGGCGGCCCTTGTGCCAATTACAACCGGTGATGAGGTCGCACGACGTGAGGCGGTTGCCGCCATGCGAGCGTTACCCCAGGTGGTTGGTGTCCCAGATGCTGAGCTGCAGGATTGGATTAGCGAAGGCCGCCGGTGATGCTCGTGCTGGATGCCTCCGCGGCACTGGCGTGGCTATTTCGGCGCCAGACCTCTCGCGAAGCAATGGTCGCTGACCATCTCCTTGAGGAACTGGAGGCCGCAACGGTCAGGGTGCCGGCGTTGTGGCACGTCGAAGTGGCCAATGCCGTGCTGGTTGCCGAGCGTCGCGGCGTGGTGACTGAAACCCAAGTGAGCACGTATCTGCAACGCCTTTCTCAGCTACCCATCGAGACCGACTCGACATCGCCCGCCGCTCGCCAGGAGGGGGTTGTTTCCCTGGGACGGCGCTTCGGGCTGAGCGCTTACGATGCCAGTTACCTCGACCTCGCGATCCGCAGTGGTGCGTTGATGGCGACTTTCGACCAGAAACTGGCTGCCGCGACTCGGCAGGTGGGCATCGAGGTTTATGGCGACCGGTTCATTTGACCGGTGGCTGTCTCAAGGCGGGTGATCAGGCTGTGTATTTCAGTCAAGTGGGATTAACCGGTGCCCTTCTATGTCCACAGTTACGCTGTCAGCCAAACGTCAGGTCGTGTTGCCCGATGAGTGATACCAGCAGCCTGCTCTTGCGCCCGGCGAGCCGGTAAAGATTGTGCGCCGATGGTGATTCAACCAGCTCAGACGGGCGGTAAAAAGCCTGCCTCGGTGCTCTTCGGTAAAGTGACGCGTCGCGTTAAGCCTGTGTCCGTTGAGGAGATGGATGCAGCGTTGACCGAGGCGCTGGCCGCTGAGCTGCTGCTGCGGCGCTACGCCCTAGGGTAGTCCTATCACGCGGCCCTTGCACACGCTCGGCCCACACGGCCTGCGCACACGCATCGGCCACACGTTGGATGTGGTGCGCCGATGTATCGGAATCGTGTGCAGTGCGCGCAAACCAGTGATGACACTGTCGATGTCGTTAATTGACACCAAACGCCACTCTATTCAGTCTAGATAGGAAATCTAGCCAATTCGAAGGACGGTCTGTGATGGCGGAAAAAACCTGGTCGCTCTACGAGGCGAAAAATCGCTTCAGCGCTGTGGTTGATGCATCGATGAGCGGTGAAGCGCAGTGGGTCACGCGACGCGGTGAGCGCGTGAGCGTGGTGGTTTCGGCGCAGGAGTACGAGCGGCTGACGGCGATCGAGAAAGGGTCAGCCCCCGGGTTTGCGAGCCTGTTGCTCGCCATGCCGCAGGACGATGGGGAGTTCGAGCGTCTGGCGCTGCAACCGCGGGATGTTCAGCTCTAATGTTCCTGCTGGACACCGTGATTTTCTCGGAGACGCGCAAGCGTCATCGTGACCCGGGTGTGGTGACGTGGCTGTCGCAGCAACGCGATGCTGATCTCTACCTCAGTGTGGTCACCATTGGCGAAATCGAGCGGGGTATTGTCCAGCAGCAGACGCGCAACCCCGACTTTGCCCAGGCATTGAGTCAGTGGCTGGACCGTGTCCTCACACTTTATGTTGATCGGATCCTGCCGGTGGATACCGCGACGGCAAGGCGCTGGGGTGAGCTCTCGGCCGCGCATGGAAATGGTGGGGCGGATCTGTTGATTGCGGCGAGCGCCCTGACTCATGGCCTAACCGTCGTTACCCGCAACGAGCGGCACTTCCGTCCGACGGGGGTCGATGTCTGCAATCCCTTCGTCGAGCGCTGACTGCGGATTCAGCGGGCGGATTTGCCATTGGAGGCTACCCATCTGGCAGGGCAAGCTATGGCACAGGGAAGTGCGCTCCGTTATGCTCCGGAATATGACGTTATGCGCTCGCATATGGATGGTGATCGGGGCGGTGTCGCTTGCGCTGGCGATCCCTATCCCCATGACAAATGCCGCCCCTTGGCTGGAACCGGGGGATCCACGGGCACGGTCCGCGATGCAGAAACTCGCCGATCGCGGTCACCTGGACCGCCCCACCACGACCTGGCCGTTGATGTGGGCCAACTTGGAGGGCGTCGCCGCCAACGCGATCACCGATCGCGATGCCGTGGGCAGCTCGTTGGCCTACCTCAACTTCGAGCGCGACCAACAGATGCGCGCCGGCTATCGGGTTGAGGTGGGGGTGTCGGGGACGACTGAGACCACAACGGTGCGCGGGTTTCAGGGGGCGCCCCGGGCCTCCGAGCAGGCGACTGCCCAGGTCCAGTGGCAGGGACAGCGACTGGCGGCGGGGTTGAGTGGCACCTATGCCATTGATCCGGACGATGGCAAGAACTACCGCGCCGATGGGTCGTACCTGGCGGGGACGGCGGGCAACTGGGTGATTGGCGCGGGGGCGCTGGATCGCTGGTGGGGGCCCGGCTGGCAGTCGAGTCTGATCCTCTCCAACAACGCCCGCCCCGTCCCGGCCGTGTGGCTGAACCGGCGGAACACGACGGCACCGTCGACGGACTGGCTTGAATGGGTGGGCCCGTGGCAGTTCACCGTCTTGGCGGGCGAGCTGGAAAAGGAGCGCGCCGTTTCTGAGCCCAAGCTGCTGGGAATGCGCCTGGCGCTGCGGCCGGTCCAGGGCCTGGATATCGGGCTGTCGCGGACCATCATGTTCAACGGGGAAGGGCGACCCGACAGTGCCTCTGCCTTTTTCGATTCGCTGATCGGGCGGGATAACTCCCAAGATGGCGGCGAGAACGATCCCGGCAATCAGGTGGCCGGGGTTGATGCGCGATACGGGTTTGGGGTGGGGGATCAGTCGGCCGGCGTCTACACCCAGGTGATCGGCGAAGACGAGGCCGGGGACATTCCGGCGCCGACCAACGTGTCGTGGCTGTTCGGTGCCGACTGGACCACGCAGTTCCTCGACAGTGACCAGCAATGGTTCGTCGAGTACGCCAATACCTTTGCCGGTGATCTGTCCGGCGACGGTTATCCCAACATCACCTACGAACACTTCAACTACAAAAGCGGCTATCGCTATTACGGCCGACCATTGGGCGCCTCGTTTGGTGGCGATGCGGAGGCGATGACCCTGGGCGCCTACAACTTCCTCCCGGGCGGGGATAATCTGGACGCCAAACTGAGCTACGTGCAGTTCAACAAGGATGGCGATGTCCGCACGCAGACCCCCGACGCCGATATTGCGTACAGTGTGCCGACGAAGGCGCAGGACGTTGCCATGGTGGAGCTTGGCTATGGCACGGAGTTTTTCCGGGGGTGGCTGGATCTGAATTTTCAGGGAACCAGTGAGCAGGTCGAGCTCATCAGCGGTAGCGCTGATCGCGTCTCGGTGGGTGCGAGCTGGCGTTATCGATTCTGAGCATCATTTATGGCGGGTTTGCGCGGTTTATTCATGAACAGTTTTCTTAACGGGGCCTCTGGCCTTAGAACCGGGTTAGTAGCCCTTCTGCTGGGGGTGGCGCTTATGAGCGGTCAGGCGGCCGAGGCGCAGTTGACCCCGGAGCAGCAGCGCCAGCTTGACGCCCTTCCCGCCGATGAAAGGCAGCCGCTGATGCAGCAGTATCAGCAGGCCAATCAGCCAGAGAGCAATGCCGGCGGCGCCTCGCAGGGTGGGTCACCCGAGGGGGGCGCGGGGCAGGCACAGTCGATGCCGACTCCGCCCGGGGTGCTGGACGAGCTGCTGAGGCAGGAGTACGAGGAATGGAAAGAGGCGTCATCCCTCGGCACCGACGAGCTCATGCCGTTCGGCTACGACCTGTTTGCCGGGGAGCCCAGCTCGTTCGCGCCCGCGCAGGATGTGCCCGTCCCCGAGGGATACCGCATCGGCCCGGGTGATCAGGTGGACATCCTGCTGACCGGCCGTCGGAATCTGGATATCAGTGTAACCGTCGACCGGTCCGGCATGATCGAGCTCCCTGAGGTGGGACCGCTCAGCGTGCATGGGAAAACGCTGGAGCAGTTGCGCGAGTACCTGGACGGCGTGATCTCGGACCGGTTCATCGGCGTGCAGAGCTATGTCTCGCTGGGTGAGCTGCGGACTATCGATATCTTCGTCACCGGTGAAAGCCGGAACCCGGGCGTCTATGCGGTCAATGCCTTCTCCTCGCTCAGCCATGCGCTGAGTGTGAGTGGTGGCATCAGCATGGGCGGCACACTGCGCGATATCCGCCTGCTGCGAGATGGTCGGGAGGTGACGTCGCTGGATCTGTATAACCTGCTGCTCGATGGCGAGCTGGAGAGCGACGCGCAGTTGGAGGCCGGTGATGTGGTGTTTATCCCGCCGGTCGGCGACCGGGTGACGCTGAGCGGGGCGGTGGCCCGGCCGGCGATTTACGAGGTGGAGCCCGGCGCCACGCTGGAGGCGCTGACGGCCCTTGCCGGCGGCCTGCGGCCGGGGGCGGACCCGGACAGGATCCAGATCAGTCGCCTGCAGCCGGAAAGCAATCGGACCTTGATTGATGTCTCGCTTGGGGGTGGTGAGTCCTTCACCCTCGCGCCCGGCGACGAAGTTCAGGTCGGACGCATCCGTGACTGGCTGAATGGCGTTATCGAAATCAAGGGCGCCTCGCCCATCGCGGGCCGCTATCGCTGGGAAGAAGGGATGCGGGTGTCTGATTTCATCAGCAGCCGTAACCAGCACTTGGCGGAAGACGTGGACCTGAGTTATGGCGTCATCGTGAGCCGCACCGGGGATGATTACGACGTGAGCTTTCAAGTGTTCACCCCCCGTCAGGTCATCTCCCGACCCGGCTCATCGGCTGATCCGGTGTTGCAGGAGCGCGACACCGTCCTACTTTTCAGCGGCTCGGAAGACCGCGAGGCGCTGCTCCAGCCCGTCATTGACGGCCTCAGCGAGGACCTGCTGCCCGGGCAACTGCCGCCGGTGGTGTCGTTGAGCGGGGCGGTGCAATACCCGGGAACATACCCGTTCAAGCCCGGGGACACGGTGGCGGACGCCATCGGTTATGCGGGCGGACTGACCAATGCCTCCTATCAGTTGGGTGCCGAGTTGATCCGTCAGGAGCTGACCAGCGAGCGTGCCGAGAGCGAGCTCGTCGAGTTCAAGCTGGCCGATAACCAGCAGCGCGACCTGGCCCTGGCGCCCCGCGACCGGATCCATATCAAACAGTTATCCGACTTTAACGTGACGAATACCGTCACGCTGGAGGGGGAAGTCAAGTTCCCGGGCAGCTATACCATCCTTCGCGGCGAGACACTGGCGGAGGTGATTGAGCGCGCGGGTGGCTTGACCGAGTACGCATTCCCCAAAGCCGCGGTGTTCTCGCGCGAGGCCCTGCGCGAGCGTGAGCAACAGCGCCTAGACGAGGCCCAGCGGCGGCTGAGGCGCAGTCTGGCGCTGTCAAGGGCGGATGCGCCAGGTGAGGAGTCGACGGTGCCAGGGGATGGGCAGGCCGCCGCGCAGATCCTCGAGGAAATCGGCAGCGCTCAGGCGGTGGGCCGGCTGGTGATTGATCTGCCGGCGATTCTTGATGGCGAGGCAAGCCAGGATGTGCTGCTGCGCGATGGCGACGTGCTCAGCGTGCCCGAGAAATCGCAGGCGGTCACGATCATGGGCGAGGTGCAGTTCGCCACCAGCCATCGATATGACGCGAGCCTGTCCATCGACGATTACATTAATCGCAGCGGCGGCCTCACCCAGCAGGCTGATTCAGGGCGTATCTATGTCATCCAGGCCGATGGGGCCGTGACGGTGCCCAAACGCAGCCGGTGGTTCAGCGGCGGTGACCCGGTGGCGCCGGGGGACACCATCGTTGTCCCGCTCAGTCTGACCCGTCTGAGCGGGCTGGAGCTGGCGAAGGACGTCACGCAGATCATCTATGAGCTGTCACTGGGGGCGGCCGCTGTGAAAAGTCTTTCCAACTGATCAAGGGCAGCGGAATGGATAGCGCGCCAGAGGGCCATACGGGCGGCCGGAACGAGGTTGATGACCGCGTCGATGTGAAGGCGATCTTTGCCGATCTGTGGCGCGGCAAGTGGATCATCATCGGCCTGACGGTCATCGCCGCCGTGGCCGGGATGTTCTATGCCAAACAGCAGCCGGATCTATACACGGCGCGAGCGCTGCTGGTGGCACCGGGTGGAGGTGACTCATCGGGCGGTAATCTCCAGGGCCTGGCGGGTCTTGCGGGCCTAGAGCTGGGGGGTGGCGGCGCGTCAACGACGGCCATTGCGCAGGAGATACTTAAAAGCGGCCCGTTCCTGACAGCGTTCATCAACCGGCATGACTACGCGCCCGAGCTGGTTGCGACGACGGGGTATACGCCGGGCGATGGGTTTGAGTACGACGCCGAGCGATTCAATGCCGCGGATCGGACCTGGCGTAGGAACGACCAGGGGCAGAGCCTTGAACCGGCCGATCGGACCGCCGTTGGCCGTCTGCGGGGCGGGTTGCGCATGCGGTCAGCCGGCGCGGGTATGTTCAATCTGTCCTTCCAGTCGCTGTCCCCGGCGTTCGCCCAGGATGTGGTGCAGAACCTGGTGCCGGCGCTGAACGACCACATGCGTCAGAAGGATCTGGCAAAAGCCCAGCGCAGCGTCGCCTACCTTGAGGATAAGATCGAGGAGACGAGCATTACCGGCATGCGCCAGGTGTTCTTTCAGTTGATCGAGTCCGAGACGCGCAAGATCATGCTGGCCAATGCCAACCCCGAGTATGTGTTTGAAACCATCGACCCGGCGGTGGAGCCACGATCACCCAGCCTCCCCAACCGACAGCTGATCGCCATGGTCGCGACCCTGAGCGGCGCGCTCCTGGGGGTGTTGATTGTCATTATGCTGAGTTTCTTCCGGCCAAGCAGGCAGTCAAAGCTTGGGTGACCTCAGTTGGGTGATGTCGTCGGGTTTTCTGGGCCTGCGATTCTATGACCTGCCCAACTTTTTCCTCTGTGTGCTGTTTGTCATTATCGGTTCGCGGCGATTCAACATCGAGCCGGCCGTGCAGGTCGTGCTGCTGCTGCACTGCCTGCTCCCCTTCTTTTTAAACGAATTCCTGTTCCCTACAGAGTATCTTGGCGATCAGTTCCGCTACTGGCGGCAGTTTAATGCCATCCGAGCGGGCGAGTTGCCCTTGATCGAGGCGCTCGTCGCCGGCGGTAATGTCGAGCAGGCCGCGGCCTTATTCGCGATGATTCCCCTGCCCATGGCACTTTCCCCCATCAGTCTGGGGTTTTTCAATACGCTCATCTGGGTGGTGTTATTCTTCTGGCTGCATCAAAAGGGCGTCTTCACCAAGTTCTCGATGTGGTTCTTCCTGCTCTATCCCAGCATGGCACTTTATACCGGGTTGTCCCTTCGCGACACCTTCATACTCGTGTTCATGGTGATGGCCGTGCAGTTCGCCCGGGAAGGGCGTTGGCTGCCGATGCTGGCGGTGTTCGCGCCGCTGTACGCCATCAAGTTCCAGAATTTCCTCATCCTTGCGCCGGTTCTGGTGATCTATCTGCTGTTTGGTATCCGTCATCACGGAGTTACGCTCTTCCGTGGAGTTCTCACCGCACTAGCAGGGCTTGCTGCATTGATCATCCTTTCGCCGGCTGTGCTGCCGGTAGTCAACTACTTTCGAGCGGCATTATACGCCGAGGACGGAGGTGATAGAGACGAATTAAATCTTATCGACGGGCCGACTGAATTCGTCGTTGAGGGCCTCACCAGCGGCGTTTACTTTCTCTTGAAGCCATTCCCTTGGGAAGCGTCGAATGCGTTACAGATTGTTCAGTCGGCTGAGAATCTGGTCATTTTCGGGCTGTTGGTGCTGTTGGTTCGAGCGGCCTGGCGGCGGGTACCCAAAAAGCTGGTCTTCTGGATGCTGTTTATCGGGTTCAGTCTGTCGGTTTACGGTCTGGTGGTCTTCAACTATGGTACATCGGCGCGTTACCGTTACCCGTTTTTGGTGATATTCATTTTATTTACCTGCGCTGACTGTTATGTCCAGTCCCTTTTTAAACGGATATTGCCAGATCGTTGGTACGAGAGAAGTCGGGTGAATACGGCCTCGCATTCGGTTAACTAAGACGATTCGTCCAGCTCTTGGCCGGCAACAATTGTGGTTTTAGGCCCCGGCGCTGATTGCGGAAGCTATCCTGACTAAGGTTCATACAGTCTATCGCCGCTACGCTGATCAACGAATATCACGCGGGGGGTCAGGCAGCATGCGGTGAGTTACCGTCGTGATGGATACCCGGAGAGGCACCGATCGGATACACTCCGCACGGGAAACAACCAGACAGGACGTCGGTTTGGAACAATTGCTCTCAACAGGTATCGCTGGATTTATGGTTGCGCTGGTGGTTGCAGCCGTCTCAATCGGGGTGCTGCGCCGGCACGCAAAACGCTTTGGTCTGGTGGATCGACCGGGTGGGCGTAAGCAACACCAGCGGCCGACGCCAGTCGTCGGCGGCCTGGGGATGGGCATCGCCCTGGTGGTCGCGTTACCGGTCATTCTGGGATTGCGCGGCGCTGATCCAGACTTTTTTCCCCTTGTGACGACGGGCGCGCCTTTTGTCGGTGCGCTTTTGGCGTTGCTCATCGTCGGCCTGATCGATGATCAGCGCGGTCTGGGCAGCCGCCCGAAGTTCGGGGTGCAGGCGATAGCAGCCGTCGTGGCAGTGTCTGCGGGGGGGCTCTCCCTCGAGGGCATCGGCACATGGCCCGGTGGTGCACCGATCGCGCTGGGTCTGCTCGCCGCCCCGGTCACCGTGGTTGCCATCGTTGGCTTTGTGAACGCCTTCAACATGATCGATGGAGTCGATGGTCTTGCCGGGAGCACGGCAGTGGTCATGTTGGCTGCGCTGGGCGTTGTCGCAGGAATAGCGGACGCAGCCTTGCCATTGCTGATTGCCGTGGCGCTATGCGGCGCCTGTCTGGGTTTTCTGGTGTTCAACTTACGCACGCCTTGGCGCTCGCGGGCGACGGTATTCCTCGGCGATGCAGGTACGCTGATGCTCGGGTTTGCGATAGTGTGGGTGGCGATCGATGTCTCGCAGCGCCCGGCCACCCCTATCGCGCCGGTGGGCATTGCCTGGGTGCTGGCGTTGCCGGTCATCGACACGCTCAATCTGATGATCCGGCGGTTGTTGCGCGGGCAGAGTCCGTTCCACGCCGATCGCAATCATTTTCACCATATTCTGGGGCGCGCCGGGTTCTCGCCCGGGCAAACGGCAATGATTTTCAGCGGCCTTACGCTCGTTATGGCCGTGATTGGCCTGACCGGCTCGTTCATCGGCGTCCCCGATGTGCTGCTCGGGCTGGCCCTCTTGCTTGTCGCCGGTGCTCACTATTTTTTCGTGCGCTACGCGTGGCGCACCACGAAGGCGCTCCGGCGGCTGCGGGCGTCGTTGGCGCGATCGGATGCGGACCGGTTACCGGTGATCGATCGCATGGCGCTTGTGGGGATGTACATCGTTGCCCTGGGTCTGCCGGCGGGTCTTGGCTGGGCGGTCATTGTCGGAGTCGCGTTGGTCGGATTGGCGTCGCTCGCCCAAGGAAAGGCGATCTTCTTTGCGTTGCGAGAACTTGCCATTGCCAAGCTGTCCTTGCTGATGGCGGGTTGGATGACCCTGGCTGTTTTCCTACGGCCTGAAGCAGTGGTGAGTGCCTGGCTCCCGGCAATGTGGATGACCGGTGTGTTCGCACTGCCGCTTGGTTGGTGGCTCGCGCGCTACCGGCATCATGCTTTGCTCCTTTTCTCACTCGCCGTGGTGTCGCTCATTAGCGCTTGGGCGTACGCCGCGGACTGGAAGATGCTCGAGGCCGGGTATGTGCGAACCGCCGATTACTGGGGCAGTGTCGAGACCGGAGGCTTGCTCATCGCGCTGATGCTCGTGGTGCTGGTCGGTGCCGGTGCCTATGGGGTTGCGAGCTACACCCGGCGTTGGCGCGCACGGGCGAGCCTGGCGAGCGCGGTCCTTGGGGTGACGACGCTACTCCTTTTGCTGCTCGGCCTGTCATTGCAATCGGCGGTCGCGGCTGGATTGATTGGACTTTTTGCCATGGCGATTGTGGCCACGCGATCGACCGAGCAACGTGCGCTTCGTATCAGCGTTGTGGGCGGAACGGTCATGACCGTGCTGCTTGGGAGCCTGCTCGCGAATACCTTTAAGCCGCCGGGCGTATCGCTTGATGAGCAGTACTGGGGACCGGTTCAGGCGACGTTCTTCTCTCTCGGTGGCGCGACCACCGAGGCGCAGACGCGCTATCCCGGCGTTGTCTCAAGACTTGATGACTGGCGATCAGTGATCCGCGCGTCGGCGCAGCACCCTCTCGCGGGGACTGGACGATCGGTTATGGCCGATCAGGGGACCCAGGCGGTTCTGCCGGCCGAGCGGTCTGCTTACGCATCATTGCTACTTATAGGGGGGTTGCCGGCGCTAGGATTCTTTGTCGGTTTGACTGGAGTATGGGCGCGATCGATTTCGCGCGCCGGTCGTTTTAAGGCCTGGCCGCTGGTCCAAGTCATCACCGCATATGGGCTACTGTGGACGGTTCTTGGCGCGTTTTTGCTCTGGCCGGTCAGTCACGATCCGTTGTGTGGCGTCATCGTCACCTCGGTGTGGGCGTTGGGTATCACGGCGAGCCTTGATACGCGGCAGTCTCGCTCTTCGGCTGTACCGCCTTCCGTCGATAGGTTTGGCCCAAATCCGCCGTCGTCTCCGCCTCGGCGTGCCATTGGTGGTGGATTGCCGCGCTGCACCCGTCGAGAGGCCCACCAGCACCGCCATCGTGAATGCGAAGGTCATCGCACCGATGTTGTGGTTAAAGTTCACCTGGGTGAGTCCTGTTGCGAGGAAGCCGAACGTGAATAAAAGCCCGGCAGTGGCGATTGCGAGCGAGGGCGTATTCACTGATCGCGAGGCATACGCAGAAGCGCGCCGGCGTGATCGCACAAAGCACACCGCTGGCGTCAAGTAGAGACCCAGCAGAATCCCCCCGCCGATGACGCCCTTTTTGGCGAGCGTGTTGAACCACTCGTTGTGGGCGTGGGTGAATCGCCCGGCGCCAGCCGCGATGTAGCCCGAGCTGCCGAGCTCACGCGTTCTCTCGATGTAGCCACGCTCGCCCCAGCCGGTCAGTGGCTTTGACTCGAACAGCCGCCAGGCGCCTTTCCACATATCAAGCCGGTAGCCGACGCTGGTGGTGCGGTCAGTGCCATCAATGTAGTGCTCCAACTGCTGTGTGGCACTGGTGATGCGGTGCGCCACGCCGGTGGCTGGCTGGAGGTAGACGGTGGCGATCAGGGCTGTCAGTACGATCGGGGCGAGGACGAGATAGCGCCGTGTGTAGCCAAGCTGTGTGGCGGCCCAGCCCCCAAGGAGCAGTGCCGGGCCAAGGGCGAGCCACGCGCCGCGGCTCCCCGAGAGAAAAGAGCCCGTTAGTCCGCCAATGCCGCCGAGGATGAGGATCACTATCGCGAACGCACGACCGCGTCGTGTTGTGGGTTGGCTAACCGCCCAGATCAGGCCGGCCAAGCACATCAGCCCGATCAGCATGGCGGCGTTGCCGAACTGGATGGTCTGCGCGAAGCCGCTCGCGCGCGAGTGGCCCTCAATGAGTTTCTGCCAAACGGCGAGGCCACCGGTCCCGATGCCGCCCACAGCCAGCCCCAACCACAAGGCGGCCTGTCGGATGCGCGCCCGGGCGAAGACGCTCAGGCAGAACGCGGCGAGCAGAAAGCGGCTGGGTCGGTCGAACTCGCGCACGCCCTCGCCGCGCAGGGCCGCGTCCCCCATCCAGAAGAGCGCGTAGATGATCATGAACGCGATCACCGCCTTGACGGCACCTGGCAGGGGCGGGTGTTGCACCCAGGTGCGGCGATTGATGACGAGGTGGGTGATCGCCGCGATGAGCAGCGCCACCGCGCCGATGGAGTAGCCATCCGGCACGGTGAGTGCTAGCGCCGGGAACAGGAACACCGCGGCGGTGATGAACTGCTCGCTGCGGGTGAGGGGCGCCGTCGGTGGCGTTGGTGTGGGTGGGTTGGATGCGCTGGCGGTGGTCAATTCATGGGGTCCGGTCGTCGGTGATCAGCGCGTAATGTACCGGCATTGGGGCTTGAACACATCTTTTGGGAAACTGGCCGGCCATCGGATTGGCCAGCCTGTTGCCCGCAGCGGCGATTAGAAAAGCGCCTCAATATCCTGCGCTCGCCCCTTAGAGCGCTCAGCGACCCTGAACTCGAGATCGAGTGCAGCAAGAACAGCGAGGATCGAAGAGAGCTTTGAGGCCTTTGCACCATTCTCGATGATGGATGCGGAATACTCACGATCTGGGCCACCGATTCCACACCATCGGGGATGTGGCGCGTCTGGACGAACTCGACGACGCCAGCCGCGCGCAGGATGTCTCGCGGGCGGAACAGATCCTGACGCAGTGCGTGGCCGGGTTCGAGCGGCCGGCGGCCGAGGCGGAGAGTCTTCCTGCCGCGAAAATCACGCCGATTAATAACGAAGCTGGAATCCACGCATGAACCTACCCGAGAACCCCACATCGCCGTTGTCGGCTCTTACAGGCTAGGCAGATGATCCAGACCCCCGCCGGCGACTGAAAACCCGCCCAGTACACGAGATAACCGTGAATGGATTCCGGAAACCGCCGCGCGGCGCGCTCGCGGGCCGCGGCGAGGGCAGAAGAACTCCCCTCTGCCAGTACTTGATCCAGGTCCTTTTCGCTGATGTCAGTGAGTCGGCTTGCTCGTCGGCGTGGGCCAGCGTTTTATCGTCCAGCAGCCACCGAAGCCCGGCGGTCTCACCGCCACTGGTCTGCCACAGGTGCACGGGCAGCAGCTCGGTGGTGGCATCGTCCAGCAGTGCTTCGGCGTCATCATTCGGCAGGGCCGCGAGCCGCAGCAGCGTGTCATGCGCCTCCAGCACCCGGCAGTGGCCAAGCAGCACCAGGGCGAATAGCAGTGGCGCGTTATCGCCCTCGATCCAGGGCGCCGGATCCGCAGCCGCGGCTTCGATCTCCATGAGTAGCAGCGGCATGATCGCCTCGCGATGCACCAGCGCCTGCTCCATGAGCGATCGGGGGTAACCCGCCTCGTCCTGTCCGGATTCGCTCTGGATGAGATGCTCCAGGCAAGCCTCGATCGTATCGACGGGAATCGCCTCGAGCAGCGAGTCGTGGAAAGTCTGCCGTGGAGTCTAGCAAAGCCGGTAGTGGGGGCGAGAGCGGGTTGGTGATGCGTCGCCCTGTCCCTTCAGCGTTACGTCGTGCTTGTCCCGGTCGTCCGTCTTCTCTATTCTGTACCGAAACACCGTACAGATTGGAGTAATACGATGGCGACAGTGAGCGTGAATCAGTTTCGCGACAATCTGAAAGCCTTTGTTGAGCGCTGCCTGAGCGAGCACGAACCGCTGCGGGTTACCCGCCGTTCGGGCGAGGATTTCGTGGTCATGAGCGCGGCGGACTGGGAGCGAGAGCAGGAGACGCTCTACGTCCTGCAAAACAGTCATTTGATGGAGCAGATCGCCGAGTCGATCAGGACACACGGCGAGCGTGGGGGCTACCGCCCGACGGCCGACGAGTTTGAGGAAATTAACGCTGAATGAGGGCGGTGGTTTTTGAGGGCCGAACCTGGGACGCCTACGAGGAGATGCGCCGGCGCGATCGCAAACTTCATGAGGCAACACGCCGCGTGATTCGTGAACTCATTCGGTGTGATGACCCTGCCATCGGTACGGGGAAGCCGGAGCCACTGAGACACAGGCTTTCGGGCTTCTGGTCGCGGCGGCTTTCTGCCCGGGATCGCATTATCTACCGCTTTGATGAGACCGCGATCTACATCTATGCGCTCGGCGGGCACTACGAGGGATGATGCTGGCGGTCGCGACCCCTGTCACGTATTTCCCACCCCGTGCACACGGCGAGTGTGTACTGATCGATACATAGAAATATTCATAAATACGATTATTGTTTACTTAATAATGCTTAAGCATCCACGCGACAGATCGATAGCCTGAAGCTGCTGACTGAGCACGCTCGCGCCGCTATCGCCGATTAAATGCCGAGCGCTCCCTTCACTCAACCGCCACCAGCAATCGATCAATCATCCCCTCCGCTTCTCGGGCATACGGCCCACCGAACAGATTCGCGTGATTGAGGATGTGGTAGAGCTGATAGAGCTCGCGGCGGACGGGATATCCCGCATCCAGCGGCCACACCGCCTCGTAGGCCGAGTAAGCCGCCGCCGGCAGTCGGCCGAAGAGCTCGGACATCGCCAAGTCACTCTCCCGATCACCAAAGTACACCGCCGGGTCATAGAGCACCGGTGCGCCCGTCCCGTCAAACGCGACATTCCCCGACCAGAGATCACCATGCAGCAGTGAGGGGAGCGGGGTGTAGTCACTGAAAAACGCCCCTAACCGTTCCGCCAGCGCCTCGCCACGGTCCTGCAACCGCCCGCCAAAGCCATTACGACGTGCGAGGTCGAGCTGAAACCGCAGTCGATGCTCGCGGTAGAACGCCACCCAGTCGCGCCCCCAGGGATTGACCTGATGGGTGTCGCCGATGGTGTTGTCGCGATCCCAGCCGTATTGATCCGCCGTCACTGCGTGCATGTTCGCCAACGCATGGCCTAGCGCCGTTTTATCCCCGCGCGGATGCAGATCGATCCACTCCATCGCCGCATAACTGCGATTGCCCGCGACGGCGGTGGTCAGTGGTCGCGGCACGCGCGGACCTTCAGCGGCCGAGGCCATGGCCGCGAGCCCCGCCGCTTCGGCCTCGAACATCCACAGCCGATCGGCGCGGTTGAGCTTGACGAACCAGCGTGCAGTCGGCCCCTCCAGCCGATAGGCGGCATTGATATCGCCACCACCAACCGGTGTGCGCTGCATGGACGCGGGTGCATGACCCGACGCCTCGGCGATGGCCTGCTCAATGCGGGCCCAGCAGTCGTCAATCATTTCATGCCCCGTGACGTGTCGCTGGTGTTGAACCGCATACCATCCTCGCTGTGGATGCGATTCGCATCAATGCGTTGCTGAGCGCGGCAACAGCGACTACCTTGCACGAAACATTGGTCACCAAGCGGTGCATGACGATGGATGCCGGTTCCATAACGCTCTCCAAGGCCAGGGCACATCTCCATGAGCTGGCGGATCGTGCCGAACGGGGTGAGTCGGTGACGATCACTCGGCA
This sequence comes from Spiribacter sp. SSL99, assembly GCF_009805925.1. Lineage (NCBI taxonomy): Bacteria > Pseudomonadati > Pseudomonadota > Gammaproteobacteria > Chromatiales > Ectothiorhodospiraceae > Spiribacter > Spiribacter sp. SSL99. The sequence goes on along the minus strand of NZ_MAOM01000004.1, from coordinate 756 downwards.
CGGACGGCCAGTTGTCCGACTTGTCCCCGTCGAGGTCGAACGCCAGCCCATTAATGCCGACAGGCTGTGCGCGTTGACTGATCAGATGCCGATGGCTGAAGAGGAATTCGGTTTGTTCATGCGTCGGGCGCGGGAGAGTGAACGTTTTTAGCGTCGATACGTTCAGCGTGAGCGCACGATCCCCCTTTTGCTAGACTACTTCCCATGAAAATCCTCGTCACCGGCGCGGCCGGTTATATCGGCTCCCATGCCGCGCTGGCCCTCCTTGACGCCGGTCACGAAGTGATCGGTCTGGACAACTTCGTCAACGGCTCGCCAACGGCGCTCGAGCGGGTCGAGGCACTGAGCGGTCGGCCTTTGACCGTGGTCGAGGCGGATATTCGTGACGAGCAACGCCTTGCGGCCCTGCTTGCCGGCGGTGATGCCGATGTCAGGGGTCCGGTGGATGCCGTTATGCACTTCGCCGGTCTCAAGGCCGTGGGTGAGAGCACTGAACAGCCGCTTTCCTATTACGATAACAACGTCGGCGGGACCCTCGCCCTGGCCCGCGCGATGGCGGGGGCTGGCGTGCGGCGGCTGATCTTCAGCTCATCGGCCACGGCCTATGGTGATCACGCCCATGTCCCCATCCCCGAAACCGCCCCGGTGGGTCGCCCCGCCACCCCCTATGGCACCTCCAAAGAGATGATCGAGCGCATCCTTATGGATCTCTCCGCCGCCGATCCGCACTGTTCAGTGCCGTAGCTGCGCTATTTC
>NZ_MAOM01000003.1:0-55340 GCF_009805925.1 Spiribacter sp. SSL99 | reverse complement strand
GCGCGGGGCCAGGGGGCGGGGGCTTGCTGATGCGCTACGACGGGGGCGGGAAAACGCGGCACGGCGGGGAGGCCCGGACCACCAACAACCGGATGGAGCTGATGGCCGCCATCCAGGCGCTGGAAGCGCTGAGTCGTCCCTGCTCGGTGGATCTGACCACTGATTCGCAGTACGTGCGCAAGGGCATCACCGAGTGGATGGCCGCATGGAAACGGCGGGGCTGGAAAACCGCCAGCCGCCAGCCGGTCAAGAACCGCGACCTCTGGGAGCGTCTCGATACGCTTTCCCAGCGTCATGAGATACGCTGGCACTGGGTGCGCGGGCATACCGGCCATGATGGCAATGAGCGCGTGGACGATCTTGCCAACCGCGGAATCGATGAGCTGGAAGGGGCAGACAACTGATGCGACAGATTATCCTCGATACCGAGACCACCGGGCTCGAGCCTGAGAATGGTCACCGGATCATCGAGATCGGTGGATATGAGATTGAGCAGCGGCGACCCACCGGGCGACGCTTTCACGAATACCTCAACCCCGATCGCAGCGTCGACCCCGAAGCGGTCGAAGTGCACGGCATCACCGATCAATACCTGATGGACAAGCCCCGGTTTGCCGACATCGCGGCCCGTTTCATCGACTTCGTCACCGACGCCGAGCTGATCATCCACAACGCCCCTTTCGACGTCGGGTTCCTCGACAGCGAATTCTCGCGCCTGGGCGCGCAATGGGGGCAGCTGGCCGACTACTGCCGGGTCACCGACAGTCTGGCACTGGCCCGGCGCCGCCATCCCGGGCAGCGCAACAGCCTTGACGCACTGTGCCGGCGGTATGCCATTGATAATAGCGGGCGTAGCCTGCATGGCGCGCTGCTCGACGCCGAAATCCTCGCCGAAGTCTATCTGGCCATGACCGGCGGGCAGGTCACCCTGCACCTGGGGGCCCGTGATAATGAGGGGCCGGCCCAGCCGGTGGCCGGCGACCAGGCGGTGAGTGCCGATCGTCCCCGTCTGCCGGTCATCGAGCCCACCGCCGAGGAAGCGGCCGCGCATGCCTCATGGCTGGAGCAGCTCGACCGTGACAGCGATGGCGCATGTGTCTGGCGGTCGCTGACCGGGGAGGCCCGCGCGTGACGCAGCGTTCGCTCAATGCGCCCATTGGCGCGGTCACTTTTGATCTCGACTTCACCCTCTGGGATCTCAACGGTGTCCTCCAGCATGCCGAGGCGGTCTGCCAGGGCCTGCTCGAACAGCATTACCCGGCGGTGGCGGCGCGTTTCGACCCGCAGGGCCTGAGGACCCTGCGCGACGGGATCGCCGCTGAGCGCCCGGATATCGCCCATGATGTCACCGCACTGCGCCGCGCGGGGCTGCGTCGGGCCGGTGAGGTGTCGGGCTATCGGGGCGCGGCCCTGGATACGCTGGTGGAGGAGGCCTTTGAGGTATTCCTCGAGGCCCGCCATGCCGTTCGGCTCTATCCGGACACACTGCCTCTGCTGCGGGCCCTGCATGGCCGCCTCCCCATCGGCGCGATCACTAATGGCAACGCCGAGATCGCCCGTGTGGGGCTGCAGGGGTACTTCGACTTTTCGCTGTCCGCTGTTGATCTGGGCGCCGCTAAGCCCTCACACCTGGTGTTCGAGACGGCCGCGGCACGCGCCGGTGTTGCGCCCGAGCGCATCATCCATATCGGCGACGACGTGCACAGCGATGTCTACGGGGCGGCGACCAGTGGCCTGCAGGCCGTCTGGCTGAATCGTGATGATGCCGGCTGGCCCGATGACGTGCCCGATGTGCCGCATACCCGCGTCGACAGCCTCGCGGGCCTCGAGGGCATGCTGCTGGGACTGATCCGGGAGTCGGCGTGATGGCTGAATCGGTACAGGGCTTCGGCCTGATCGTGATCGGGGATGAACTCCTATCCGGCAAGCGCCGCGACAAACACTTCCCGCACCTGGTGGGCCTGCTCGCCGATCGCGGGCTCGAGCTGCGCTGGGTGCGCATGATCAGCGATGAGCCGGCTCTGGTGACCCGAACCCTCGAGGAAACCTTTGCCGGGGACGATGTGGTGTTCAGCTGTGGCGGCATCGGTGCCACGCCCGATGATCGCACGCGCCAGTGCGCCGCGGCCGCGCTTGGACGGCCGCTGGCGTTTCACCCTGAAGGGGTCGCCATGCTGGAGGCGCGGTTCGGCCGGCCGGTCGAACCCTCACGCCGGCTGCATCTGGTGGAGTTTCCCGAAGGCGCATCGGTGATCCCCAACCCGGTCAATCAGGTGCCGGGGTTCAGCGTCGCCGGCCATCACTTCATGCCCGGCTTCCCGAGCATGGCCTGGCCCATGATGGAGTGGGTTCTCGATGAGCACTATGCCGGGTGGCAGGACCCGGATCGGCTGACCGAGGCATCGATCATCGTCCACGATGCCCGGGAAAGCGATGTGATCCCGCTCCTCGAGCGCTTCGAGGGGGATTATCCCGAGCTGCGCCTGTCCTGCCTGCCAACGCTGCGCGAGGACGGCTACTCGCTGGAGCTGGGGCTGCGCGGCGCACCGGCCGCGGTGGAGGCCGCCATGCGGGCGCTCCGCGAGGCGGTGGAGGCCATGGGCTTCAGCGTGCGCCCTGCGCCGGTGAGCGGTGGCGATGGCGACTGAGGTGCTCGAGAGGCGAGGCCGCTCGCACCTGCGCCAGACCCTGGCGGTGGTGGCCCTCATGATCATGGCACCGCTGCTCGGCCGGCTGCTCGCCGGCGGCGACCCCGAGGTCTATCTGCGCTTTCCGCCAAGGCCGCTGGAACCGGCGCCGGGGAGTTTCTCGCTGCCGGTCTTCACGCTCTACGCGGTGCTCATCGTCGGCACGCTGCTACCGTTCGTGGTCCGCATTATTGTGGCCAACCGGCGCACCGCCGATGGCGCGCCGGCGCCACGGACAGCGTCGGCGGGATGGCCGCGCTGGGGCAGTGTGGCGCTGGTGGCTCTGCTGATTGTCTGGGTGATCGCCTGGGTGCCGATCCCGGGGTTCGAGACACTGCGCCGCTACAGCTTTACGCCCCTGTGGCTCGCTTATATCGGCGTGATCAGTGCCTGGATCCGGCAGCGCGGCGGGCGGGTGCTACTGTGTGAGCAACCCCGGCGGTTTCTGGCGCTATTCCCGGCGAGCGCACTGTTCTGGTATCTGTTCGAGTACCTCAACCAGTTCACCGGCAACTGGATCTATACCGGCACCGGCGTGGCCGAGCATGATGCGCTCAACTGGTTCGTGCGCTCGGCGCTGCCGTTCAGCACGGTGCTGCCGGCCGTGCTCGTCACCCGTGACCTGTTCGCCACCTGGCCGACGCTGTCCCGCGGGCTGGATGATTTCATTCGGATAAGCCCTCCGCGGCCGGTGGCGACCGCCTGGGCGGTGCTGGTGGCGGGTGGTCTCGGGCTTGTGGCGATTGCGATCCGGCCGGATACGTTCTTCTCACTGGTCTGGGTCGGGCCGCCGATGCTGATCGTCGCCATTCAGGCGATCAGCGGCGAGCGTCATCTGTTCAGCGGTGTCGCCACCGGGCAGTGGCGCGATGCCTGGCTGGCCGTGTTGGCGGCACTGTTCTGTGGACTGTGCTGGGAGCTATGGAATGTATTCAGTCTGGCGCGCTGGACGTACCATATCCCCAACGCTCAGGTGCTCCACATCTTCGAGATGCCATTGCTCGGGTACGCGGGCTATCTGCCCTTCGGGCTGACCTGCGTGGTGGCGGCGCAGCTGCTGACCGGTACCGACCCCCGGGCGCGCTACGACTGACAATCGCCAAGGATGTCTGTGATGAGTGACTATCGCCGACGCGGCAATCGAACGCTGGCGTGGCTGGCCGTGGCCATTGTCCTCGCTTATGCGGTGCCCTACGGGCTGCTGGGCGATCAGCCCGTATGGCACGGGGCGTTTCTGGTCTGGCTGGTGTTTGGTGCGGTGGCGATCGGTCTGATCGCGCGCCTCGTTTCGGGCTGGCGGCCATGACCCCGGGCCTGATCGCGGCGCTGACCGTCTACGCCCTGATCGGCATTGGTGTCGCCTTTGCCGCGCGCCGTGGGTTGGGCGCGGGGGCGGCGGAGTATTATCTGGCCGGACGCCGGGCGGGTGGCATCATCTCGGCGCTCAGTTACGGCGCCACCACCTACAGCGCGTTCATGATGGTGGGGCTCGCCGGGCTGACCTATGCCGGCGGTGTCGGTGCCCTGGGCTTCGAGCTGGTGTATCTGGCCGGTCTCGGACTGGTGGCGATCTTTGGCCCGCGGTTCTGGCTGGCCAGTCGCGCTTTCGGCTTCATTACGCCCGCTGAGATGCTCAGCCATCGCTACGCCAGCCGCTGGGTGGGGGCGGTCATGGCGCTGACCGCCTGCGTCTTCCTGATCCCCTACAGCGCGGTCCAGCTCATGGGCATCGGCTACCTGGTCTCGGGGGTGACTGACGCGGCAATCGGCTTTGAGCAGGGGATCCTGATCGGCGCCGCACTGGCGCTGATCTGGACGCTGGCGGCGGGCATGCGCTCGGTGCTCTGGACCGATGCATTGCAGGTGGTCGTCATGCTGGTGACCAGCCTGATCGCGGCGGGCTTCGTGATCGCCGCGCTGGGCGGCCCGGTGGCGTTCCTCGAATCGACCCGGGCCGACCACGGCGAATGGCTGAGCGTGCCGGGTCCCGGCCTGTTCAGCCTGACCACGTTCATCGGTCTGACCGTGCCGTGGTTTTTCTTCTCGATCAGCAACCCGCAGGTCAGTCAGCGGCTGTTCACCACCGAGTCCATCGGTGCCATGCGCACCATGCTGCTGGGCTTTCTGATTCTTGGCTTTGTCTACACCCTGATTTCGGTCATCTGGGGATTCTCCGCCCTGCAGCTGGTGCCCGATCTGGACCAGCCCGACCTCGCCACACCGCGTCTGCTGGCCACCGATGCGGTCCCGGCGCCGGTGGCGATCGTGCTGGTGGTGGGGATCGTCGCCGCGGCCGTGTCCACGGTGGACTCGATTCTGCTGAGCCTGTCCGCGCTGGCCGCGCGGGACCTTTATCGACCCCTCGCCCCGAGCGGTGGCCATCAGATGATCGCCGGTCAGGCGGTGATACTGATCGTCACCGCGCTGGCCATCCTCTTTGCCCGGCTGCAGCTCGACCTGATCACCGTGCTGTCGGTGGCGGCGTCGTCGGGGTTGCTGGTGACGGTGCCGAGCATTGTCGGCTGCTTTTTCTGGCGGCGGGGTACGGCAAGCGGCGCCATTGTCAGCATGCTCGGAGCGGGCGTGGTGGTGACGGCCCTGCAGCTGACCGGTTTCGATCCATTGGGCATTCCCGCCTCGATCTGCGGCGGCGCACTCGCCGTGGCCCTTTTCGTGGGCGTCAGCCTGGCGACCCGGGCGGATTCGGCCCGGGCCGATGCGTTTCTGGCGCCAGTCGAGGCGGGACTCGCGGAGCACCGCATCCGCTGATCAGTCGGTTCCGGAGGACTCCGCGCCTGCCAGCAGATCCCGGCGCAGTCCGCGGGTCAGCGGATCGTCGGCATCCAGCCAGATCCCGAAATACGCCGCGGCGAAATCGCCCCCGGCCACCTGACCGACCGGCTTGCCGTTGAATGCAAGGCGTGTCCCCTCACCGGGAATGTATTCCATGCGGTAGCGATCGCCGTCCGAGACGGCCTGGAACAGCGCGTGGAAGCGGTCGATCTTTGGCTGAAGCCGGGTCTGCCGGGCCGGACTCAGCTGCTCGTCGAGCTTGGTGTTGGCGGCCCGGATGATGTCCTCGGCACTGATGTCATGGAAATACTCGATTTCCAGGCGCCGGGGCGTGTCCGTGGCCAGTGCCTGATCGGCATCCGCATCGGGCGGCAGATACAGACCCGCGGCATAGACGGTGAACACGATCCGGTATTTGGCGACGCCCGTGCCGGTCAGGCGCAGTCGCTCACCGGCCTGCTCGATGCGTTCATCGAAACGCGCGCCGTTCTGCTCCACCGTGGCACCCGTCAGCGTCGGCACCATCAGCATGATGGCGGTGAGTCCCGCGATCAGAAGGTTACCCATTGTCTGCCTCCCCGGCATCGTCGCGCCGGAAGAACAGCGTCACCGTCCCGACCCGGAAGCCGAACTTGGTCACCTCGGCGGTATTCACCAGGGTGTTGTCGTCGTGCAGATACATCCAGTCGTCGAACTGCACGTTCCAGGTCCGGTCGCCCACTTCGAGGGCGAGGGTGTACTGCCAGTTGAAGGCATTGCCATAGCGCTTGCCCTTGGCCACGCCGACCACATCACCGGCCGTGCCCTCATAGGTGTGCTCGTCGATGCGCTCGATCTCCCAGACCCGGCGGTCGGTTTCGCCATCCGCATAGGCAAACCGTTCATCCAGGGTGATCCGGTCGCCCTCGACGGTCCCGGTGATGTCCACGGTGAACCGCCGCTTCACCTCGCCGCTGCGCGACTGGAACATCCCCCAGGCGGTCACCTCGCCGTCGAAGTATTCCTCCAGGCGCAGTTCGGGTGAGGTGCCCGCGTAGTCCTCGGGCGCTACCCCCGCGCAGCCGGCGAGGACAAGGGTGACCGCTGTGACAAGGGACAGGGCCAGCAGGCGAAGTCGCGTCATGAAAACCTCCGGGGCATGCGTTGATAGATTGGGTTATGCCTCATTTGACCCTATCATGCACGTAGAATTCTCAACCGTGGGATGCGCCATGTCAGACGATCAAAGCCTTCGGGAGCTGGCCGCCAGCGCGGACGTTGTCGTGTTTCATTCCACCGTCACCGACCTGGGCGGGCTTGATGAGCTGCTCGAGGACTCGGGGCGCGACTGGCGGGCGGTGGAAATGGGCATGGGTTCAGCGGAAAACCGCGAGCAGTTCGCCCGTCTGAAGGCCCTGACCGGCTCCGCGACATTGCCCCAGGTGTTCATCGGGGGCCACTTTGTCGGTGGTCTGCGCGCCGCCAGCGCCCGTCTGCAGGCCGAGGGGCGGCACCGCATGGCAGCGGACTGGATGGGCTATCTGGGCCTGATCCCGTTCGCCGCCACCGCGGCGGGTCCCTGGCTGGGCATGGCCTGGACCAGCGACTGGCTGCTCGCCTATGGCGCGGTGATCCTGTCGTTCATCGGCGCGATCCATTGGGGGCTCGCCATGGGTCAGCGCAATCCGCCGCCAGCCGCTTTCTACACCTCGGTGATCCCGGCGCTGGTCGCCTGGGTGGTGCTGATGCTGCCAGTGATCATCGCATTGCCAGTGATGGCCGCCGCCTTCATCGCCTGGCGCTACGGCGAGTACCGATTCGTTGAGCCGACGCTGCCGCGCTGGTTCCGGCGACTGCGCACGGTGCTGAGTGTGGGGGCGGCCGTTGCCCTGGCGGCCGGATGGCTGGCGCTGCTGCCGTTCACAGGTACGGCGTAAACAGCCACGCAATGGCGTCGCGGATGCGCGGCAGCATCGGTCGCTCGTCGAGTTCGCTGAGTGTCACGCGGTGTGCCTCGCGCCGCGCCGCCTCGATATGGCGGGCCATGCGCCCGCCGAAGTCCGTGTCATAGACCTCGAGCATGATCTCGAAATTGAGCCGCAGGCTGCGGGCATCGAGGTTGGCGGATCCGACCTGAGTGTAATGCCGGTCCACCACGATCAGCTTGGTGTGATCGAATGGGCCGGGCTGGTAATAGACGCCGACGTTCCATTTGACCAGCTCCCAGAGCATGTTGCGGCTCGCCCAGTGCATGAATGGCAGATTGTTGTGGCCGGGCAGGATGATGTCGACGCGGGTGCCGCGCACGGCGGCCGCCTGCAGCGCTGCGACCAGCTCCCGGGGTGGGAGGAAGTAGGGCGTCATGATGGCGATGTGCTCGCGCGCGGCTGCCACCGCCCCCACCAGCACCATGGTCAGCCGATGCAGGTCCTCGTTGGGGCCGTCGACCAGGGTACGACCGAGGGCGGCGCCACCGGCCGTCGGCGCGCTTGACGATGGCAGATCAGGGCGCTCACCGGTAATGAACTCCCAGTCGTCGAGGAAGACATCCTCGAGCTGCCGGGTGACCGGTCCGTTGACGCGGAAGTGGATATCGCGGATGCCCTCGCGGTGATCCGGCCGCTCGATGAGATGGCGATCGCCGATATTCATGCCACCGACGAACACCGTCCCGCCGTCGGTGATGAGCAGCTTGCGGTGGTTGCGCAGGTTGATGACCGGGCTCGGGGGGATCAGCCGCGGGGGCAGGAAGCGCTCGACGCGCACGCCGTCACGGCGCAGGCGATGGCGGATCGCCGGCCGGTTGTAGAATTCGCCGGCGCCGTCCAGCAGCACCCGCACGTCAACGCCACGCGCCGTGGCGGCGGCCAGCGCATCGGCGAATCGCTGGCCGGTCTGATTGCTCTCGAAGATATAGGTGGATAGATAGACCCGGTCGGTGGCCTGCTCGATGGCTTCGAGCATCGCGGGGTAGGCCGCCTCGCCGCCAACCAGACTCTCGATGCGGTTGTCGTGGGTCATGGGCAGCCCGGTCACCGCCCGCGAGATCTGGGCCTGCGTGCGAAAGGCGGTGGGGATGGATTCGGGCACGCTGGCGCTCGCCACGTCGAGCCCGGCCAGCTGCTCGCCGCGCAGGCGTCGGGCGCGCATGCGGATGCGGTTGATCCCCAGCAGGTAGTAGAAGATCGGGCCGACCACCGGAAACAGCAGGCAGAAGGCGATCCAGCCGAACGCCGCCGCCGGCTCGCGCTTGAACAGCAGCGCGTGGACGGCGCTGGCGGTCGAGACGAGGGCGACAGCCACCACGAGAATCCATTGTACCGGCTGCATTGTCTGCGCCCCTCTCCAAGACTACTATCCTAATGAGGTGTCCATCCCCACAGTGAGGGTGCCATGTTAACCCTTCGACGTATCCTGCAAACCGGCCTGCTGCTGGCGGCTGCGGGCCCGGCGGCCGCCGCACCCTCGGCCAGCCTGCCGGTACCGGCGGCGCTGGAGCCGGCCATCGCCTTCTGGGAGCGCATCTACACCGACGTAGGGGTGGGTGAGGGCGTGATCCACGACACCGACGGGCAGATGCGGATCATCGCCCGTATCGATGTGCCGCGACCGCCCCAATGGCAGGCCCGCCGCGACGCGATTGAGGCGGCGTTGGCGCGGCATCGCAAGGCACTGAACGCCGCAGGTTCGCCGGCGCTGGCCGAACGGCTGCGTTTTCAGGGCGGGCTGCGCGAGCGTTTCCGCGAGGGGCTGGTGCGCTCCGGGCGGTGGCGGTCGCATATTCGCACCGCACTGGCTGAGCGCGGTGTGCCCGCGGCACTGGCGGCACTCCCCCACGTCGAGTCGTCGTTCAATCCCCGGGCCCGTTCGCACGCCGGTGCCGCTGGCCTGTGGCAGTTCACGGCCGGCACCGGGCGGCGGTTCCTGCGTATCGATCCCTTGATCGACGAGCGGCTTGACCCGTGGCGGAGCACCACCGCGGCGGCCGCGCTCCTGGCCCACAACTACGCCGAGATCGGCCACTGGCCACTGGCCATCACCGCCTACAACCACGGCCTCAATGGCATGCTTCGTGCGGTCCGCGCCGTCGGCTCGACGCAGTACATGGAGATCCGCGAGCACTACGAGGGGGCGCGTTTCGGGTTTTCATCGAAGAATTTCTATCCGGCCCTGATCGCCGCCGCCCGGGTGGACCGGGATGCCCGCCGGTACTTTCCCGATCTGGAGCGCGAGGCACCGGCCCCGGTCATGCGCGTCGAGCTACCGCACTACACACCGGTCGACACCCTGCTGACGGAGCTGGCCATCGACCGGGGCACGCTGCAGCGCCTCAACCCCGCCCTCGGTCCGTCGGTCTGGGACGGCCGCAAATTCATCCCACGCGGCTACGGTCTGGTCCTGCCGCGGGCGGATCAGGGCGACTGGGCAGCTGCCGTGGCGCGACTGCCCGGGGATCGGCTGTATCAGGACCAGCGCCCCAGTCAGGTGCATCGTGTGCAGGCCGGACAGACCCTGTCCGGCATTGCCATGCGATATGACGTCGATGTCCCCGCGTTGATGGCCGCCAACGGCCTTGCCGATCCACGCCGGCTGCGGGCCGGCCAGCGCCTGGATCTGCCCCTTGCCGGGTCCGACCCCCGCCGCGTGGGCCGCCGGCAGTATGAAGTCCGGCCGGGGGACACCCTCGGTGCCATTGCGGTGCGTCACGACGTTGGTACCGATCAGCTGATGCGTCTGAATGAACTTGATCATCCCGACCGGATCCAAGCGGGCCAGCAGCTGATTGTCAGCCGCGCCGCGTCGGTCGCCGTGGTCGACATGGCCGACGAGCCCTGATAAGAGGGACGTTCCGGATGAACGCAACCAGGTCCTCGAGATGATTGAAGCCATCAAGCAGTTCTACGAAACGCGGATCAACCCGGGTGCAGCGACCGCCGACGACCCGGAGCCGCATCGGCTGCAGCTCGCCACGGCGGCACTCCTTATCGAAATGGCGCAGGCCGACAACCAGCGCCATAGCGTCGAATTCCAGGCCATCCACGACGGCATCATCGAGGTCTTCGAGCTCACGCCGGAAGAAACTTCAGAAGTCATCGATCTGGCCGATCAGGAGGTCCACGAGGCGGTGGATCAGTTTGAGTTCACCCAGCTGATCAACCAGCAGTTTGACTACGCCCGCAAGTGCCGGGTGGTGGAGCTGCTGTGGCGCGTATGCCTTGCCGACGCCGAAATGGACCGATACGAGGAGCATCTGGTGCGCAAGATCGCCGAACTGCTCTACATCGAGCACAGCGACTTCATCGCCGCCAAGCTCAAGGTCCAGCGGGACTACACCGCCACCAGTCACCTTGGCGACTACGACGACTACGAGTAATGGCGGCATTCCGGGCCCGACAGGTTGCACGCATCCGCGATGCGATCGCGGCGGGTCGCCAGGCGGTCCGCCAAGCCGGTAGCCGCGATCGGCTGACGTTTGCCCGGGCGTTTGTTGATGCCGGGGGGCCGCAGGTCCCCGGTGATCGCAGTGGCGAGGCCAGTACGGCGCTGGCCGAGCGGCTGATGCAGGCGGTCACGGCGGGCCGCACCCGGGCCGCTGATGATCCGGATCTCGATCGCGAACTCCTGCGGGTGCACAACGAAACCGACTGGGCGCTTGCCCTCGATGACGAGCGGGTCATCGGGTTTCTGCTCGATCTGCCCGAAGCGGCCCTGGAAACGCCAACCGTCGAAGCCCTGGCGCATCAGAGCCAGGGACTCGGACCGGGGGTGTTCAGGAAGGCCGATATCCTGGTCCTGCAGCCGGAGTGCGACGGCGCCCGGTTCATCCCCGTTACCGATCACGACATCGAGTGCTGACGCCCGCCGGCGCGGGTTGACTTGTGCCTGTGTTGGGTTAAGCTGGGGTCAATTACACAACATGTAGTGGGCATTGCGACGAATCCCGATACATGTTGTGGATAACCGCCGGCAAGCCGCCTCTGTCGCGGTTCCCGAGATGAATCGACCAGCGCAAGGAGACTCCCATGACGACCGCAACAAAATTGCGTGCGCTCCCCAAGGCCGTAACGGATATCCCCATTCAACCCGCCTCGGCGGATATCTGGGACAAGAAGTACCGGCTCAAGTCCAAGGAAGATGTGGTCGTCGACAAGACGGTTGACGATACCTACAAGCGGGTCGCCCGGGCGCTCGCCGATGTCGAGCCCGAGAAGGATCGTGAGCACTGGTACGAGCAGTTCCTCTGGGCGCTGCGCCACGGGGCCATCCCCGCCGGCCGCATTACGTCCAATGCCGGTGCCTGGGACCACAAGCCCGCCACCTCGACGATCAACTGCACCGTCTCGTCCACCGTGGGCGATTCCATGGACGACATCCTCGACAAGGTTCACGAGGCGGGTCTGACGCTGAAGGCCGGTTGCGGCATCGGTTACGAGTTCTCGACGCTGCGCCCCAAGGGCGCGTACGTCTCCGGTGCCGGCGCCTACACCTCGGGGCCGCTGTCGTTCATGGATATCTACGACAAGATGTGCTTTACGGTGTCGTCCGCTGGTGGCCGTCGCGGCGCCCAGATGGCGACCTTCGACGTCGGCCATCCCGACGTCATGGACTTCATCCGCGCCAAGCGCGAGGACGGGCGGCTGCGTCAGTTCAATCTCTCGCTGCTGATCACCGACGGCTTCATGCAGGCCGTGCGGGAGGGCAGCGACTGGCCGCTGGCGTTCCCGATCAAGCCCGATGAGGCCGAGAGCGAGGGGGTCGATGTCAACGATCCCGATCAGGTCCTGTGGCGCGAGTGGCCCAACCGCAAAAGCGGCTATCTGACCCGCGAGGACGGGCTGGTGGCCTGCCGGATCTATCGCTGGGTCAAGGCGCAGCGGATCTGGGACATGATCATGACCTCGACCTACGACTATGCCGAGCCGGGGTTCGTGCTCATCGATCGCGTCAACGAGATGAACAACAACTGGTTCTGCGAGGAAATCCGCGCGACCAACCCCTGCGGTGAGCAGCCCCTGCCGCCCTATGGCGCCTGCCTGCTGGGCTCGGTCAACCTGACCAAGTTCGTCCGTGAGCCCTTCACCGAGCGCGCCCATTTCGACTGGGACGAGTACCGCCGGGTGGTGGCGCTGTTCACCCGCATGCTTGATAACGTGGTGGAAATCAACGGTCTGCCGCTGGACAGGCAGCGCGAGGAGATCGAGCGCAAGCGCCGTCACGGCATGGGCTTTCTGGGGCTGGGCTCCACGGTGACCATGCTGCGCATGAAGTATGGCGAGCCGGAGTCGCTGGCCTTTACCGAGGACGTCTCCCGCGAGATGGCCCTGGAGGGATGGCGCGAGGCGCTGCGCCTTGCCGAGGAAAAGGGCCCGGCGCCGATCATGGAAGAGGATTTCACGCTGACCGAGCGCATGATGGCCTGGCGCCCCGAGCTGCGTGATGCCGGCTATAAGGTGGGTGACAGCATCAAGGGTCGGGTGCTCTGGGGACGCTACAGCCGCTACATGCAGCGGGTCGCCGGCGAGGCGCCGGAGCTTGTCGACGCACTGGTCGAAAAGGGGGCCCGGTTCACGCACCACACTTCGATCGCGCCCACGGGCACCATCAGCCTGTCGCTGGCGAATAATGCCTCCAACGGCATCGAGCCGAGTTTTGCCCATCACTACTTCCGCAATGTGATCCGGGAGGGCAAGAAGTCGAAGGAGAAGGTGGACGTATTCAGTTTTGAGCTGCTTGCGTATCGCACGCTCATCAACGAAAACGCGCTGCCGAGCATGGATGCGGAGACCCGCAATCTGCCCGACTACTTCATCGCCGCTGACGATGTGACCCCGAAGCAGCACGTCGACATCCAGTCCGCGGCCCAGAAATGGGTGGACTCGAGCATCTCGAAGACCGCCAACGTGCCTACCGAGTATCCCTACGAGGACTTCAAGGGCATCTATCAGTACGCCTACGAAAACGGCCTCAAGGGCTGCACCACGTTCCGCTTCAACCCTGAGGCGTTTCAGGGTGTGCTGGTCAAGGAGTCGGATCTGGAGAACACGATCTATCGGTTCAAGCTCGAGGATGGTCGCACCGTCGAGGTGAGAGGCGGCGACGAGGTCGAGTACGACGGCGAAGTGCACACCGCCGCGAACCTCTATGACGCCCTCAAGGAAGGGTACTACGGGAAATTCTGAGGACACACGCCATGGCAGTAAAAATCGATACCAAGATCGTCGACTACGAAGTCGGTCAGGCCGACGCCGAGGCCGAAGCCGCGGCGGCCAATGACGCCGGTGCACCCTCCGCGGCCGCCATCGAACACATGCACGAGGAGCTGCAGCGCCCGGAGCGACTCGAGGGGCAGACCTACAAGATCAAGACGCCCCTGTCCGAGCATGCGCTGTACGTGACGGTGAACGATCTGATCCTCAACGAGGGGACCGAGCACGAGCTGCGCCGGCCGTTCGAGGTGTTCATCAATTCCAAGAACATGGACCACTTCCAGTGGATCGTCGCTCTGACCCGCATCATCTCGGCGGTGTTCCGCAAGGGCGGGGACTGCACCTTTCTGGTCGAGGAACTGCGCAGCGTGTTTGATCCACGCGGCGGATATTTCAAGAAGGGTGGTCGGTTCATGCCGTCGCTGGTTGCCGAGATCGGCGAGGTGCTCGAGCAGCATCTGCGCTCCATCGGCATGATCGAGTCGGAGGGCCTCGATGAGCACCAGCGTCGGTACATCGAGCAGAAAAAGGCCGAGGCCACGGCGCGGGGTGAACAGGCGGAGACCGCTGAGCCCGCGGACGAGGCCCGCGACGATGGTTATCCTGCCGGCGCCGAGCTGTGTGGCAAGTGTCACGTCAAGGCGATGGTCGTCATGGACGGATGCCTCACCTGCCTCAACTGCGGCGACAGCAAGTGCGGCTGACCGCAATGGCCTGACGGATCGGGGCGACCGATGAGCGGTGGCCCCGGCTGATCGCCGGCTTGCTAGTCTGGAGCTATGCGCTCCCTCTCCCGATCCGTTCCCCCGTACCGTCAGACCGGCAGCTCGCTGGTGGAGGTTCTGGCGGCCTCGAGCCTGCTCGCCATGGGCGTGCTGGGCCTGGTGATGGGCCAATCGCGAGCCTCCCTTGACCTGCGCCAGATGCATGAACATGTCCAGGCGCAATTTCTGGCCATGGACCTGGCCGAGCAGGCCCGCGCCTACCGTCCGGGGCCGCTGCCGGCCAGCCGCCTCATCGCCTGGCGCGAGCGGGTCGCCGAGCAGTTGCCCCGGGGTGAGGCCCGCGTGCAATGGCCCGGTCCCCCGCCCACTCCGGGCACATTGACCATCACCTGGCGTGTCAGCGACCGGTCGGATCCCGGGTCCCTGAACTACGTGTTTCGCCCATGATCGGGCCCGCCCCGCGGCAGCGGGGGTTCACCCTGATGGAACTGCTGATCGCCTCGGCACTCGGGGCAATGGTCGTGCTCACCGCCGGCGAGGTTCTGGTAATGTCGCGGGCCATTGAACGGGCCGATCAGACGGAGGCCGAGCAGTTGGATGCGTTGCATCTGGCGCTGAGACTCATGGCGCGCTCGGTGCGGCAGGCGGGCTATCCGGGCTGTCACCCGAGCAGGCGCCAATCGTTGATCAGTGCCGGCCATGACTGGCTCGAGCCGGTGGTCGCCACCGGCGATGGCCTGACCCTTCGGTCAATGCGCCACCAGGCACAGGCCCGGGTGAACGACGCGCCCACGCGCAGCGACCGCCTTGTGCTGGATCGGCGGCATGGCATTGCACCGGGTGCGCCGGTGATGGTGGTCGACCGGCGCGGCACGGACTGCGTGCTGTTCCGTCATGCCGGCGACGACCCGTCGGTGTTGAACCGTGGCCCCGGCGTGGCGGGTATCAACGAGCGGCCCACCCGGGGGCATGGCCTGCTGGGCGAGGCCATCGAAATCCTCGTGCCGGCGCGGACCGAGTACTACATCGACACCTCGGTGGGCGGTGACCGCCTGAGCCTTTTCCGCCGCCGACGGGCAAACAGCGGTCACCGTGAGGAGCTGGTGGTGGGCGTGGAATCGCTGAGCGCCACCGCAGGGGTCGACATCGTTGGTGATGGCGCTGTCGATCGCTGGGTGTCGGGCAATGCCGACCTGGCGGGTGCAGCGGTGGTGGCGGTCCGCATCCGGCTGCAGGCCCAGTCGGTGGATCTGGCCACCACCATTGCGCTGCGCAACGGTCGCCCATGAGACGCCGGCAACGCGGGATCGCGCTTGTCGGGGTTCTGGGCGTGGTGTTGATCGTCTCGCTCATTACGCTGACGGCACTCGAGCGCGCCCGTCTGCAGATTCGCACCGTCACGGCGACCATCGATCAGGCCCAGGCCCTCGAAGCGGCGGAGTTCGCCCTGCGCGAGGCGGCCCGGCAGGCCGCGCAGTGGTCCCGGCCGGCCCTGCAGCCCACGCCGGTGCCCCGCCGGCGTGCCTGGCGGGCGGTGCTTATGGCCGAGGGCCGGACGCTGTCGCTGCCCCACCGGACAGACGATGGCGCGCCACCCCTGCGGGTTCTCGTCGAACGGCTTCGCCCGGTGAGCAGGCCCGACTGCAGCGACGGTGGCTGCGGCTATCGCATCTCAGCGCTCGCCGGTGGCCGTGGTGCCACCCGGGCCAGTGTGCTGCTGCAGGCGAGGCTCGTGGACGGTTCACCGCTGCGAACCTGGCGGGCGCTGCAGTGATATCCTTGATGCTCATCCATGCCGGGGGGAAGTCGAGAGATGTCGCGCATCGTATACGTCAACGGCGAGTTCCTGCCTGAGGACGCCGCCTGCCTGTCCGTCTTTGATCGCAGCGTCCTCTTTGCCGATGCGGTCTACGAAGTCACCGCCGTGGTGGATGGCGGGATGGTGGATTTCGACGCCCACCAGCAGCGGCTGTGCCGAAGCCTTGCCGAGCTCGGCATCGATTTCGACCCCCGGGCTGCCGGACTGCTCGAGCTGCATCGCGAGCTCATCCGTCGTAATGCCCTGAATGAGGGGCTGGTCTATCTGCAGGTCAGCCGAGGCGTGGCGGATCGCAGCTTTCTCCAGCCCACCACCTGCCAACCCTCGGTCGTGCTCTTCACCCAGGCCCAGTCGCTGCTCGAGACCGCCGCCGCCGGGACCGGGCTGAGGGTGATCACCCAGCCGGATCTGCGCTGGCACCGGCGTGACATCAAGACCACCCAGCTGCTCTACCCATCAATGATGAAGACCCTGGCGGTGGAGCAGGGCGCGGATGATGTCTGGATGGTGGAAGGAGGAACGGTCACTGAGGGCAGCTCCAGCAACGCGCACATCATCCGTGCCGATGGGGCGCTCGTCACCCGGCCCACGTCGCCGGATATCCTCCACGGGATCACCCGCGCGGCGGTTCTGGATTACTCGCGGGAGACCGGCGCTGCGGTCATCGAGCGCCCATTCACGGTGGCTGAGGCCCAGCAGGCGCGCGAGGCGTTCATCACCAGTGCCACGGCGTTCGTGACCCCGGTGGTGGCGGTGGACGGCGTGGCCATCGGTGATGGCAGGCCGGGGCCGGCCACCCACCGGATCCGCTCGCACTATATTCAGCGCAGCCGCGAGCGGCTGCAGTACTGATTACTCGGGCTTTGCCCCGCCCATCACATCGATGAGCCGCTCGCCACGCGGCAGGCCGCGCACCAGGCGGATATCGCCACTGTCGTCGCGGTAGTAGACCGAGGGCGTACCGCGAATCCCCAGTCGGCTCATCAATTCGTTATTGGATGCCACGGCCTGCTGACTGGACGCCGGGATGGACTCGGCGGGTGGCGTGCCACCACTGTCGAAACGGGCCTCATGTTCGGCCAGTGCGGCGGCCGGATCATCCGCCGCCAGCAGAGTCGCGGCTTTGCCGAGACTGTCCTCGCGCAGGACACCCACCATGACGTGGCGGATCTGCACGGCGCCGGCATCCACCCAGTCGCGGGTCTGCTCGTAGAAACGGCTGCAGTAGGGGCAGTTCGGGTCGGTAAAGGCATAGATCACACGCTCGGCGGAGTCGCTGCCATCGGCGATCCAGCTGGCGTTGGCCACCTCATCCCATTCGCTCTGTGGCCGCGCGGCGTTGGCTGCCGCGGACAGGACCGGCTCGGACAGGTTGGTGCCGTCACCGTCGAGGAGTGTGCCCACGACCACATGATCCTGAGCGTTGGTGACATAAGCGGTGAGCGTCTGACCCTGAAAGCTCACGGTATACCCGGTGAGTCCGCCCGGTGCATCAAAGGTCTCACCGATGGTCGCCCCCCGGTCCTCCAGGGCCGCGATCGGATCGGGCAGTGCCGAGTCCTGGGCCTGAGCGCCGGCCAGGCCGGGGATCAGAAGAATGAGGGTCGCAAGTATCGATCGGATCATGCCAGGTGGCCTCCGGTGGCGGGCTTGGGGGCTAGCGGCTGTGGGGGCGAAAAAACCCCCGGCTCGCGGCGCGAGCCCGGGGGTTGCAGGGCATTGACGCGGACGGGTGTCAGCCGCTGGCACGCACCCAGGCGCTGCACCAGCCGTTGGTGTTGACCGCCTTGCCGGGGAAGGCCGTGCAGCCGCCCCACTCGTCGCCGCGGCTGCCGAGGTAGAGGCGGCAGTTGGCGCAGACAGCGTCCGGCTCACGCATGTCGTCCTTTTCAGTGGCGTCATGCACATAGTTGAGGGCGATCGCCTGGGGATCGTCCTCGGCGAGCTTGGGCATGTCCTGCGCCAGAGCGTTGGAGCCGCGCAGACCCATGTAACCGATGGGCGCAGCGGCAATGCCCATCAGCGCGCCCCGCAGCAGGCGCCGGCGATCGTTACGGAAGTTATTGTCAGTCATTGATTTTCCCCTTGATGGTCATCAGGAAATTGATTTGTAAACGTTTCAATCTCCCTGCGTACGGTAACCGCTGCGACGGCTGCGGGAAAGCCTTGGGGCGGCAGGAGTTGATCTGGCGCAAGTTCGATTCCGGGCCACGGGTCGGTCATTCGGGCACACAGATCTGGCCCCGACTGGCGGCCCGGATGGTGAGTACGATCAGCCATGCAATCACCGCGCTGGTGACTGCGAGCAGCAGCCCGCTCAGGCCCAAGGCCCAGTTCGCGGCTGTCTGCTGGTAGTAGACCATCGCGGCGATGGTCATTGCGGCCAGCGGGAAGGAGTAGGCCTAGAACGACAGAAAGAACGACAGGGCGGCAAACCGCCGGACCTGCGTGACCAGCAGCAGCGTCATGAACAGCGCAGTGTTGAACAGGATACGACTGAACGGATCAATGTCGCCGACCATTCCCTCGTAGGCGATGAAGCCCACGGCGGGCGGCGCGACCAGGATGAACAGCGTTGGCAGGAGCCGCCCCGGGAGCGGGTCATGGAAGATCACCCGGTAGAAAATGATGGTCAGCAGGATGATCCAGAAAACCAGGCCAATGCTGAAGAAAAACCACGAAATCGAGACCTGGCCATGGGTCATGCCGGCAATGGGGATGAGGATGTTGCCTACCGCGGGGATGAACCAGGCCGGGTTGATGTGGATGATCTGAAAGTGTTCGTGATGCATCCAGCGATTGACGATGAACAGGGTCAGCACCAGATGCAGCGCCGCACCGATGCCCCAGAGCACGATCGAAAGGTCGGGCAGGGAGTGGCGTGTAGCGGTGCCCAGCAGAATCAGGCTGATGCTGATGGTGGGTAAAAAACTGAGCTTGACCGGATGATCGAGCTCCGCACGCACCGCGTCACGATAGCGGATCGCCTTGAGGGCATAGGCGAGCAGTAGCACGGTGAACAGTCCCCCGGTCAGGACCAGAAGGCCCTGACCGATCGCGGGGGACAGCGGGAGCATTGTCGCGGATTTCTGCCAGACCAGTGTCAGGCCCGACAGGCCCATCACCATGGCGAACAGGGCAATGGGCAGGTGCTGCAGTCGCGAGTGTTCGCTCATGGATCAGGCGGTTTTCCTCAGTAACAGTTGAACGGGCGGATACACCGCGCAGGCCGCGGCAAAACCGATGCCCACGCCCGCCGCAATGATGGCGAGATAATCGACCAGACTCTGCAGCTGGGTCAGGCCGGCGCCGGTCCAGACGGGAAAGTACAGCGCTGCCGCGAGGCCCAGCACAACACCGATGCTGGCCGCCGTGCGGAGCCCGCGTGCCACGTTCAGGCGCCGATGCCGGCCGATGACGATGGCCAGTAGCAAAAGATCGGCCGCAATCAGGACTCCCAGCGGCAGAAGGATCGGCCGGAACAGCTCGAGAACAACGGCCAGAATGCCAAAAATCGAAAATTCCATGACAGACCTCCTTATACCCGGCCGCGCATCATCGCGTTGTAGGCGGCATGTAGCATGCGTTCCTTGAGAAACCATGGGGCCCACTGCGGCTCGAACGGATTGAGGAAGTCGAACGAGGGCGTCATCTCGAGGCTGAAGTCGAACTCGACCAGCATGGCCTGGCCCTTCTCGGTAATGAGCGGGCAGGAGGTATAGCCCGTCCATTCCATGGGGAGTTCGCGGTCCTCGATGGCGGCCACCACGTTGTCGGCGACCACCGGTGCCTGGGCCTTGACACTGGCAGCGGTCTTGCCCACCGGCGTGCCCACCACGTCACCGGCACCGAAGACGTTCGGGTAGCGGCGGTGCTGCAGGCTGTACTGATCCACTTCCATCCAGCCCTGGAAGTCGCCTTCCTGCCAGCCCAGATCGCCATAGCGGATCATGTCCGGGGCCGACATGGGCGGTACGACATGGATGAAGTCGTAGTCGATGGTCTGCGCCCCCTCCGGCGTGCCGAAGGTCGCCCGCCGGTTGCCCGGGTCGATGGCGGTTAGCGGATGACTCCAGTCAATGGCGATATCCCGCTGTTCGGGGAAATAGCTTTTGAGAAACTCGTGGATGTCGGGCTGCGAGAACAGCCCCTCACCGGGCGGCAGATAATGCATCTCCGCCTCGGCCCGGGTGCCGTTGTTCTGCAGCTCATCCTCGATGAGCATGGTCACCTTCAGCGGTGCGCCGGCACATTTGATCGGCCCCGGGGGACGGGTGAAAAGCCCGATGCCGCCTTCATCGATATACTGCCGGGCCGCCTCCCAGGTGCGCGAGGCATTCTGTGGACTGGCATAGACACAGCCGATTCCGTCGCTGCCAATCAGGGTTGGGTCCATGCCCTCGATCTCATCGAAGTTCAGTTGCAGCCCGGTGGTGACGACCAGATAGTCGTAGTCGACCCGACTGCCCCCCGACGTCTCGACCTGGTTGCTGTCGGGGTGGAAGGCAACGACGTCATCGCGGATCCATTCCGCCTGATCGGGGATGTATCGGGCATTTCGATCCTCAACCTGGGCAGGTTCCCAGATGCCTGTGCCAACCAGCGTCAATCCGGGCTGGTAGAGATGGATCTCGCGGCTGTCGATAAGGGTGATGCGGGCGCCGTCCAGCTGTCGGCTCAGACGGGTGGCGATGGAAAGCCCCGCGGCGCCGGCACCGGCGATGACGATGCGCGCATTGGTCGACACCGCCCGGGCACTGCCGCTTTTGAAAAGGGCGCCGCCGGCGATGCCGCTGGCGGCCGCACCGGCGGCCATGGCGGAACCGGCAAGAAACCGCCGGCGGGAGGTCTTTACGGGATTTGAATCAGTCATTCTGTCCTCCTAGGGGAAGGTCTTTATGCCTTCATGCCATGATCATGGCGCGGCAATCGGTGGGGGGACAGTGACAATGTCACCAAACGCCGTCGTGTCAGGCGCTCTGGCCAGTGAATCAGGTCCCGCAGAACGTGGCGGGCACGACCTCGGCCAACGACGGCGGCCGTTGCAGCCAGGCCGCCGACGGCGGGGGGTGATAGGGCGACTGGAGCGCGTCGATCAGTTGCCGGGCCGGCGCCATGTCGCCTTGCCGGGCGGCGTCGAGGGCGGCTTCGACCTGATGGTTGCGGGGAATCACAGCCGGGTTGGCGTGGTTCATCCGCGACTGGCGGGTGGATTCGGCAATGCCCACCGCCTGCAGACGCGTGGCGTAATCATCCATCCATTGCGCCAGGGCGTCGTCATCCCCCAGCCACTCGCCCATCGCCCGGCACTGGCCGGGTGAATCGGGCCGGTCTGTGGCGAGCGCCCGCCAGGTGTTGGTGAAGTCCGCTTCATGCCGGGCCATCAGTCCAAGAAAACGTTCAGCGAGCTCGGCATCTTCCCCGGTGGCGTCCTCCCCGACGGCCGGGTCCGTGCCTCCGCGCAGGTCCGTGAGCCCCAGTTTGGCTGACAGTGCGCGGTTGTAGTGCGCCTCAAAGCGGCCCGGGTAGGTGGCAAGAATCCGCTCCGCCCGCTGTGTGGCGCTCGCTTCATCGGGGTCGAGCAACGGCAGCAGGCATTCGGCCAGACGCGTCAGGTTCCAGTGCCCGATGCGCGGCTGCTGATTCCAGGCGTAGCGCCCGCGCACATCAATGGAGCTGTAGACCCGATCGGGCCGGAATCCGTCCATGAAGGCACATGGGCCGTAGTCGAGGGTTTCGCCACTGAGGGTCATGTTGTCGGTGTTCATCACCCCGTGAATGAAACCCACCCGCAACCATTCGCTGATCAGCGCCGCGGTGCGCTCGACCACGCGGTCGAGCAGGGCGGCGGCGCGCTCGCTGGCCGAGGCATCGCGCCAGTCCGGGTCATGCCAGTCGATGGCCATGTCGACCAGTGCCTGCAGCCCGTCGGTATCGCCGCGATGGGCGAAATACTCGAAACTGCCAAAGCGCAGATGACTGGCCGCGACGCGGGTCAGGACCGCGCCGGGCTCGGGGCCGAACTGCCGCTCGAGCGTTGCGCCGGTGGTGGCCACGGTCAGCGCCCGGGTGGTCGGGATACCCAGCGCGTGCATCGCCTCGCTGACGATATACTCCCGAAGCACCGGCCCGAGCGCCGCCTGTCCGTCGCCGCCACGCGAGAAAGGCGTGCGTCCGGAGCCTTTCAACTGCAGGTCAACGACGGCGCCGTCACGGGTGGTGACCTGTCCCAGAATCAGGGCCCGGCCGTCGCCAAGCTGCGGCACCGGCTGGCCGAACTGATGCCCGGCATAGGCCAGTGCAACGGGTCGTGTGCCGGCGAGGGGCCCGTTGCCGGTCCATAGCGCGGCGGCATCGGCACCCTGCAACCACGATGGCGCGATGTTGAGGGCTTCGGCGAGTGGTTCATTGACCAGCAGCAGGGCCGGCGCCGGAGCGGCGGCCGGGTCGCAGTGTGCGTAGCCGGTCGCCGGGAGTGCGTCGGGATAGCGATTGTCGAGTGTGAACTGCGTCATAACATCACCGTATCCGATGGCCCATGGGGATGGCGAGGCCGTCCCCCATTCGGCAAACTGGGCGGATGATGGCATTCCTTCAGCGCCAGTGGCGTCAACCCGCACATATCAACGGCCTGCTGGCGCTGATCTGCTTCGCGCTGGTGGCGATTGCCCTGGTGCTTGAGTGGGTGGGTGGCATGGAACCCTGTCCGCTGTGCGTATTCCAGCGCATCGCCTTTATTGCCATGGGTGTCGTGCTGCTCGCGGGAATCGTGGTGCCGGGTCGCAGCGTCGCGGTGCTGACCGTGCTCGCCTGCCTCGGTGGCATCGGTCTCGCCGGGCGGCACCTCTGGCTGCAGTCGCTGCCGGCGGATCAGGTGCCGGCCTGCGGCCCGGGTCTGGACTATCTTCTGGGCGTGTTTCCAGTCACTGAGGTGATCACGCTGGTGCTGTCGGGATCCGGTGAGTGCGCGGCCGTGGATCGGGTGCTGGGTGTGAGTATTCCAGCCTGGACGCTGCTGACCTATGGGGTCATCGGGGTGCTGGCCGTTGCCGCCAACCTTCGTGGCCGCCGCGCGGCGGGTGGCCAATGACCGACGATGCCGCGCTGGATCGCGCGCTCGCCGCCGATGGACCGCTGGCCGACCTGCTCGATGACTACTCGCCCCGTGAAGAGCAGCAGCGCATGGCGCAGGCCGTGGCGGCGGCCATTGAGGCCGAGGACTCGCTGGTGGTCGAGGCCGGCACGGGCACCGGCAAGACGCTCGCCTATCTGATCCCCGCGCTGCACTCGGGCAAGCGTGTGGTGATCTCCACCGGCACGCGCACGCTCCAGGATCAGCTCTATCATCGCGATCTGCCGATTGCCCGGGCGGCACTCGAGCGGCCTGTCCGCATGGCACTGCTCAAGGGGCGCGGCAACTATCTGTGTCTCTATCGCATGGAGCGCACCGCCGAGGAGGGCCGTCTCGAGACCGCGGCGATGGCCGATGGGCTGCAAAAGCTGCGGGCCTGGGCGGGGCGTACCCGAAGTGGTGATCTGGCCGAAGCGCCGGCCGGCAGCGTGGACGGGCGTCTGCAGCCGCGGGTCACGTCCACCGCCGACAACTGTCTGGGGCAGAACTGTCCGCTCTACAGTGAATGCTTTTTGATGGAGGCCCGCCGTGAGGCGCAGGAGGCGGATGTGGTCGTCGTCAACCACCATCTGCTGATGGCGGACTGGGCGCTGCGTGAGGGTGGCTACGGCGAGGTGCTGCCCAGTGCCGATGTGTATATCCTCGATGAAGCCCACCAGCTGCCCGAGACGGCGGCCCGGTTCTTCGGGGTGACGGTTTCAAGCCGCCAGCTACAGGATCTGGTGCGGGATACGCGTCTCGAGCAGCAGCGCGAGGCCGGTGACTCCCCGGATCTGGCGGAGCACGCCGCGCGGGTCGAGCGTGCCGCGGCCGAGCTGCGCCGGGCGCTGGGGGAGAGCTCGCGCATGGCATGGGCGGATGCCGGCGAGGCACCCCACGAGGCGGCGGCCGAGCTGGCGGCGGCCCTTGAATCGCTGACCGGGGCCCTCGCCCCCCAGGCGCCCCGGGGGCGCGGGCTCGAGAACTGTCACAAACGCAGCGATGAGCTGCAGTCGTCGCTACGCGGGTTTCTGGCCAATGATGCCGAGTCCCGTGAAGTGGCCTGGGTCGAGACCCGCGGCCAGGGGTTTGCGCTGCGGCTGACGCCACTGGATGTCGCCGAGCATTTCCGTCGCAGCCGCGCCCGGCACGGCCAGTCCTGGGTGCTCACTTCGGCGACGCTGGGCGTGAACGGCTCATTCGAGCATTTCCAGCGTCGCCTGGGGATCGACTCGGCGCAGACCCTGCAGCTCGACAGCCCCTTTGATTATGCCCGCAATACCCGGCTCTATCTCCCGGCGTCACTGCCAGAGCCGCGCGACCCGCGCTTTGACGAGGCCTACCTGCAGGCCGTCGAGCCCGTGCTCGAGGCCAGCGAGGGGCGGGCTTTCATGCTGTTCACCAGTCATCGCGCCCTGCGTCATGCCGCCGACTGGCTGCGGGCGCGGGGCTGGTCGGCATTGATGGTCCAGGGGGATGCCGCACCCAAGCAGCTGCTGGAGCGGTTCCGGGCCACGCCGGGAGCGATCCTGCTGGGCACACAGTCGTTCTGGGAGGGAGTGGATGTCCGCGGCCCGGCCCTGTCCTGTGTGATGATCGACCGCCTGCCGTTTGCCTCACCCGGTGATCCGGTCCTGCAGGCGAGGGCCGCCTGGCTGAAGGATCAGGGGCGGAGCTCCTTCGCCGACCATCAACTGCCGGAGGCCATTATCGGCCTCCGGCAGGGGGTGGGGCGGCTGATCCGCGACACCGCCGATCGCGGCGTCCTGGTGCTCGGCGATACGCGCCTCATCAGCAAGCCCTATGGCCGGCTGTTCCGCGCCAGTCTGCCGCCGATGCCACTGGTCCGCGACATCGAGGCGGTCAACGACTTTTTCGCCGATCAGTCCTCGACGAGCTCGTAGGAGCCATCGGCATCATGGGTCTCGCGACCCGTGACCGGCGGGTTGAACGCGCAGATCAGGCGCATGTCCTCGGTGCCGCCGCGCAGGACATGGCGGTCATTCTGATCCAGCGCATAGAGCACGCCGTCGCGCAGCTCATGGCGCTCGCCGGTGGCCAGGTCCTCGACGCTGCCATTACCTTCAACGCAGTAGACCGCCTCGAGATGGTTCTTGTACCACAGCGTCATTTCGGCACCGGCGGGAATGATGGTCTCGTGAAACGAGAACCCCATCCCGTCCTTTCTCAGCAATAGCCGCCGGCTGGTCCAGCCCGGGCCGTGGACTTCGCGCTCGGAACCCTTGATGACCTCAAGATCGACGATTTTCATTCTTTCTCCCCCTGTTCGGAGTGACTGCGGTGTGTGGGTGACTGGGTGCTCACGGCGCCAGCTGGTTGAGGGCCGAGGGCCGGTAGGGGCCGATGGTGAACAGCTCCTCCGCCGAGTGGCCGTTGTCCGGGAAATCCTCCGCCCGAAAGCAGGGGCTGATCTGGCAGTCGGTGTCGAGCTCGCGCGCCATCGACTGGAAAAGGGCCCGTGAGGCCTCGTTATCCGGCGCAATGGTCGTCTCGAGCATGCTCGCCCGATCGGCCCCGGGCTGACGCAGGAAGGCCGCAATCAGCCGCTTGCCCAGTCCCTGTCCCTGCAGTCCGGGCCGGATCCCCACCTGCCAGAGAAATACCACCTCGGGATGCCGCGGGCGGCGATAGCCGCTGGCGAAGCCGACGATCCGGCCTTCGTGTTCTGCAATGACGCAGGTGTCCGCGAAGTCGCGGGCCAGCAGCATGTAGAGATAGCTCGAGTTCAGGTCGAGCGTCTGCGTGTCTCTCGCCACCGACCACATGGCGCCCCCCTCATCGGCATTGGGCGAGCGCAGCCGGATGCCCTGGTCGGGGATTTCCTCGTCGATCAATGCTGTCTCCCTCGTGCATTGGCGGGTGTCGCCTGTGATAGTAGCAATGCCGGGGCAGGTCGACTATCCTCGGCGCACCCCCGTAGACGCACTCCCGACGCCACCACCGGTACCCGCATGCAGCGCACGATCTCACCGTTTATCGCACTGTTCGTTTCATTCGGACTGCTGCTGAGCGGCGGGGGGCTGCTGACCACCCTGGTGGGTGTGCGCATGTCCGAGGAGGCCTTTGACACCCGCGTCATCGGCCTCGTCACCGCCTGCTATTCGGTGGGTTTCGTCATGGCGACCTGGGTGTGCGCCGGGCTCATTGCCCGGGTGGGGCACATCCGCAGCTTTGCGGCCTTCGCGGCCATGGCGGCAATCAGCACATTGGCCTATCCGCTGTTGCTCGAACCCTGGCTGTGGGGGCTGATGCGCCTCGCCTTCGGGTTCAGCCTGGCGGGCCTGTATATGGTGACCGAGAGTTGGCTCAACGATCGCACGCCCAGTGAGCGACGCGGCCAGGTGCTGGGCGTTTACAGCATCGTCAGCTATGTCGGCCTTGGCGGCGGGCAGTTCCTGCTGATGGTGGGCGCGCCCGGCGGTTTTGAACTCTTCAGTCTGGCCGCCATGCTGATTGCCGCTGCGGTGGTGCCGGTGACGATCACCCGAATCGCTTCACCGGCGCTGCCGGTGGTGGAGCGGGTCGGCCTGCGGGACCTGTTCGATGCCTCGCCACTGGGTGTGGTGGGCTCGGCGCTGGCCGGGACGGTGGGTGGGGCGTTTCTGGGCCTGGCACCGGTGTATGCCCGCGGCGTCGGGTTCAGCGACGGCCATATCGCCTGGCTCATGGGTCTGAGCATCCTCGGCGGCTTTATCCTGCAGTGGCCGATCGGCCACCTGTCGGATCGTTTCAATCGGCGCGATGTCCTGATGGGAGTCAGTTTTTTGATGACCGCGACGAGCCTCGGCATTGTCTACATGACCGGTGCCCATGAATGGGCCGTGATCGGCATGGCGGTGGTCTGGGGTGGGCTTGCGTTCACCCTCTACCCCATCTCGCTGTCGCTCGCCAACGACTTTCTCGAGCCCCAGCAGATGCTGGGCGCCAGCGCCAGCCTGCTGCTGGTGCATGGGGCGGGGATGATCTTCGGCCCGCTGATCGCCACCCAGCTGATGACCCTGCTCGGCCCGGCCGGGCTGTTCTGGACCCTCGCGGGGGCTGGCCTGCTTCTGGGCGGGTTTGCCTGGC
The DNA here is from genome assembly GCF_009805925.1 of Spiribacter sp. SSL99. Classification (NCBI taxonomy): domain Bacteria; kingdom Pseudomonadati; phylum Pseudomonadota; class Gammaproteobacteria; order Chromatiales; family Ectothiorhodospiraceae; genus Spiribacter; species Spiribacter sp. SSL99. The sequence goes on along the minus strand of NZ_MAOM01000003.1, from coordinate 27,930 downwards.
TGCGCCAGCGCATCGGTCCGCCGATCCCCGTGGGCGAGCCGTCCACCTACCGCGTCGTCCCCCAGGAAGCGGTCTATGCCGGTGGGCTCGACCCGCGCTATGAGGCGGTGCAGCTGGAGCTGGATTTTGAGACCGATACAACTGAGGCGCCCGAGCCGGAGGCTGAACCATGACGGCATCCCCCGTTATCCTAGGCATCGACGCCACCACCGGGGTCTGCACCGTGGCGCTGGCGGTGGGTGATACGATTATCACTCGAACCACCCGCCAGCGACAGGGTCAGACCCGGGCGGTACTGGCGGCCGCCGATGCGCTGCTGGCAGAGGCAGGTCTTGGCCGCACCGGCGTCGATGCCGTCGCCTGTACCCGTGGCCCGGGCGGGTTCACCGGTGTGCGGGTGACCACCGGCGTCGGTCAGGGCCTCGCGCTGGGTCTTGATCGGCCGGTGGTGGCACTGTCGACCCTGCAGGTGGTGGCCGAGACGGCCTGGCGGAACGATCCCACACCCACAGGGACGCTGGTGCTGCTGGACGCGCGCATGGGCGAGGTCTATGGCGGGCTTTTCCGGCATCCGCCGACCGCGGAGCTCGGGACGCTGCCGGTGGGTGATGAATGGCTGGGTGCGCCGGTCTGCCCGCCGCTGCCCGCGGGGCAGTGGTCCGGGGCCGGCAGCGGCTTCGCCGCCTGGCCGGCCATCGCCGATGGGGCGGGACTGAGCGCGGTGAATGCCGACTGCGAACCGGATATCGCCGCGGCCATGCCGCTGGCACGGCAGCGTCTGGCTGCCGGTGAGGCGGTCGCGGCGGCGGCGCTTGAACCGGTCTATCTGCGCAACCGCGTGACCCACGCGCAAAAGAGGTGAGGCGGATGAGCGCTTTCCCGGGCGAGGACCATGACCATCAGCGTTGCATTGATGCCGCGCTGGGCGAGGCTGAGAGACTCTGTCTGCAGCGTGGCCGGCGACTCACGCCGCTGCGCCGGCGGGTGCTCGAGCTGATCTGGGAGAGCCACCAGCCGGTCAAGGCGTATGATCTGCTGGCACGACTGCGTCAGGGCTCGGCATCGGCGGCGCCGCCGACGGTGTACCGCACGCTGGATTTTCTGATGGCCGAGCGCTTTGTCCACCGGCTGGCGTCGATCAATGCCTATGTCGGCTGCGGGCATCCCGAACACAGTCATAACGGCCAGTTCCTGATCTGCCGCCACTGCCATCGTGTGGCCGAGCTTGACGATCACGGCATCGAGGCGGCGCTCGCCCAGCGCGCTGGCGATCTGGGCTTTGCCCAACTGGCTCAGACCGTCGAGATCGAGGGCGTCTGCCCGGCCTGTCGCGGGGAATGACATCATGATCCGATTGACACGAACCCTTGGTCTGCTGCTTGGCCTCCTGCCGCTGGTCGCCGGCGCGCTCGACATCGACGGTCCACGGCGGCAGGGCGGGCTGCTGCATGGCGAGGCGCCCCCCGGCGCCGAGGTGCGGGCCCTCGGCCACACGATCCCCGTGGATTCAGCGGGGCGTTTCGTGCTGGGGCTGGGCCGCGATGCGCCGGCCGTGGTGACGGTGACGGCGGTCAGCCCGGATGGCACGCGCCGCCAGCGCACCCTGGAGGTTGCCCAGCGGCGCTATGACATCCAGCGCATTGACGGGCTCGACCGCAATCAGGTCAGTCCCGACGCCGAGACCCTCGAGCGGATCCGGCGCGATGCATCGGCGGTGCGGGCGGCACGCGCCAGGCGCCTGCCGGCGCGGCACTTCGATGCCGGCTGGATCTGGCCGGTGACCGGGCCGATTTCCGGGATCTACGGCAGTCAGCGGATTCTCAATGGCGAACCGCGTCAGCCCCACTACGGCATTGATATCGCCCGGCCCACCGGGACGCCGGTGCGGGCCCCGTCCGATGGCGTGGTCACACTGGCCGCCGAGGATCTGTTCTTCTCGGGTGGCACGCTGATCCTCGATCACGGTCAGGGCCTGTCATCGAGCTTTCTGCACCTGTCGGCGATGCGCGTGGCGGTGGGCGATACGGTCCGCCAGGGCGAGATCATCGCCGAAGTCGGCGCGAGCGGGCGGGTGACCGGTGCCCATCTCGACTGGCGGATGAACTGGTTCGATCAACGCATCGACCCCTCGATGCTGGTTCCACCGATGACGGAGGCCTCCACCCAATGAACACGCTCCGCCGGCTTATCGTGGTGCAGGCCGATCAGCTTGATCGCAATGGCCCGCTCCTCAGTGACATCGACCCCGCCCGAGACGCGGTCTGGATGGCCGAGACCGTCAATCAGCCGGCCGGGGGCGCGCCGCATCAGCAACGCCTGGTGCTGTATTGGTCGGCCATGCGGCACCTGCGCGATGCCCTGCGCCAGCAGGGCGTCGCCGTGCACTACCATGCCGCCGACGCGGGTCCCGGGGCGGCATTGACCGATACCACCCTGCCCGGGCAGCTGGCCGAGGACCTGGCGGCACTCGGACCGGCCAGCGTGGTCATGATGGAGGCCGGCGACTGGTCCCTGGAACAGGCCCTGCTCGAGTGCATTGAGCCACTGGATGTCGCGCTGGAGTGGCACCGCGACCGGCATTTCATGGCAAGCCGTGAGGCGTTCCAGGAGTGGGCGTCCAATCGCAAGAGCCTGACCATGGAATACTTCTATCGCAGCATGCGAAAGCGCCATGACGTGCTGATGGACGGTGGCCAGCCGCGCGGCGGGGCGTGGAATTTCGACAAGGACAACCGCGCGGCCTTTGGCGCCGGCGGGCCGGGTGATCTGCCGGGCCACCCGGTGTTCGAGCCGGATGCCACCACTCAGGCCGTGATCGCGCTGGTGGCCGAGCGTTACGGGCATTTCCCCGGTCGTGCCGCCGACTTTGATCAACCGGTGACGCCGGCGCAGGCGGAGACCGCGCTCGACGATTTCATCCGTCATCGACTGCCGGCCTTCGGCACCTGGCAGGACGCCATCTGGGTGGGTGAGCCGCTGCTCTACCATGCCCGCCTGTCGACTTCGCTCAACCTGCATCTGCTCGATCCGCGGCGTTGTCTGGCCCGCGCCGAGGCGGCGCTGGACGCCGGTGCCGCACCGATCAATGCCGTGGAGGGTTTTGTCCGCCAGATCCTTGGCTGGCGCGAGTTCATACGCGGCGTGTACTGGCTGCGTATGCCCGGGTATGCCGAGCTCAATGCCCTTGATCATCAGGCCGAGCTGCCGACGTTTTTCTGGGACGGACAGACCGATATGGCCTGTGTGGCCGATGCGATGGCGGCGCTGCTGCGCCATGGGTACGCCCATCATATCCAGCGTCTGATGGTGCTGGGCCTGTTCGCCCAGCTCTATGGCGTGCACCCCTACCGATTCCATGAATGGCATGCGGCGCTGTATCTGGACGCCGCAGACTGGGTAAGCCTGCCCAACGCCCTGGGGATGAGCCAGTTCGGCGACGGCGGGGTGGTCGGCACCAAGCCCTACTGCGCCAGCGGTGCCTACATCGACCGAATGAGCAATGCCTGCAGCCAGTGCCGGTTCAATCCGCGGGAGGCCGTCGGCGAGACGGCCTGCCCGTTCACCACGCTGTACTGGGAATTCCTGGACCGTCATGAGGCCCAGCTCGCCGGCAACCGGCGCCTGCAGTTTCAGTTCCGCAATCTGCAGCGCAAAAGCGAGGATCAGCGCGCCGCGATCCGGGCCCAGGCCGAGTCACTCCGCAGCCGGATGGGGGCGGAGCACGACCCTGCCACAAAGGGTTGAGAGGAAAGGCGAGGGGTGCTATATTGCATTGCAACACAGTTAGTTCTCTCTCTCCTCCTCTTGGCCGACGATCCCGTCGGCTTTTTTTTGCGCGGTCCTAGCCCCGATCCACGGCGAACACCCCTTCACCGCTGGTCACATACCGGCGGCGGCCGGCACGCCGGTCGATCAGTGCCCCGCCGGTCAGCCCGCCAAATGCCGGCAGTACCAGCCCGACATCCGGGGCTTCGACAAAAGCGGGCAGACGCAGGCTGTCGCCGGCGGCGCTGAGTCGCACCACCGGGTGCCAGTGGCCGGCAAGCCAGGGCGTATCCACCGGGCCCTCTGGCGGATGATGGCGCAGACTCAGGCCATGATGCAGGAGCCCCTCTGCCGCACAGAGGAGGGCGGGCTCGAGGCCACGGATATCCCGGTCATGGTTGCCGACAATGGCGATCATCTCGACTGTCGGATGGCCGGCGCGCCAGGCGAGCAGTGTGTCGCGCAGCGCCGGATCGGCGGCCAGCGAGGCGTGCAGGATGTCCCCCAGGAGGATGAGCGTGGCGGGCCGCCGGGCTTCGATCAGCGCATCGACGCGCGCCAGTGTCGCCTGATTGTCGCCCTCGGGCACTGCCAGCCCGGCGCGGCGGAAACGCGCGGCCTTGCCCAGGTGCAGATCGGCCAGCAGCAATGTCGCGGTTGCCGGCCAGAACACGGCGCGTTCGGGCAGCAGCTCGAGGCGCTGGCCGTTCAGATCAACGACAGGGCCGGTCATGGCCGATCCGCAGCCTTTTCAAGCTGGGCGACCATGCGGGCCACGCGATCCTGCCAGCTCTGGGTGCTGAGCCGGTTACGCAGCCGCTCCGCCCAGAGGGGGAAAGCCAGTGGCGTGAATCGCGCCGGGTGATGGAGGGCCAGTTCAGCGGCGGCCATCTGCTGCAGCGCCGCACGCAGGCGATCCACCTCGAGGGCGCTGTCAAGGACTTCGCGCCGGGCCTGGTCGAGCAGGCGGTTGTCGGGGTCATAGCGGTCAATGGTGTCGAACATGAGCCCGCTCGAGGCCTGGAGCTGGCGTGCACTCTTGCCCTTGCCCGGATAGCCCTGAAACACCAGTCCCGCCACCCGGGCGATATCACGGAACTGGCGACGCGCGAGCTCGCTGGCATTCATCGCCGCCGCCAGATCCTCGACCAGCCCATCGGCATCAAACAGGGACCGCCAGTCGTCAGTGCTCAGCTCAGGGAGATCGCGGCCCAGCAGTTCAAAGCCATAATCATTCACTGACAGGCTGTAGGTGGCCGGCGTGATCTGCCCGAGCCGCCAGGCGCAGAGGGTGGCCAGACCCTCGTGGGCCAGGCGGCCGGCGAATGGATAGATGAAGACATGCTCGCCCTCGCGGGAGGTCGTGCGCTCGATGATCAGTCGACCCGGGCGGGGTAGCTCGGACCACTGCGACTGGACCGTCAGCAGCGGGCGGATGGCACGCATCTCGGGCTCGTCGAAGTGGCCGCCAGCCGCCTTGGCCAGCAGACTCAGGACGCGGTCGGCGAGGGCGGTGGACAGGGGCAGGCGCCCGCCCTGCCAGCGCGGAACCGCCTGGCGGCGGGCGCTGGCGCGGCGGACGTACGCGGTCAGATCACGCACCCACACCAGGGCCAGGCTTCGGCCGGCGAACAGGAAGACATCGCCGGGACGCAGGCGGGCGATGAAGCTCTCCTCAATGGTGCCGATGTGTCCGCCGCCCTGGTAGCGCACGGCGATGGCGGCGTCGCTGGTGATGGTGCCAATGCTCATGCGGTGCCGGCTGGCATGGCCACGACCGGCGATCCGGTAGCGGCCGTCGATGCCCGCGACCACACGCTGGAAGTCGGGGTAGGCGGCCAGAACCGGTCCGCCGCGGGTCACAAAGTCCAGTGTCCACTGCCAGGCCGCCTCATCCAGGCCAGCGTAGGCGAAGGTGGTCCGCACCTCGGCATAAAGGGCGTCCGGTTCAAAGCCGTCGCCGGCCGCGAGGGTCACCAGGTGCTGTGCGAGCACATCCAGGCTCTCGCGCAGAGGCGGCCGGGATTCCACCTCACCGGCTGCCCACGCCTGCCGCGCGGCGGCGATCTCGATCATCTCGAGGGCGTTGGTGGGCACGCACAGGATCTGGCTGTGCCGCCCGGGCTGATGACCACTGCGCCCGGCACGCTGGGCGAGTCGCGCCACGCCCTTGGGGCTGCCGATCTGGATCACCTGGTCCACCGGGGCAAAGTCGACCCCCAGATCGAGGCTTGAGGTGGCCACCACGCAGCGGAATGCCCCGGCGGCGAGTCCCGCCTCGATGCGATCGCGCAGGGACCGGTCGATGGAGCCGTGATGCAGCCCCAGGCCCTCGATCCAGTCGGGCCGTGCCCGCACCAGCGCTTCGAACCAGCGCTCGGCCTGCGATCGGGTATTGGTGAACAGCAGGCAGGTGCCGTCTCCCTCGAGGGCCTCGATCACCCCGTCAATCAGTTGGGTACCGAGGTGCCCCGCCCACGGAAAGCGCTCCTCCTGGGTCGGTTCCAGGGTGCGGATATGGATGGGCCGGGCCGGCGGGCCCTGGATCAGGCGCCCGTCGCCGGCGCTACCACCCAGCAGGCAGTCCCGGGCCTCGTCGAGGTTGCCAAGGGTGGCGGAGAGTCCCCAGGTCCGCAGGCCCGGCGCCAGCGCCCGCAGTCGCGCCAGTGCCAGTTCAAGCTGCACACCGCGTTTGGTCCCGATGAGCTCGTGCCATTCATCGACGATCACGGCCCGCAGCGGCGCGAACTGGCGCGCCGCATCGCGGTAGGAGAGCAGCAGCGACAGGCTCTCGGGGGTGGTGACCAGCGCCTCCGGCGGACGCCGCCGCTGCCGGGTCCGGGCGCCGCCCGAGGTGTCCCCGGTGCGCTTTTCGATGCGCCAGTCCAGTCCGACGCCGGCGGCGGCGGTGCGCAGGCTGTCGAGCGTATCGCCGGCCAGGGCGCGCAGCGGCGTGATCCATAGCACCCGGAAACCCGCCGCCGTCTGATGCCCGGCGGCGGCCTGTTCAAGCCCCTCAAGCAGCGGTCCACCCCAGGCCGCCAGGGACTTGCCTGACCCCGTAGCCGAGTGGATCAGCCCGCTCTCGCCGGCGGCGTAGGCCGCCCAGGCGGTCTGCTGGAACTCGGCCGGGGTCCAGCCATTGCCGGCGAACCATTCGGTCAACCGGTTCGACGCCGCTACGGTCATGGCAGCAATGCCCGGGCCTGATCGAGGGTATCGGCATCACCGGGGCCCAGATCCTCGCGCCAGCGGCTGATGCGTGGAAAGCGCAGGGCAAGCCCGGATTTGTGGCGTGACGACGGGCTGATGCCCTCGAATGCCAGCTCGAACACCTGGACCGGCTCCACCGAGCGGACCGGACCGAATCGCTCGCGGGTATTGCGCCGGATCCATCGATCCAGCCGGCGGATTTCGGCATCGTCGAGGCCCGAATAGGCCTTGGCGATGGGCACCAGCTGGTCACCGTCGGGCACGGCGAAGCTGTAGTCGGTGTACAGGTTGGCGCGCCGGCCATGACCGGGCTGGGCGTAGAGCAGGATGACGTCGAGCGTCAGCGGGCTGATCTTCCACTTCCACCACGGCCCGCGTGGCCGCCCGGTGGCGTAGGCCGTGTGACGGCCCTTGAGCATGATCCCCTCGACGCCCCGGTCGCGGGATTCGTCGCGACGTGCGGCCAGCGTGGCCCAGTCCGGTGCATCGATCAGTGGCGAGAGCATCAGCGGCGGCTCGGCGTCCTCGAGCAGGGCCTCGAGCCGGGCCCGGCGGGATTGCAGCGGATCGTCCCGCCGATCCCTGCCAGCGGATTCGAGCAGATCGTAGGCCATCAGTCGCACCGGCACCTCGTTCATGAAGCGCCGCGTCACGCGCTTGCGACCCAGTCGTCGCTGCAGCTGTGCGAACGGCAGGACCTGATCGCGCCAGGCAAGGATCTCGCCATCAAGGACGGTATCCGCGGGCAGTGCCCGGGCGGCTTCGATCAGTTCCGGAAAGGTATCGGTGACCAGTGCTTCGCCGCGCGACCACAGGTACACCGCATCGGCGCGGCGCACGAGCTGCGCCCGGATGCCGTCCCACTTCCACTCGAGCTGCCAGGCATCGATCGCTCCCAGGGCGTCCGCGGGGTCGCCCTCCAGCGGATGGGCGAGAAAGAACGGGTAGGGGCGCGAGGCATCTTCCTGACCGGACCGGGCATCGAACAGGCCCTCGAAAAAAGCCGGCTCGGGGCGCCACTGACCCATCATGCGGTGGGCAATCACCGGACGGGGCAGACCGCTCGCCCGGGCCAGTGCCCGCTCGACCAGTGTCTGCGATACGCCAACGCGCAGGGCGCCGGTGAGCAGTTTGGTATGCAGAAAGCGCCCCGCTTCGTCGAGCTCGCGCCAGGCCGCCGTTACCGCCGCGCGACGCTGCCCGTTGTCGCAGTCGCGCAGGGACTGGATGCGTGTTTCGACCCAGTGGGCAAGCCCCGGATCGGGCGCCGCGCCGCCGTCCGCCGGGGTGTCGAGCATGAGTGCGACCGTCTCGGCGAGATCACCGACATGCTGATGGGTCTCGTCGACCAGCCAGGCCGGCAGACCGGTCATCTGCGCCAGCCATTCGCGCAGCTGCACGGGGCCGATGAGGCGTTTCAGGCGTCGCCCGCTGAGAAAGTACACGGCCCAGGCGCCGTCCGCGGCGGATACCCGGCTGAAATAGTCCGCCATGGCCGCGACCTTGGCGTTGGTGCCGCGCTGCTCGTCGAGCGCGCGGAACAGCTCGGCGAACCCCTGCATCAGCCATCCTCTCCGGCGTCGCCATAGAGTGTGGCCAGAGGCCGGGCGTCGAGGCCGCGTTCGCCCAGGTAGCGCACCAGCTCATCCGCGCGGCCGTGGGTGGTCAGGATCTCGCGGGCGCCGGTGTCTTCGATGGTCTGCAAAAGCCCCGGCCAGTCAACGTGATCCGAGATGACGAAGCCGCGGTCATAGCCCCGCCGGCGGCGGTTACCACGAATGCGCATCCAGCCCGAGGCAAACCCCAGAGCGGGCTGACGGAAGCGTCGCATCCAGGTTGAACCCGCCGCGCTCGGCGGTGCGATCACCAGCGCCCGGCCATAGTCCTCGTCACCGGGTGCCTCACTGACGCGATGGGTGGGCGGCAGTTCGATGCCGGCGTCGCGATAGTCCTGGGTGAGCGGGGCGACGGCGCCGTGCAGATAGATGGGACCGGGGTGGGGGGCCGGCAGCGCCGCCATCAGCCGCTGGGCCTTGCCGAGGGCGTACGAGAACAGCACCGTGGTGCGCCCGTTCGCCGCATTGTCGTGCCACCACTGGTGGATGTCCGCGGCGACCGTCTCCACCGCGGGCCAGCGGTAGACGGGCAGTGCGAAGGTCGCCTCGGTGATGAAGGTGTCGCAGGCCACCGGCTCGAAGGGGGCGCAGGTCGGATCCGGATCCCGTTTGTAGTCGCCGGATGCCACCCACACCGCGCCTTCGTGCTCGACGCGGATCTGCGCCGAGCCGAGGACATGACCGGCCGGGTGAAAGCTGACGCTGACCGGGCCGAACTGCAGCCGCTCGCCCTCGTCCACCGTGTTCAGGCAGGCCCTGCCACTGAGCCGCCGGCGCATCAGCCCGAGTCCGTCGCGCAGGCTCCAGTACGCTTCACTGCCAGGGCGTGCGTGATCGGCATGGGCGTGGGTGATCAGCGCCCGGGGCACCGGTCGCCAGGGGTCGATATGAAAATCACCGGCCGCACAGTAGAGACCGTGCCGGGTGGGCTGAATGAGCGGGGCTGCCATAATGGGCATTGTAACGCGGCAGAAGGAATCGATTGATGGAAACGCTCGATCACGACTCGAATGTCCTGGTGGTCGGCGCCAGCGGCGGGATTGGTGCGGCGCTGGTGGAGCAGCTGCTGGCCGGCTCGTCGGCGCGTCGGGTCTGGGCGGCCACACGTACCCCGGACAGCCCCCGGCTGACCGCCCTGCGCGAAGCCTATGGCGAGCGCTGTATGCCGCTGGCCGTGGATATCCTCGATGAGGCCAGCATCGCTGCGATGGCGGCGACACTGCGGGCCGATCAGCCGCGGCTGCACCTGCTGATCAATGCGTTTGGCCTGCTCCATGACGAGGCGCAGGGTATCTGGCCGGAAAAGCGCGTCGAGTCGATCAGCGCCGAGGGCATGCTCACCAGCTATCGGGTCAATACCCTGGCGCCGGCGCTGATCGCCCGGGAGTGCCTGGGGCTTCTCAACCACTCGCAGCGCGCGGTGTTTGCCAGCCTCTCCGCGCGGGTGGGCAGCATCGGCGACAATCGCCTGGGCGGGTGGTATGCCTATCGCACCAGCAAGGCGGCCCAGAACATGCTCACCCGCGACCTGGCCATCGAATGCACGCGTCGGGCACGCCGGGTGATCTGCCTGGCGCTGCACCCCGGCACCACCCGCACCGATCTGTCTGAACCGTTTCAGGCGCGCGTCCCCGAGGGCAAACTGTTCACCCCGGCGTTCGCCGCCGGCAAGCTGCTCGCCCGCATCGATGCCGCCACGACGGCGGACAACGGCGGGTTCTATGCCTGGGACGGCGCCCCGATCCCCTGGTAGGCGTCGGCTAGTCGGCGGCCGACTGCGCGGCCAGTGCCTCGGCCACCACACCGCTCAAGCGCTGGGCCATGGGCATGTGCAGGAACTCGTTGGGCCCATGGGCATTGGAGCCGGGGCCCAGCACGCCGGTGACGAGGAACCGCGCCGCCGGAAAGTGCGCGCCAAGCAGGTTCATCAGCGGGATGCTGCCGCCCTCGCCCATGAACACGGCGGGTTGACCGAACCAGGCCCGGGAGCTGGCACCAAGGCTGTCACCCAGCCAGCCGGCGAACGCCGGGGCATTCCAGCCGTTGGCGGCACCCGCGGGATGGAACTGCACTTCGGCATTCTGCGGCGGGGCCTCGGTCAGGGTCTGCTGGAGTGCGCGGGTGGCCGCCTCGCCGTCCACCGTCGGTGGCAGTCGCAGTGACAGCCGCAGGGTGGTCGCCGGGCGCAGCACGTTCCCGGCCTCGGTGCGGGGCGGCAGTCCATCGGCACCGATCACTTCCAGGGCCGGGCGCCATGTGCGGTTGAGGATCAGGGTCGGTGTCGACTCGCTGTTGGGCCGGGTGGCGCTCGCCCACGGGTACTTGTCGGCCAGATCGGTCCCGATCACTGACGCGGCAAGCTCGGCCTGCTCCACCCGCTCGGCGGGGATCTCGGCCTGCAGCGCCGGCAGGCGGATCGCCCCCGTGGCCGTGTCTTCGATCCGCTCGAGCAGTGCCCGGGCGATCCGGAAACTCGACGGCACCACGCCACCGGCGTCCCCCGAGTGGACGCCCTGATCGAGCACCCGCACCGTCAGGTCACCGGCGGCCATCCCGCGCAGCGAGGTGGTGACCCAGAGCTGCTCGTAGTTCGCGCAGCCCGAGTCGAGGCAGACCACCAGCCCCGGCTGCCCGAGGCGCGGACCGAGGTGCTCGATGTAGGCGGGCAGATCGGGGCTGCCGCTTTCCTCGGCGCACTCGATCAACAGCATGCAGCGCGGGCAGGAGACGCCCTGTTCGTGAAGCAGCCGCACCGCCTCGAGCGAGGAGAAAACGGCATAGCCGTCATCCGCCGCGCCGCGGCCGTACAGCCGATCGCCCTCGGCCACCGGTGTCCAGGGGGCCTTGTCGCTGTCCCAGCCGCTGGCTTCGGGCTGTTTGTCGAGATGCCCATAGAGCAGGGTCTCGCCGGGGCCAGTGCCCGGTACATCCACCCAGAGCAGGGGCGTGCGACCCCGCAGACGGATCACTTCGACATGACTGCCCGCGGGCGCCTGGGCCCGGCACCAGGCCTCGACCTGGGCGACGGCCTCGTCAATGTACCCGTTTGCTGACCAGTCGCGGTCAAAGGCGGGTGACTTCGCGGGAATGCGGATGAACGCCTCGAGTGCCGGGCGAATGCTTTCGCGCCAGTCCGACTCGACCATGGCCTGTGCCTGTTCCAGATTGAGATAGCCGCTCATGTACGCCTCTGATTGTCTGTCCGGGCTTGGAGGGCTCAGCCTATCGATCCGTTCCTAGAGGGGCCAGACCCGGGGGATGATCAGCAATGCCAGCAGCATGGCGATCAGATTCAAGGGCAGGCCGAAGCGGACATAGTCGCCGAACCGGTAGCCGCCCGGCCCGAACACCATGAGGTTGGTCTGATAGCCGATGGGCGTGGCAAAGGCCGCCGAGGCCGCGATCATGATGGTCACGGCGAACGGCGTCGATGAGACTCCGAGGGATTCCGCCGCCGCCATGGCAATGGGAAAGATCAGCACGGCGGCGGCATTGTTGGTGATCATCTCGGTGGTGACCAGCGTCAGTAGATAGATCGCCGCGAGGGTCAGCAGCGGGCGATCGGCGGTCAGGGCGATGACCTGGCTGCCGATGACCGCGGCGGCCCCACTGTTGTCCATGGCCTGACCGACGCCCAATGCCGCACCGATGACCAGCAGGACGTTCCAGTTGACGTTGCGGATGGCCTCGCCCAGCTCGATGCAGCGCGTGATCACCAGCGCCATTGCCGCGAGCAGGGCGGCATTGAGCATGCTCATCCACGGGCTTGCCGCCAGCGCCACCATGCCGATCAGGATCGGGATGGCCAGTCCGGCCTTGTCATGCTGGGGGGGTGCCGAGTCCTCGACGCCGCTGACCAGATAGAAGTCGCGGGCGTCGCGCTGGCGACGGACAAAGCTCGGGTGGGTTTCGAGCAACAGGGTATCGCCCGGGCGCAGCACGATGTCGCCGATCTTACCGGGCAGCTGGCGACCGCCCCGGGCTACCGCAATGACCGCCGCCTGATAGCGCTCGCGGAAACGGCCATCGCGAATGCTGCGGCCCACCAGCGGGCAGGCTTCAGAGACCACGGCCTCCACCAGGCACCGTTCCCGGCGCGGCTCGTTTAGGTCTTCCACCGCTCGGGTGGCCGGTCGCAGTCCGCGCATCTTGTGCAGGTCGACCACGGACTCCAGCACCCCGACAAACACCAGTCGGTCGCCGGCGCGGAGTTTTTCGGTGGGCCCCACCGCCGGAATGACCTCGCCCTGACGCTCGATTTCGGCCAGGAACAGGCCGGGCAGATGGCGCAGCCCCGCCTCCTCGATGCGTTTGCCGACCAGCGGGCCGTCCTGGACTACTTCCACCTCGACGGTGTACTGGCGGGGGTCGAGTCGGTCGGCGCTCAGGTCACGGCGGTCCGGCAGCAGCCAGGGCGAGGCCGCCAGCAGATAGATCAGCCCCACCGCGGTGATGGGCACACCCACCCAGGCCAGCTCGAACAGGCCCAGCCCCGGCAGGCCGCGGCCGTCGCGGGCGAGCTCGTTGATGATCAGGTTGGTGCTGGTGCCAATGAGCGTGCATGTCCCGCCCAGAATGGCGGCATAGCTCAGGGGCAGATAGAGCCGCGAGGCCGGCAGCTGAAGGCGCCGCGCCAGGTCATCGACCACCGGCAGGAAGACGGCGACGATGGGGGTGTTGTTGAGAAAGGCGCTGAGCCCCGCCACCGGCGTCAACAGCCCCAGCTGCGCGGAGCGGAGGCCGCGCGAGCGGGTGATCAGCGGGTCGGCGATCATGGCGATGGCGCCGGTCCGGGTCAGCCCGGACGCGACCACGAACAGCAGCCCGACGGTGATCAGGCCGCTGCTGCCGAACCCCTGGGCGGCGCTGGCGGCGTCGAGCAGCTGCCCGCTGCCACTGACCGCCGTCGCCGTGACCAGTACGGCCAGTGCGGCGAACAGCACCCCGACCGGCGAGGCAATGCCGCTCGCCAGCCCTGCCAGTACCGACAGGACCACAAGGATCGTCAGCCAGCCTTCCCAACCCATCGGCATTACTCCGTTGCCGTTCAAGCCCCCGGTCTGATCTCGGTCGGCGTCGCGGTTCGCCATGCCCCGGGAGCGGGGTCGGCGCTCGATCCAGTGCCAAGGAGATGGGCGACGATCTCCAGCCCCGTCACGGCGGCCGGCCCCGGGCGACTGAAGAATCGGTTGCCGTCGAGCAGATGGACCCGGGCGTTCAGGACGGCGGGCAGTTCGCTCCAGCCGGGGCGCCCGCGCAGGCGCCCCAGCCCTTCCTCCGCCCCCGCCAGCGACTGGCCGCAGGGTAGCACCAGAATATGTGAGGGGGCGAAAGCGCGCACCGCGTCCCAGTCGATGACCACCGAGTGATCTCCCGGCGCGTTGAGCGGCCGCCCCCCGGCGCTGACGATCATATCGGGTACCCAGTGCCCCCCGATGAACAGCGGCTCGGGCCATTCCACCGCCAGTACCCGGGGCCGCTCGCCGGTCGCGGGTGCAATGGCGTGACGCCGCCGGTCGAGTGCCGCGATGAGTGCCTCGCCACGGGCCGGCACACCGGCGGCCTCCGCCACCCGTCGGATGTCCTGCAGCAGGCCGGAGAGGTCGCGCCCATCGAGTGCGAGCACCATCGCGGCGCCGATGGCCTCGGTGGTCAGGCTGGCGGGCGTCGCCGCGCAGACGTCACACAGCGACTGCGAGAGGATCAGATCCGGACGCAGGGCCCGAAGCGTCTCCGGGTCGGCCTGGAAAAGCGGGGCCCCCCGGGCGAGTCGGTCGCGGACTTCGCGGTCAATCGCCGCCGGGTCGCTTTCGGTGGTTTCCAGCGCGGCCAGACTGACCCGCGGGCGATCCATCAGCGCCGGTGGCTGATCACACTCCGCCGAAATCCCCACCAGCTGATCGCCGAGTCCCAGTGCGGCGACGATTTCGGTGGCACCGGGGAGCAGGGAGACAATGCGCTGGCTCATGGTCAGCCGGCGCTAGCGTCGACGGCGCTGGCCCGAGTGGTGGCTGTCGATCCAGGCCTGCCGATTGCGATGGGACTCCAGGTCACGGCGCAGCCGCTGCTCGAACGCGCGTGCCTCGAGCTCCTGGTCGATCTGGCCGCGCAGCGCGTCAAGCGCCTCCCGGCTCAACGCCTTCAGATCAATGCTTCGGTTCAATGATAGGTCCTGCTGCGAAAGGTTGAGTTGATTACTGATTGAAGCGGTTGGCGAGCTGCTCGAGTTTTTCCTGACGCTGGCGGGCCTCGGCTTCCTCCGCCTGCTGGCGTTTGCGCTCCGCGCTGCGCTGTTTCTGCTCGGCGCGCTGTTCGCGGGCGCGGCTGATGGCCGATTCGGTCACTGCCTCGACCGGCTCGCCCTGTAGATTGACCCGGTCATGGCCGGCGATGATGGCGTTCAGATAGGCGGGTGCCCGCGTATACCGCGCGAGTGCCTGGCGGATGAGCCAATTGGGGATCGGCTCGTCGGCGGGCGGGTCATCGAGGTCGCTGCGCAATGCCTTCTCAATACCGATCTCCAGGGGACGGATCCGGTCCCGCTGGCGGGCAAAGCACGCCGGATAGCGCTGGCTGAGTTCGTTGAGGAATTCGCGGGTGCGCTCGGCGCGCCGCTGCCTCTGGCGATTGGAATTGGACATGGCTAAAGCATACGCGATGCGGATATGGGTCAACAGACCGGCGGTCGGGTTGTATGATGCAACCATGAAACATGTGACTGCAAAGGTGGATTTGATGAGAGCAGAGCCCGTTATCCCCAAGCAAGAGCTCCTGCAGATTCTCGAAGACAATCCATTCGAGCACCTCTCGAGCAGCGTCCACGTCATGGACAATCAGCGGGGCAGCGGCCATGAGCTGGCGGGCGTGTCCCTGTACTCCAACGCCCGCGGCTGGATGGCGCAGGTCAACTGGCGGGCGATCGTCGATGCCGACGAAATCACGCTGCGCGTGGGCGATGGCGACAGCGGGGAGCGCGCCTACGAGCTGCGCGACGCGGATCACTTCCGCCTCGCCGTCGGCGACGATGGGGGTGATCCCGTCAGCGCCGACGAGGTCTCGGCACTGGTGGCCCAGTCGCCACTCGCCAAGAGCTGGGAAGAGGACGTCGTGGGCGTGCTCAAGGAATCCCGCGAGCGTCAGGCCACCGTGCACTGACATGCGGACCCTGCCCGGCGCCCTGCGCGAGCGCTTTCGCACGGCGGCCGCCGGGCTCACCGGCCGCGATGATGCGGTCTATGCCGCCGCCGGGCGGGACCCGACTGAACCGATATTCGGTCTCGGGCCGGCGGATGCTCGCATTGCCTTTTTCGGTCGCGACCCGGGGCGCGATGAGGTGCATGTCGGCGTGCCCTTCATCGGCGCCGGCGGCCGGCAGGTCCGACGGGTGCTGCACGAGCGCCGGTTTCACGCCCCGCTCACCGACACCGCCGGGGCGCTGGCCGCCGGTGAGCCCTATTTCTGGGCCAACACCGTCCCCTACAAACCCGTTGGCAACAAGGCCTGGCCCATGGGCGTCAAACGACACTTCCAGCCCCTGGTCGCCGAACTGTTGCTGGATCAATGGCAGGGGCGCGAGGTGATCACCCTCGGGCGCGAAGCCTTTTTCTGGTTCGGTCTTGAACAGTCGCCGGCCGAGCGCCGGCGGCTGGATGATCACTGGCGGCTTGACGGGCGTTTCTCAAAATCCCTCGACATTGCATTCCACGGCCCGGATGGACGGCGACGGTCGCTGCGATTGCATCCGCTGCCGCATCCCTCGCCGCTCAATGCCACCTGGTTCAAGCGCTTCCCCGGTCTGCTGGCGGCGCGCCTGGACGCGCTGGAGGGCCGGGCATGACCGCCCACGACTGGGCCGACCACACCACCCATTCCCTGCGCGACGATATCAGCGAGGCGAGTGTCGCACTGCTGCCGCTGGGGGCCATAGAGCAGCACGGGGGGCACCTGCCACTGGCCACTGACGCCTGGATCGCGGAGGGGCTCTCAAAAGCGGCCATGCAGCGCTGTGATGAGCGGGTGCACGTGTTGCGGATGCCTACCCAGGCACTGGGACAGGGTGTTGAGCACATGGATTGGGCCGGTACCCTGGCGCTTTCCCCGGCCACCTTCGAGGCCATGCTCTATGATCTGGGGGCGTCGCTGGCCCGCGCCGGGCTGCGCCGCGTGGTGATGTTCTCCGCGCATGGTGGCAACCTGGCGGCGATGGCCACCGCGGCGCTGCGGCTGCGCCGGGACTTTGGTCTGCTGGTGGTGCAGGCCTGTTATTTCGACTTTCCGCCCCCCGCTGATGCGCTGACCGCCCGCGAGGCCCGCGAGGGGCTGCACGGCGGCGCGCTGGAGACGGCGTTGATGTGGCACTTCGCGCCGCAGCAGGTGGTGGCCAGCGCGATTGCCCATCACGCCTCGGTGGAGTTCGAGGCCCTGGCGGCGTTTGAGTGGATCGGTGCCGAGTCGCGCCCGGCACGATTCGCCTGGCTGGCCGGCGACCTCAATCCGGCCGGCGTCTGCGGGGATGCCCGGTTGGCGGATGCGGCGCTGGGTGCCCGCCTGGCCCGGCACTATGCTGATGCACTGGCCGCCATTCTGACCGAGGCGGCGGATTTCCCCCTGGCGTGCCTGTCGCCGCCAGCGCCCGGGTACTAGCGGGGCTGTTCGCCCACCGACTGCGAAACCACATCATCCAGCCAGTGGCCCGCGCGCTCCGCCTTGGTGGTCAGGTAGCGCTCGTTGTGGCGGTTGAGTGCGCCGTGAACCGCCTCGCGGCCGGCGATCTGAATGCCGTGCCGCTCGAGGGCCGCAATCTTGCCGGGGTTGTTGGTCATCAGGCGGACGCGGCTGATCCCCAGATCGTCGAGCATGGCCGCGGCCACCTCATAACGGCGTTCATCCGCGCCGAAGCCCAGAAGCCGATCGGCGTCGACGGTGTCGAGGCCCGTGTCCTGGAGGCCGTAGGCCCTCAGTTTATTCGCAAGACCAATGCCGCGCCCCTCCTGGGCGAGGTAGAGCAGGATCCCGCCGCCCTCATCAGCGATCGTGCCCACGGCACTGCGCAGCTGCTCGCCGCAGTCGCAGCGCAGTGATCCGAACAGATCCCCGGTGAGGCAGGCCGAGTGCATACGCAGCGCCGGCGTGTCCGGCCAGTGGTCGGGATCGCCCACCATCAGCGCGACATGCTCGAGCAGCCCGTCCGCCTCGCGGTAGAGAATGAACCGCGATTGCTCTGAATCGGCCAGCGGGACCTGCGCTTCGCTGATGCGCTCCGGCTGGCGGGCATTCTCGATACCCGCTGCGTGGATGTCCGCGACATTAACCGAGAGGATTTCGCCATTGCGGATGTCATCGACCAATGCGCGGTCGTCGTCATGGGTATCGATGGCGATCAGCGCCGGCAGCAGTGTGGCCTGACGGGCCAGATCCAGGGCAGCTTGCTCGTCGGCGCGGGCATTACGGGCCACCGGCTCGGCGCTGCGGGTCGTGAGATCGCCGGCCAGTGTGACCGCGGTCGCGACGCCGTCATCGGTGTCCAGGGGAACGGCCAGATCCTCGCCGGGGGCGGTTTCCATGCCGATGGCCCGTGCCCGGTGGCGGGTCATCAGCAGCCGCGCCTCCCCGGAGGCCAGCGACCGTGCCCGGGCCATCAGACCGTCGCTGAGGTTTTCCAGTGCCAGCACCAGCATCGCGCCGGCGGGATGGGTCACGTGGACGGGCTCACCCCGTCTGAGGTCGATCAGTGCGCGCCGGATGCGCTGCATGCCTGCTCCTTGGAATCAACTTCTCGCAATAGACCGTTCATGCCTGCAACAATTCTGTCAATATGACACAGCATAACCGATCCCGCGGGGCGGCGGCCCCACCGCCGATGGGCTGGGAAGCGCTCGTCGCCCAGTGCCGGCGCTGTTCCCTGCCCGCTGCGGCGCAACCGGTGGAATGGCCGGCGGATATCGGCGGAATCGCTGCCGAGGCCGTCGCCCCGGCACTGCAGGCGCGCTATGCCCCGTTGCTCGCCCCGGTCCGGCAACGGCCGCGGGTGGTCGCGCAGCTTGGCCAGAGCCTCGACGGGCGTATCGCCACGGCAACCGGGCATTCCCATTACGTGACGGGCGCCGCTGACCGGGCCCACCTGCATCGCCTGCGGGCGCTCTGCGATGCGGTGCTGGTCGGCGCCGGGACCGTCGTCGCCGACAATCCACGCCTGACCGTCCGTGAAGTGGCGGGACCCAACCCGGTTCGAGCGGTGGTCATGAGTCGCACCGGGCTGCCGGCTGACGCGGCGCTCCTGCGGGATGGCGCGGCCCCCACCTGGGCGCTGACCGGCCCGTCGGTGGCGGCTCCCGCGGTGGATCGCCGTTTTGCGCTGCCCGATCTGGCGCCGGCCACAGCGCTGCAGTGCCTGGCCGCGGCGGGTGTGCAGCGACTGCTGGTGGAAGGGGGGGCCAGGACCGTTTCCGCATGGCTGGCGGCGGGCCTGGTGGATACGCTCTATCTGGTGGTTGCGCCGGTGATCATTGGATCAGGGCCAACCGGCCTGAATCTGCCGCGCATCGATCACATGGATGAGGCCCTGCGCCCCGCGGTGACGCCCTTCGACCTGGGGGATGATCGGCTCTACCGGCTCGATTTCAACGCCGTATCAGCATGATCAGACCGGGCGTGCTGGCCGCCAGTGACAGCGCGCCGTAGAGTACCGCAGCGGTGATGCCCTCCGCCGCGGGCAAGCCGGCGAGCGGCCAGAGCAGGGCGGCCGCCCCCTCGCGCAGTCCCCATCCTGCGATGCTTGCAGGGATCAGCATGGTGAACAGGACCAGTGGTATCAGTGGCAGCCAGGCGGACGCCGGTGTCGCCGGATCCAGTGCCAGGACGCAGCAGGTGTAGACCGCGATATAGCTGGCCGCGACGGCCAGGGAAGCGGCCAGCTGGATGGGCAGCACCCGGGGGGTCAGCAGCGCCGAGTGCAGTGCGCGGCGCCAGTCGCCGAGCCAGGCGCGCCGGTGGCGCGGAATCAGGCCGATGGCGATGACCACCGCGGCGGCCGTCAGCGCCGCCAATGCCAGGCCGCCCGACGAAATGGGCAGGCTCAGCGCGCCACCGGGTGGCCAGTAGACCCAGACGCCCACCGCGATGGCCACCATGGCGAGCTGACCCGATAGCCGCTCGATGACCACCGCCTGAAAGGCCGGTCCACGCCGCGGCATGCCCTGACTGTGGCGCCAGGCGCGCTGAGCGTCGCCCACCACACCGCCGGGCAGCACCTGATTGACCAGCGTCGCCAGGTAGTACTCGCCCACGGCGCGGCCCGCCGGCAGCGCGATCTGCAGCCGGGCCGCCGTAAACCGCCAGCGCCATGCCGACAGCAGCACCTGGGCAACGGTGATGGACAGCGCCACGATCATCCAGCCCGGCTCGATGGCCTGCAGCCGCTCGAGCACGCCGGCCCCGAACTGCCGGGCGATCAGGCCCAGAATGGCCAGGCTGACCAGCAGCCGGATCAGTCGCGGCACGGAATGACCAGCAGGTCCTGATGCCCGACCGTGATGAAACTGTGCTCGAGCGCGCGCAGGCGCTCGTCCCGCCAGCGATCGATGACCGCGGCGGCGTCGGGTTGCTGGGCTCGGGCGGCGGCATGCCAGCCCTCGATGAGTGGCCGCTGCAGCGCGGCCTGTTCCGGGGTGAGATGCCAGTCGCTGGCCCGGCAGTCAACGCTTGCCCCGCGCTCGCGGAACAACTGCGCTGCAACGGCGGGGGCATCCGGGCCCAGCGCCGGTCCCATGTCCTTGGCTCCGCGCTGGTGGGCAAGGACCGCGGCCTCGACCTGCTGGTCAGCCTCCAGCGTGGGGGAAAACGCCAGGCGGCCGTCCACGTTGAGTGCGAACAGGGCCGGCAGACCGCGCCGGCAGCAGGTGTCCACCACCCGCCGCAGCCAGGCGTCCGGTACCAGATCGAGCAGGGCCGAGGCGGTGAGCAGATCGGGCGTTGTGTCGAGGCAGTCGGGGAATGTGCCGAGATCGGCCGGGTGGGCCCGGGCCTGAACCCGTGCCACGTGGCGATCGTCGTCGGCTGGATGCGCCAGGGCCACCGCCTGGTCGAGCAGCCCGCGATCGTGATCGATGAGCGTCCACGCCTGCGCCTGGGGCAGGCGTGGGCCCAGGTAGCGCAGGTTGCTGCCGGCACCGGCGCCCAGATCGGTGATACGGATCGTTCGATCCCGCGGCAGGACGTCGATCAGGGGCGTGAGTAGCGTGTCGTCACGGGCCGCATGGTCGGCCGGCTCACGCAGGGTCAGCCAGCGGGCGGCAAACTGCTCGGGCATGGCGATGCCTCCTCGATGAGAGCCATGAAAAGCGCGACGCTCCGATCCCAGTCATTGAGCTCGCGGCGGGCGCGACGGGCCCCCCGCGCCAGGGCCTGACGCCGGGAGGGGTCATCCAGTAGCGCGGCGATGGCGTCGCGCAGCGCTGTCGGGTCGTCCGGCGGGACAGTGATGCCGGCCTCCGGCGGAAGGGTGGTTGCCAGCGCACCACCGGTGGTGGTGATTACCGGCAGCCCATAAGCGACGGCCTCGCTGATCACCATGCCGTAGCCCTCGTAGAGCGACGGCAGGACGAACAGCTCGGCCTGGCGATAGGCCTCGTCCAGACGCTGCTCGTCGGCGGCGCCGGTGAGGGTGATGCGGTCCTGCAGGCCCTCGGCGTCGCGCTGTCTGGCGATGGCGGCGGCATAGTCGGGATCCAGATCCAAGGCGCCGATGAGCTGGCACTGCCAGGGTCGGTCGACCAGCCCGGCTAGCGCCTCGATCAGGCGATGCTGGGCCTTGCGCGGCGTGATCGAGGCGACGCAGAGCAGCAACGGCGGCTGCCCCGGCCGTCCCGTGGCGAGCGGTCGCGGCGTGCATCCGGGTGGGATGACGCTGACTTCGCCCGCGTACAACCCCAGCGTCCGCAGCCGTTGGGCGGTGAAGGCGCTGGTGGCGATGACGCGGGTCGCCGCGCCCAGCGCACGGGCTTCGTCATGGATCAGTTGCTCCACGCGGGCGGGGTCATGGCCGGTTTCATCGGCCAGGGGGTGATGCACCAGCGCATGAATGCGAAGGCGCCCGGCGTGCGGGGCCACCGTCGACGCCAGTCGTCCCAGCACCAGACCGTCGATCACCACCGCCCGACCATCCGGGATCCGCGCAAGCGCGGCGTCCACAGCCTCGCGGGCGGTGGGGTCGGCATCCGGAAAGCAGCCGGGCAGGGCGTCGACGTCGACGCTAACGCCCGCACCGCGCAGGCCGTCGATGATCCGACGGTCATAACGGCTCCCCCCGGTGGGTCGGTCCAGTGACCCCGGCACCAGGAAATGGCAGACGGTCACAGCTGGAGCGAGCGCTCGTAGGCGGCCGAGGCGATGTGCGACTCGTGCAGGGTGATCCGCAGTCGATCCAGGGTGCAGGCGGTTTCGCCCAGCTCACCGGCGTGAATGGCGGTCGCCAGCGCATCGGCGATATGCCGGGCGAGAAACTCCGTGGTGGTGTTGACGCCCTCGAACTCCGGCAGGCCGTCGAGGTTGACGAGGTTGTAGCGCGACAGGATGTCGTGCAGCACCGTGCTGGCGCGGGCAATGTCCACCACCACGTTGTCATCGTCGAGGCCGTCGCGGAAGAACGTGGCATCCGTGACGTAAGTGGCGCCGTGCAGGGCCTGGGCGGGCCCGAATGTCTCGCCCTGAAAGCTGTGGGCGATCATGAAGTGATCGCGGACGTTGACGCTGTACATTCTGTCTCCTTAATACTTGATGCGGTGACACAGACCCGGCCGGGTGACGATCGAGTCCATCGTCGCGGGCAGATCATCAAACGCGGTCTCGCCGTCGATCAGACAATCCCAGTGGGCGCGATGAGCCAGCAGTTCCAGGGCCTTGCGCATGCGTCGGCCATGGTCCCAGCGCGGGCGCATGACCGGGGCGAGCTGTCCGACCTGGCTGGCGCGCAGGGTCAGGCGGCGCGAGTGAAAGGCCTCGCCCAGTGGCACCTGGGGCGGGTGGTCACCAAACCAGCTTGCCTCGATCAGCATGGCCTCGTCCGCGGCGATCCTCAGGGCCAGGGCCAGGCCGGACTCGCTGGCGCTCGCGTGAATGACCCGGTCGTTGTCGGGGCGCGCGGCATCGGGTGTGGCAAAGGCAACACCCAGCGGCGCCGCAAGCGCGTGGCGATCCGGATTGATGTCCACCAGCTCCACCTCGGTGCCGGGGATTTCGGCGCAGAGCGCGGCGGCGAGCGCACCCACCACGCCCGCGCCGATCACGCTGATGCGCTCGCCGGCTTGGGGTTCGGCGTCCCAGCAGATGTTCAGGGCGGTCTCGACGTTGGCGGCCAGTACCGCGCGCTCCGGCGGCAGGCCCGCCGGCAGTGGATGGGCGGCGGCAAGCGGCACGGTGTAGCGGCGCTGGTGGGGGTAGAGACAGAACACCGTCTGTCCGATCAGTGCCTCGGCGCCGGACTCGACCACGCCGACACTGGCATAGCCATACTTGACCGGCGCTGGAAACTCGCCGGCCTGGAAAGGTGCGCGCATGCGGGTCTGCTGGCTGACGGGGATCCGCGCCTGCCAGACCAGCGACTCGGTGCCATGACTGATGCCCGAGTAAAGGGCGCGGATGCCCACCGAATCGTCGTCGGCTACCGCGACCGATTCATCGCGGATCCCGCCGCTGCGCGGCGCCACGATCCAGAAGGCCTGACTGCTGTGCTGACGGGTCACGCCGATGCGGTCCTCATGCTGCTAGACTTGGCGAATTGACTCGGAAAACGGAGCGTAGCATTGGTTCCCCCCGGGACGGACGATTCACCCCTGCAGATCCTACCCGACCTGCTGGTGGCGGCCATTGTGCTGACCGCCGCCGCCGGCGGGTTGCAGCAGACACTGGATCTGCCCGCCGGGGTGCTGCCGCTGGCGCTGGCCGCCTATGCCGCGCTGGCCCTGCTGGTGTGGCGGCTGGTGGGCAACCGGGTACTGACCCCCGCTGATCGGGTGACCATGGGGCGCGGCCTGCTCGTGATGTTGCTGGTCGGGCTCCTGCCCGCTGCCGGGAGCGGGCCGAACGTCGCCATGCTGCCCTTCGCGCTCGGCATGACGGCCTTTGTGCTGGATGGCATCGATGGCTGGGTGGCGCGGCGTCTGGGTTGTCAGACTCCTGCAGGGGCGCGCTTTGATATGGAGCTGGATGCCGTGCTGCTGCTGGTGCTGACACTGTGGCTGCTCCGGCTTGATCTCGCGGGTGCCTGGGTGCTCGCCATCGGTGGCTGGCGCTATGCGTTCATCCTTGCCGGTTACTGGCGTCCCGCGCTGCGCCGGCCCCTGCCGCCCTCACAGCGTCGCCGGGTGATCTGCGGGGTGCAGACCGGTGCCCTCGTGGTGTTGCTGGCACCGGACTTTCCTGCC
Organism: Spiribacter sp. SSL99; assembly: GCF_009805925.1. Taxonomy (NCBI): domain Bacteria; kingdom Pseudomonadati; phylum Pseudomonadota; class Gammaproteobacteria; order Chromatiales; family Ectothiorhodospiraceae; genus Spiribacter; species Spiribacter sp. SSL99. Next base: position 3,917 of record NZ_MAOM01000003.1, on the reverse strand, counting down.
GCCTGGGTGCCGCCGTCGGTCGCCGTGCTGCTGATCCTGCTCAGTTATTCCTTTATCGTGGATGGGGTCATGTTATGGCGGACAGCCGATCATTGAGGAGGTCTCTCATGGTTCACAATGCAATGCGCGCGCTGGCCCTGTTGCTCGCGCTAGGCTTGATGACGGCACCGGTCCAGGCCGAGCCGGAGCGTTTCCGGCTGGATGAAAGCCATGTCAGTGTCGGTTTCCTGATCGGGCATGCCCGCTTTGCCGATGTCCTCGGCCAGTTCACCGATGTCAGCGGCGGGTTCCGTTATGACGCGGAGACCCGAACGCTCGAATCGGGGCGGGTCGAAGTGGCCGCCGACAGCGTTTTTACCGGCCACGATGAACGCGATGGTCATGTGCGCGACGGGGACTTCCTGGCCGCGGACGCGCATCCGACGATCGTCTTTGAGGCCAACGGCTATGAACCCACCGGCGAGGGCGAGGGCATCCTGCGCGGCGAGCTGACGATGCTCGGCGTCACGCGCCCCATTGAGCTCGATCTGACTCTCAATCGCCGCGGTGAGCATCCCATTGGCGGTGCCGACACCCTGGGCGGATCGGCGCGTGGCGCGATCCGGCGCAGCGAGTTCGGCATGGACTACGCGCTGGAGAATGAGCTGGTGGGTGACCGGGTCGAACTGATCATCGAGTTCGAGGCCATCCGCGAGGATGACTGAGTCACGCCCGTCGCCGCCGGGCGGGTGCATCGGCCTGGCCCTGGGCGGCGGCGCGGCGCGCGGCTGGGCACACATCGGCGTCATCCGCGCCTTGCGTCAGCAGGGCATCGAGCCGTCAATCATCGCCGGGACGTCAGTCGGTGCCATCGTCGCCGCGATGTTCTGCAACGGCCGGCTGGACGCGTTCGAGACCTGGGTGCGATCGCTCAAGCGCCGCGATGTCCTGAGCTACATCGACGTCAATCTGGGGCATGGCGGTTTCATCCAGGGGCATCGATTGATGGCGCAGCTCGACCGCACCCTGGGGGCAGTGGATTTTGCTGACCTGCAGCGCCCGCTGGGGGTGGTGGCCACGGACCTGTACAGCGGCCAGGAGCGCTGGCTGCGCCGGGGGGATCTGGCCAGCGCGGTGCGCGCGTCAATGGCGCTGCCGGGGCTCTTTACCCCGGTCTACCGGGATTCCGAGTGGCTGGCGGATGGCGGGCTGGTCAATCCGGTACCGATTTCACTGTGCCACGCGATGGGGGCCGATCGGGTGATCGCCGTCAACCTCAGCGACGGCCTGATGGGCCGGCGCATTCCGGCGCAGCTCGCCGATGCCAGCGCCCCACCGGGGGTGTTCGATGTGATCGCCACGGCGGTGAACGTCATGCAGGATCGCATCACCCGCAGCCGCATGGCTGGAGATCCGCCGGATCTGTTGATCGCCCCGCAGCTTGCCCACATCGATCTGCTGGAACTGCATCGTGCCGATGATGCGATCGCCGAGGGCGAGGCGGCGGTTGCGCGTCTGCAGCCCGCCATCGAGACCTTCCTGCGCGACTAGCCGCTCAGTGCAACAATGCGGTTGAGCACCGGCCAGGCCACCAGCATCTGCGCGAAGCGGACTGTGGATGGCTGCGTGGCGCCGTTGACCGGATCACCCGCTGGCGCGTCCAGTCCCACAAAGGCGGAGATCGCATATTCCAGGGTCTCAAGGGCCGTGGGCGCCATGTAGCCGTCGACATGCAGCACATTCACCGACTGGCCGCGGAACTGACTGGGCACGGTGGCCAGCATGAAGGGCATGGCGGTCTGGCGGGTCATGTTGCTCAGATCCACCGGCAGGAACAGCGACTGCTGATCATCGTCACGAGGCGTCACGATCAGTTCCAGGTGATAGCAGGTCTCGGGCATTTCGGCGCTCAGCTGGCCCACGGCCAGTTCGCTGAGCTCGCTGGGGTGGATGCGCAGGATGACATCGGCGACATCCTGCTGGCCGGCGATCCAGCGGTCGTACTGATGGGCCCGTCGCTCGATCTCGGCGGCCACATCGGATTCCGCATAGCCGCGTTCCCGCGTGTCACGGCGCTGCTTCCAGTCGCGCTTCACGGCGGCGGCCGTGTCCACATACACCGAGAAGTCGAGCAGCGGACGGAAAGCCGGATAAAGGGTGTGCAGGCCCTCGATGACCACCACCGGCGTCGGCGTATGCAGGCGCGGCGCGCGGAATGTGCCCGAGGCATGGTCGTACACTGGCACCTCGACCGCTTCGCCGGCGCGCAAGCGCTTGATGTGGCTGACCGCGCGATCGAGGTGGTTGGCCTCGGGATCCAGCGGGGTGCGTCCGGATACGCGGCGCGTCGCCCGATCCTCGGCATGATAGCCGTCAAGACTGATCTGGCTGACCCGCTCGGAGCCCAGCAGCCATTCGATGCCCTGGGTATAGGTGCTCTTGCCGCTGCCGCTGTCGCCGGCGACACCGATGATGATCGGCCGCTCCCGCGCCGCCAGTCGGGCAGGCAACTGATTGGCGCCGGGGCGCGGCGCCTTGTCGGGGGAAAAGCTGGCTGTCATCGCTCGACCTGCGCCGCCATCCGGCCACACGGGCCGCGTAGCGGTATTGTCCGCCGCCGCGGCGGCGTGTCAAACCAGACGGCCCGCGGAGTTGCTCACGGATCAGTGGCCGGTTAGCGTTGGGGCATCATCCAAGGAGTCCCGGAATGGCAATCAAGACAACCGATCTCTGCGACGACCATGCCGACGCGCTGCGTGTGCTGGCCCCGATCTTCGGTGACTACGGCGGCCGCCACGGCTTTGCCGGCGTGATTCAGACCGTGAAGACCTTCGAGGACAACAGCCGGGTGCGGGAGGTGCTCGATACCCCGGGCGAGGGTCGGGTGCTGGTGGTCGACGGCTCGGGATCGCTGCGCTGCGCACTGATGGGCGATCAGCTCGCGGCCAAGGCGCGGGACAATGGCTGGGCCGGGCTGCTGGTGTATGGCTGCGTGCGGGACGCGGCCGATCTGGCCGATCTGGACATCGGCATCAAGGCACTCAACACCCACCCCTGCCGCAGTCAGCCCGACGGCGCGGGCGAGGTGGGCGTCGTGGTGACTCTGGCCGGCGCCACCATGACCCCCGGTGAGTGGCTCTGTGCCGATCGCGACGGTATTGTCATCGCAGAACGGGCGCTGGTGTAAACGGCGCGGCGACCACCGGAGGAGAGTCTGATGCCCAATACCATGCGATCGCTGCTGCGCGAGGGAAACGGATCCCTGCAGGCGCTGGGGCCGGAGAGCACGGCCGCCGACGCCGTTGCCCTCATGAACCGGCGCAACATCGGCGCCGTGCTCGTGATGACGCCCGACGAAACCCTGCTGGGGATCTTTACCGAGCGCGATGTGCTGCGGCGGGTTCTGGGTGAGCGGCTCGATCCCGCCACCACGGCCCTCGAGTCGGTGATGACCCGCGAGGTGTTCTGGATCGGGCCTTCGGGCACCACCGATCAGGCCCTTGCCCTGGTGGCCGAGCGCAATGTCCGGCATCTACCGGTCATGGATGAGCAGCACGTGCTGGGAATGGTGTCGGTGCGGGATCTGAGTGCCGCCGTCGTGCGCGAGCGCGACATGGAGGTGGCGGCGCTGACCAGCTACATGCACGGCAGTTACACGGGACACGCGGATGGCTGAATCGGTGCGCCTGGACCGCTGGCTGTGGGCGGCGCGTTTTTTCAAGACCCGGCGGCTGGCGGTGGATGCGATCAAGGGCGGCAAGGTGGACGTCGACGGCGTGCGCGCCAAGCCGGCCCGGGCGGTCCGTGCCGGTAACCGGCTGCTGATCCGCAAGGGCCCGCAGACGTTCGAAGTGGATGTCGAGGGCCTCGCCGAACAGCGTGGCCCCGCCCCCCAGGCGGAGGCCCTGTACACCGAGACCGACGCCAGTGTCCGCGCC
>NZ_MAOM01000002.1:0-68813 GCF_009805925.1 Spiribacter sp. SSL99 | reverse complement strand
CGCCCGCCCCGCTTGAAAGCCGCCAGACGCTGCCGGCCGCGGCCTGATCATCGCCCCGACCGCCGCGACCGGCAGCGTCTGGCGGCTTTCAAGCGGGGCGGGCGGGACTGATCAGCGCCGGGCGCCCATGAACTCGCCGAGCAACCGGCCGGTGTGGGAGGTGGTGTTGCGGCAGACCTGCTCAGGCGTGCCCTGAGCGACGATGCGCCCGCCGCCATCACCGCCTTCCGGGCCCAGATCGATCAGCCAGTCCGCCTCGGCGAGGATGTCGAGGTTGTGTTCGATGACGACCACGCTGTGGCCTGCCTCCACCAGCCGGTGGAGGACACCGATCAGGCGCTCGACGTCGGCGATGTGCAGGCCCACCGTGGGCTCATCGAGGATGTAGAGCGTCTTCGCCGCCCGTGCACCGCCGGATTCGGGGCGTGCCTTTGCCAGCTCGCTGACCAGCTTGATGCGTTGCGCCTCGCCGCCGGACAGGGTCGGGCTGGGCTGACCCAGGGTCAGATAGCCCAGCCCGGTGTCGCGGAGCAGTCCGAGCGTGTGATGGAGGCGGTGATGGGCGGCGAAGAAGTCCACCGCCCGATCGATCTCCATGTTCAGCACCTCGCCGATCGAGCAGCCGCGCCAGGTGACCGCGAGTGTTTCCGGCGTAAAGCGCTGCCCGTGGCAGCTCTCGCAGGGCACGGTGACATCCGGCAGAAAATTCATCTCCACCCGACGCATGCCCTGACCTTCGCATTCCGGACAGCGGCCGTCGCGGGTGTTGAACGAAAACCGCCCGGGCCCGTAGCCGCGGATACGCGCCTCCTCGGTCTGGGCGAACAGCCGCCGGATCTCGTCGTAGATGCCGACATAGGTCGCGGGGCAGGAGCGCGGCGTCTTGCCAATCGGGGTCTGATCCACCTCGAGGACACGATCCAGGGATTCCCAGCCACGGATGGATCGGCAGCCGCGGGTCGGGCGGTCGGGGTCGCCGCGCCGCCCCAGGCGACCGGCGAGGCTGCCATGCAGGACATCGCGGACCAGTGTGCTCTTGCCCGATCCGGATACCCCGCTGACACCGATCAGGCGCGCCAGCGGCAGGCGGGCATTGACGCCACAAAGGTTGTGGGCCCGAACATCCTTGAGTTCGATCGCATCGGCGGCATGCGGGTCACGACGCTGACCGCGCAGGGGATGGGTCAGGGGATGCGCCAGCGCGCGCCCGGTCACTGAATCGGGGTTGTCGAGTAATTCCTCGAGGCGTCCCTCGGCGACGATGCGACCGCCTTCCACGCCCGCGCCGGGGCCCAGATCAATGACATGCTCCGCCCGACGGATGGTGTCCTCGTCATGCTCGACCACCACCAGCGTGTTGCCCTTGGCCTCCAGGGCCGAAAGGGTGTCCAGCAGCATGCGGTTGTCCCGGGCATGCAGGCCGATGGTGGGTTCGTCGAGGATGTAGCACACCCCCTGGAGGTTGGAACCGAGCTGGGCGGCCAGCCGGATGCGCTGCGCTTCGCCGCCCGACAGGGTGGGCGCGGCACGGTCGAGGGTCAGATAGCCCAGGCCTACGGCCTCAAGAAAGCCCAGGCGGCTCCTGAGCTCGGCGATGACATCATCGGCGATCAGGGCCTGGCGGGGCTCGAGGGCAACGTCGCGGAAGAACGCCGCCGCCTGCTCCACCGAGAATTCGCCATAATCGGCGATCCCGCGGTCCAGAAACCGCACCGACAGCGCCTCGGGCCGAAGCCGATGGCCATGGCAGGCCGGGCAGGGGCGGGCCGGGTCCTCGTCGGTCTGGCGCCATTGACGCTCCTCCCCGGTCTGGTCTTCATCAAAGCCCTGGATCAGCACGCCCGTGCCAAAGCAGCGCGGGCACCAGCCATGCCGGGTGTTGTAGGAAAACAGCCGCGGGTCGAGCGGGGCGAAACTGCGATTGCAGCCCGGACAGGCGCGTTGGGTGGAATACAGGGTTGACTGGCCGTCGGCGGTGGCGACCCGGACCTGGCCCTTGCCATAGCCGAGGGCATGCTCCAGGGCGCTGTCCAGTGCCTTCTCCCGGGCGGGGTCGGGGGTCAGCGTGACCACCGGCAGGTCGATGTCATGCTCCTGGTAGCGATCCAGCCGCGGCCAATTGTCGGTCGGTTGATCCGTGCCGTCGACATGCAGATGGGTGAACCCCTTGCCGGCCGCCCATTGGGCGAGATCGGTGTAGTAGCCCTTGCGCGCCACCACCAGGGGGGCGTACAGCGTAATGGCCTCGCCACGGTGGTCTTCCAGCAGCCGCGCGGCGATGGACGCCTGGCTCTGCTCCTGGATGGGGCGGTCGCATTGTGGGCAGTACTGCGTGCCCAGCTTGACGAACAACAGGCGCAGAAAATGATGCAGCTCGGTCATCGTCGCCACGGTGCTCTTGTGCCCGCCGCGACTGGTGCGCTGCTCGATGGCCACGGTGGGCGGGATGCCGAACACCGCATCAACATCCGGCCGTGCCGCCGGCTGCACGAACTGACGGGCATAGGCATTGAGCGATTCCAGATAACGCCGCTGCCCCTCGTTGAACAGGATGTCGAAGGCGACCGTGCTTTTGCCCGATCCCGACAGGCCGGTGATGACGGTGAGCTTTTCCTGGGGGATGCGCACATCGATGCCACGCAGGTTGTGCTCGCGGGCATTGCGGATCTCGACCGCTTTCGGCGGCCGGGGCGTGGTAACGGGGCCGGCGGGCTCGGCCACCGCCACGGCGGCATCGCCTGGGGCGGCCTGCTCGGCCAGGTAGCGCTTGAGCGCGATGCCGGTGTGACTTGCCTCGACCTGCATGACCGTCGCGGGCGGGCCGGCCGCCAGCAGCTGTCCGCCACCGGTCCCGCCCTCCGGACCCAGATCCACCAACCAGTCGGCGGCGCTCATGACGTCAAGATTATGCTCGATGAGAATGACGGAGTGACCCACGGTGAGCAGCCGCTCGAGGGCAGTGAGCAGGACCCGGATGTCCTCGAAATGCAGGCCCGTGGTGGGCTCGTCGAACAGAAACAGCTTGTGGCCGCCGCCGCGCCGGCGGGCCTTGGCCAGGTGCCCGGCCAGCTTGAGGCGCTGGGCTTCGCCGCCGGACAGGGTCGGCACCGGCTGACCCAGGGTCATGTACCCCAGGCCTACCGCGGCCAGCGGCTCGAGGCCGCGCAGCACATCCGGCTGATCGGCGAAAAAGCCCCGCGCCTCGTCCACGGTCATGTCCAGGCACTCGGCGATGGAAGCCGGTGCGCGGTCGCATTCCGCCGCCGGGGCCAGACGCACCTCGAGCACGGCATCGCGGTAACGGCGCCCGTCGCAGTTCGGGCAGCGCAGATATACATCGGACAGGAACTGCATCTCGATATGCTCGAAGCCGTTGCCGCCGCAGGCCGGGCAGCGGCCGGCACCGGCATTGAAGCTGAACGTGCCGGCGGTATAACCGCGCTCGCGGGCCAGTGGCTCGCGGGCGAAGGCCTTGCGGATCGGGTCGAAGGCGCCGACATAACTGGCCGGGTTGGAGCGTGTGGTGCGGCCGATGGCGGACTGATCCACCAGCACCACCTCATCGATCGGCCGGTCATGCTCGATGGCGTCGTGCTCACCGGGCGGGTCCACCGCCTCGCCCAGCCGTTTGCGCAATCCCCGATAGAGGATCGATTCAAGCAGGGTGGATTTACCCGAGCCCGAGACGCCGGTCAGGCACACCAGGCGGTTGAAGGGTAGGTCCACGTCGATGCCGGTCAGGTTGTGCTCGCGCGCGCCGCGGATTCTCAGCCACTGCTCCGGCGCCGGCCGCGCCGGCGGCTGGTCGCTGGCCGCCACCTGGCGGCGCCCCTGCAGATAGGCACCGGTCAGGGATCGGGTGTCCGCGGCCAGCGCCTGCGGCGTGCCATTGAACATGATCTGGCCCCCGGCGCGTCCCGGTCCGGGGCCGATATCGATCACCCGGTCGGCGGCGCGCATGATGTCGGGATCATGCTCGACCACCAGCAGCGTGTTGCCGGCATCGCGGAGTTGATGCATCACGCGGGTGATACGCCCGATATCGCGGGGATGCAGACCGATGCTCGGCTCATCGAGCACAAACAGCGTATTGACCAGCGAGGTGCCCAGGGCGGTGGTCAGGTTGATGCGCTGGACCTCTCCGCCGGACAGTGTCCGCGACTGGCGGTCAAGGGTCAGGTACCCCACCCCCACCTGAGCCAGAAAGCCCAGTCGGGTCTGGATGGCCTCGAGGAGCAGGGGCACCGCCTCGTCCATCGGCGGCGGCAGTTGCAGGGCGGCAAAGAAGGCCTCGGCCTGACTGAGCGGCCGGGTCATCAGGTCGTGCATGTTGAGGCCCGGCAGGGCCTCAAACCGGGATGCCCCGAGGGTGAGCCCGCGCGGCCGATGGCGCTCGGCGGGATCCATCGCTGCATTCGCCTCGGCATGATCGCCCAGGCGCCAGAGCAGTGCCTCGGGATTGAGTCGGGCGCCCTCGCAGTCGGGGCAGAGGTCGTAGCTGCGATATTTCGACAGCAGCACCCGGACGTGCATCTTGTAGCTCTTCGACTCCAGCCAGTCGAAAAAACCGCGGACGCCATACCAGTCATTGCGGCCGCGACCGTCACCCTCGAGCACCCACTCACGATCCGCCGCCGGCAGATCACGCCATGGGATATCCGTGGCAACCCCACGGCGGCGTGCATGGCGCATCAGATCCTTCTGGCATTCCGCCGATTTGCCGGACTGCCACGGGCGGATGGCGCCGCCGGCGAGGCTCCTGGACGGGTCGGGAATGACCAGGCCATCGTCAATGCCCATGATGCGACCAAACCCCCGACACGTCTCGCAGGCCCCCACCGGGGAGTTGAACGAGAAAAGGCTGGGGCTGGGATCGCGGTAATGGCGGTCGCAGTCGGCGCAGTGCAGGGCCTGGGAGAAGCGGTGCTCGGCGATCGGCTCGCGCGCATCATCGAGGACCTCCACCACCAGGTGGCCGCGGCCATGCCGGAAGGCGGCCTCGGCGGCCTCCACCAGCCGGTCGCGACGTCCCGCCTCGACCCGGACTCGATCCTGGGTGACGCGCAGATGGTGGTCGTCGAGTTCGCGGATGCGGGTATAGCCCTGGCGCTCGAGGAGCGTACGCAGTTCTGCGGCGCTGTATTGCTCGGGAATGGGGGTGTCAAAACCGATCACCACCCGTGAGGCGGGACAGCGCTGCTGGAGCTGGTGATAGACCCCCTCGGCGGTATCGCGGGTGACATGGCGGCCGCAGCCGGCGCAGAAAAGCCTTGCGCCCCGCGCGAACAGCAGCTTGAGGTGGTCATTGAGCTCGGTCATCGTGCCCACGGTGGAGCGCGAGGTGCGGACCGGATTGGTCTGGTCGATGGCAATGGCGGGTGGGATCCCCTCGACCCGGTCGGTGGCGGGCCGGTCCATGCGGTCGAGAAACTGCCGCGCGTAGGGCGAGAAGGTCTCCACATAGCGGCGCTGGCCTTCGGCATAAATGGTGTCGAAGGCGAGCGACGACTTGCCCGACCCGGAGACGCCGGTGATGACCGTGAACTCGCCAGTGGGCAGGTCCAGATCCAGGTTGCGAAGGTTGTTCTGGCGGGCACCGCGAATGCGGATGCTGGAATCACTCATCGTTGATCCTCGGGCTTTGGGCAATCAATTGGCGCAGTCGGGCGATCGCCGCCCGGCGTCCTGCCACGCCGCCGGCACGGGCCAGGGCGCCGGCCTCCTGGGGTGTCTCGACCGCGGCGGCAAGCAATGCCCGGTCGTGCGCGCGGCGGACGGCGCCGGCGGCGCTCGATGCCGCCCACCGGCAGAGTGCGCCATGGGTGTCGAGCAGCGGGCGATGCCCCAGGGCGAAGGCGCGCAGGTCGGCGGTGTCGATGCGCCGCCGCGCAGACTCGTCCGGCGGGTCGCGCCAGAGCCGCTTGCGCAGCTCAGAAGACAGATCGCGGAGGCTGTGGTTCAGTTGGTCGGGCAGGTGCACCGCCAGGCGCAGGCCGGCCTCCCGATACAGCTGCCTGCCCATCGCATTCAACCCTTGGAGAAGGATAACCGAGAATGTCCCGCTGCGGGCATCCTGGTGATTGCCCACGCGCACCGGCGTCAACCCGCAGGCCATCCAGAAATCCAGCAACCCGGCCGTCATCCCGAAACTGGTGCCGAGCCAGTCCTCGCCGGCCGCCTGTGCATCCTGCCGGGCCGCTGCGATCAGCCGTCGACCGATTCCCTGGCGCCGGCAGTCGCCACGCACGGCAATGCGCTGGATGCGCCGTCCGTGGTGTCGCGCGGCCTCCGCCACGCCGGCATGAAAGGTGAGCGACTGGGCGATCAGATGCCCGGCGGGGCGGCGTCGGCCCCGGTGGATCTCGTGGCATAGGTCGGCATCCAGACCGCCTTCGATGCGGGCCGCCAGAATGCCGACAATCCGGCCCTGACTGCGGGCGGTGTACAGGCGGATGGCCGGATCGTCGAGCAGCTGACGCAGATCCCGGGGACGTGTCTGGTAGTGGCCGGCCACGAGCAGCCCGAAGGCATCGCGCAGGTCCGATTCGTCGGCGGCCAGATCCGCGGCGCTGATGGCGGTGACCGTGACCGGACCCGCGGGCGCGGGCCCATCGGGCTCGGCACTCAACAGCAGGAGGCGGTCGATGAGCGCCTCGAGGGGGTCATCCGCCGCCCAGCGGACCGGCTGGTGCATGATCAGATGCTCGAGTGGACGCTGGCTGAGGGCCTCGGCCAGTCGCAGGATCAGGCCCCGACCACTGCCTTCGTAGCCGTGCACCGTGCCCGTCAGCACGCAGCGCGGGTTGTCATTGACCTGTCGAACGATCAGCGGCAGCGGCAGGGCGGCCGCCTCGTCGATGAGTAGCAGTGAGTCGTCCGGCGTGACGTCCTCGGGGGCAATGAACCGCGGGGCCGCGTCCCCGGCGCGGCTGATCGCGGTCGCGGCGGCCGCCCGGGACGGAGCGGTGAGACGGGCGGGACGATGGGGCTCCAGCGCCTGCAGCGCCATGCCGAGGGCGGCGGATTTGCCCCGGCCACGGTCAGCGGTCACCAGTAATGTGCCTCCGCCGGGCCGCTCGGCAAGGGTCGTGATGGCCCGGATGATCCTGCGCTGATCGGTGGTCGGCCGATCATCGGGTGACGTCGCGGACAGAGCGGCGGGCCGCGGACAGGGTATGACCCGAGTGGAGCGGTGCACGGCCGGGTCATGGGCGAGGCAGTCGGCCAGGCGGCGGATGAACACCGAGTCCCCGGCGCCGGCCTGGAGTGGCCAGTCTTCCGCCGGGGGCGTCAGCAACACGGCCATGCCGTTACCGTCGATGGTGCCCACAAGGGCGCCCAGGTCATCCGGATCAAGGTCCACATGGGCATCAATCACCCCCGCCGCCAGGGTCTGGCCAAGCAGCGCTCGCCCATGGCCGGGTGGCAGCGGTTGCAGCCGCGGGGCGAGTGGGCCGGGCCATCCCGTCAGCGGGGCACCGATCCAGCCGATCCGCGACGCCGGCCACTGCGTGAGCAGCGTCAGCGCCTGATGCCGACAGGTCCCGGCGTCACCCTCGAGCCAGATCAGTGATCGCCGGCCGCCCGGCATCACTGATAGCCCGCCGCCTGCAGCCGGAACAACCGGGCGTAGTGGCCGTCGGCGGCCAGCAGCGAGTCGTGGTCGCCGCGCTCGATGATGTGGCCGGCGTCGACCACGAGGATTTCGTCGGCCATCCGCACGGTGGAAAAGCGGTGTGAAATGAGGATCGCCATACGGTCTTCAGTCAGCGTGCGGAAGTGCTCGAAGATCTCCGCCTCGGCGGCGGCATCCATCGCCGCGGTCGGCTCGTCCAGCACCAGCACATCGGCGCCCTCACGCATGAAGGCGCGGGCGACCGCGATCTTCTGCCACTGACCGCCCGAGAGCTCGCGGCCGTCGCGGAACCAGCGACCCAGCTGGGCGTGGTAGCCGCCGGGAATCTCCTCGATGAAGGTCTCCGCCAGTCCCTTTTGGGCAGCGCGCTGCCAGCGTTCCTCGTCCTGGAAATGCGCCACGTCGCCGGCGCCGATGTTCTCGCCGACCGGCAGTTGGTAGCGCATGAAATCCTGGAAAATGATGCCGATCCGCTCGCGCAGGGCGGCGCTGTCCCAGTCACGCAGATCGGTGCCATCGAGCAGGATGCGCCCGGCGGTGGGTGAATACAGTCCGGCCAGCAGCTTGATCATCGTGGTCTTGCCGGAGCCGTTGCTGCCCACCAGCGCAATGCTGCGCCCGGGTGTCAGATGCAGCGACACATCGCTGAGCGCGTCACTGTCACTGCCGGGATAGCGAAAGCTCACCGACTCGAAGCGCAGACCATCACCGGGGATGTCGCCGGCGGTGGCTTCGCCCTGACCCACACTCACCGGCTGTTCGAGATACTCGTACAGGTTGGACAGGTAGAGGTTGTCCTCGTACATCCCGCTGATGGCCGTCAGGCTTGCGCTGACCGCGCTCTGGCCCTGTCGGAAAACGCTCAGGTACATGGTCATCTGACCCAGCGTGATGCGCCCGGCGACGGTGGTCACCACGATCCACGCATAGGTGCCATAGAATGCCAGCGTGGCGATCAGCCCCAGGGCAAAGCCCCACAGATCGCGCCGCAGTGTCAGGCGACGGTCCTCGCGATAGAGCCGTTTGAAGATGTCGCGATAGCGCTGCAGCAGCAAAGGACCCAGCTGGAAGAGCTTGACCTCTTTGGCGCTGTCCTCGCGGGCCAGAACGGTCTCCAGATACATCTGCCGGCGGGTATCGGGGCTGCGCCAGCGGAACAGCCGAAACGCATCGCCCGAGAACTTCGCCTCAGAGAAAAACTGCGGCAGTCCCGCCAGCACCAGAATCAGCACCGCCCAGGGCGAGAAGCCGAGCAGCAGGCCGGCAAAGCTGGCCAGCGAGATGCCGTTCTGGATCAGGCCGAAGGTGCGGTTGACCAGGCTGAGCGGCCGGCTCGAGGCCTCGCGCCGGGCACGAGTCAACTTGTCATAGAATTCCGAGTCTTCGAAATCGGCGAGCTGCAGCGACTGGGCCTTTTCCAGAATCATGACGTTGACCCGCTGCCCGAGCTGGGCGCGCAGCAGCGACTGGGCGATCTGGATGGCGCGCTGGGCCCCGGCGATGCCCATCATGATCACCCCCTCGAGGGCGACCAGCCAGAGCAGTTCGGTGGGAATGCCCTGGCGGGCATCAATGGCCGCGACCACCCCATCGACGATCAGCTGTCCGACCCAGGCGGCGGCGGCCGGCAGCAGGCCGGCGACGAGCGTGCCGGTGGCCAGCACCAGGGTCAGCAGGCGACTGGTCTGCCAGACTAGTTCGATGGCGCGGCGGCTGTAGCGAAAGACGCCCAGGTACTGTGAAACTGCCATCCGCTCAGTCTAACGCGTCAGCGACTGGCGGGGTCGGGCAGTGTGGCCAGGGTCTCCAGAAAGGCTTCGCCGTAGCGCTCGAGCTTGCGGGCGCCGACGCCAGGCAGTGCCGCGAATTCTTCAAGACTGCGCGGATGCTGCTCGACCATCGCGAGCAGCGTGGCATCGTGAAAGATGACGTAGGGTGGAACCCCCTCGGTTTCCGCCAGTCGGCGGCGTTGGGCGCGCAGCGCCGCCCAGGTGTCCGGCGCCATGGCCACATCCGATGCGGCGACCCGGGCCCGGGACTGAGGCCGCTGGGCGGGCAGATCCTCGCGCAGCTCGAGTCCCTGTTCCCCCCGCAGCAGGGGCCGACACGCGTCATTCAGGCGCAGACCGCCATGGCCCTCTGGGTCGGGTTCGAGGTAGCCATGCGCCAGCAGCTGGCGGATCACCGACTGCCAGGTGCTGCGTGACAGGTCGGTGCCGATGGCGAAGGTGCTCAGCTGGTCGTGGCCGCGCTGCCGGATGCGGTCGTTGTCCTGGCCCAGCAGCACGTCGATGACGTGGGCCGCGCCGAACCGCTGCCCGGTCCGATAGACGCAGGAGAGCAGCCGGCGGGCCGGGTCCGCCGCGTCCCAGGTGCGCGGAGGGGACTGGCAGTTGTCGCAGTACTCGCAGCGTCCCGCATAGTGCTCGCCAAAATGCCCCAGCAGGGTGGGACGTCGGCATTCGTGGGTTTCGCAAAAACCCAGCAGGGCCTCCAGACGCTGTTTTTCGCGGCGCTTGTGCCCCTCGCCGGCGCTGGATTCGGCCCCCATCTGACGGATGCGGTAAATGTCCTGCAGGCCATAGACCAGCCAGGCATCCGCGGGCAGGCCGTCGCGGCCGGCCCGGCCGGTCTCCTGGTAGTAGGCCTCGAGGGTCTTGGGCAGGTCGAGGTGGGCGACAAAGCGGACATCGGGTTTGTCGATGCCCATGCCGAAGGCCACCGTGGCCACCATCACCAGCCCTTCCTCGCGCAGAAAACGGGCCTGGTGGTGGGCGCGCAGGGTCTGCTCCAGCCCGGCATGATAGGCCAGTGCAGGGATGCCACGGGTATTCAGCCAATCGGCGATCTGCTCGGTGGCGCGCCGCGACATGCAGTAGACGATCCCCGACTCACCGGCATGACGGCTGCGGATGAACGCCAGCAGCTGCTCCCGGGGCCGTTCCTTGAGGCCCACTTCGTAGCGGATGTTGGGCCGGTCAAAGCTCGATACGAACGAAGCGGCGTCATCAGGCAGCAGTCCGCTGCGGATCTCCTCGCGGGTGCGCTGATCCGCCGTGGCGGTGAGGGCGAGCCGCGGGACATGGGGGAAGCGCTCGCCGATGGCGCCGAGCTGCTGGTACTCGGGCCGGAAATCATGCCCCCACTGTGATACGCAGTGCGCCTCGTCGATGGCGAACAGGGCCACGTCGATGGCGCTCAGCCGATGCATCAGATCGCTGTTCAGCAGCCGCTCCGGGGCCACGTACAGCAGATCGATCGTACCGGCCTGCAGGGCGCGCTCGGTCTCGGCGCGGGTCTCGGCGGGCAGGCTCGAATTGAGCGCCGCCGCCCGTACCCCCTGCTGTCGCAGGGCGCTGACCTGGTCGGTCATCAGCGCGATCAGCGGCGAAATGACCACCGCGACCCCGGGGCGCACCAGCGCCGGGATCTGGTAGCACAGGGATTTGCCGCCCCCCGTGGGCATCAGCACCAGGGCGTCACCGCCATTGATGACATGCTCGATGATTTCGGCCTGGCGGCCACGGAACTGCGAATAGCCAAAGACCGATTCCAGGATCTGGCCGGCTTCGGTGACCGCCGGGGGGCTCGACATCGCGTTGTGCATGGGCTGGATCAATGGGCGTCCGGTTGACTGAATGCCCCTATCCTATCGCCACCGGGTGCGCGCCGTCAGTGGAAATCCCGTGATCGGGTCTGCAGTTCGCCCAGAAGGTGGCTGTGATCCTCGAGTCGTCCGGCAACCAGGTGGCAGACATCGTCGCGCTGCTCCCAGATACCGATGACGCCGAGCAGCCGCGCGCCGATCACCTGCGGGCGCTGGCGCTCGGCAAGGTCCTTCCAGACCACCACGTTGACGCTGCCGGTTTCGTCTTCGAGGGTCAGAAAAACCACGCCACCCGCCGCGCCCGGGCGCTGGCGATTGATGACCAGGCCCGCTGCCCGGGCGATGCGGCGATGACCGTGATCGGCCAGTTCCGTGGCCGGCCGAAACCCCTGTTGACGGAGTCGTGGCCGAAGCAGCGCCAGCGGATGGCGGCCCAGGCTGAGCCCCAGGCCGCGATAGTCGCCCAGCAGATCTTCGGCCTCGGAAGGTGCGGGCAGGTCCGGCGTGGATTCCCGGGCCGGCGTTGATGCAAGCAGCGGGCCGCGCGCCTCGATGCCCAGCACCTGCCACCAGGCCCGGCGGCGATGCCCGCCGATGCCGGCCAGGGCCCCGGCGTCGGCCAGTGCCCGCAGGCTGCCCCGGTCGAGACGGGCGCGCCGGGCAAGATCGGCGACATCGCGAAACGGCCCGTCCTGCTCGCGGGTCTGGCACAGGCGCCGCGCGGCCTGTGTGCTCAGTCCGCGGACCAGGCGCATGCCCAGCCGCAGACTGGGTGCCGCCGTCGAGTCGCGATCGCGCTCGAGGGTGGAGTCCCAGTCGCTGAAACGCACATCAACGCCGGTCACCTCGACGCCATGGGCACGGGCGTCGCGAACCAGCTGCGCGGGGGCGTAAAAGCCCATGGGCTGGCTGTTGAGCAGTGCACAGGTGAAGACCGCCGGGTAGTGGCACTTGAGCCAGGCCGAGACATAGACGAGCAGGGCAAAACTGGCGGCATGGGATTCGGGGAAGCCATAATCGCCGAACCCGCAGATCTGCTCGAACAATCGCTCCGCGAACTCGGGTGCATAGCCACGCTCGCGCATGCCCTCGAGTAAACGCTCCCTGAATGGCCCCAGCCCGCCACGCTTTTTCCAGGCGGCCATGGCGCGACGCAGTGAATCGGCTTCGCCCGGGCTGAAGCCCGCCGCGACAATGGCGAGCTGCATGACCTGCTCCTGGAAAATCGGTACGCCCAAGGTGCGCTCGAGGACGCCGCGAACGGCGTCGCTGGGATAATCCACGGCTTCCTGCCCGGCCCGGCGTCGCAGATACGGGTGCACCATGTCGCCCTGAATCGGTCCCGGACGAACGATGGAAATCTCGATGACCAGATCATAGAAGCAGCGTGGCCGAAGCCGCGGCAGCATGGCCATCTGCGCCCGCGACTCCACCTGAAAGACCCCCACGGTATCGGCACGACCCAGCATGTCGTAAACCGCCGGATCCTCGGCCGGGATATCCGCCAGCGCCAGCAGGCGTCCGTAATGCCGCTCGATCAGTGCCAGGCTGCGCCGGATGGCGCTGAGCATGCCCAGGGCGAGGCAGTCGACCTTGAGCAGTCCCAGTGTCTCGAGGTCGTCCTTGTCCCACTGGATGATGCTGCGTCCGGCCATGGCCGCATTCTCGGTGGGCACCAGCTCGCTGAGCGGGCCCTGACTGATCACGAAACCGCCGACGTGCTGGGAGAGGTGACGCGGGAATCCCACCAGTTCATGGACCAGTGTCAGGAGGCGATGGATCATGGGATTGTCCGGATCGAATCCCGCCTCGATGAGTCGCTCGGGCTCGATGGACTGTCCATCCCACCACTGCAGGGTGCCGGTGAGGCGTTCGATCTGATCGCCATCCAGTCCCAGCGCCTTGCCGACGTCGCGCACTGCGCTTCGGGGGCGGTAGCAGATCACCGTGGCGGCCAGGGCCGCCCGATGCCGGCCGTATTTGCGGTAGATGTACTGAATGACCTCCTCGCGCCGGTCGTGCTCGAAGTCGACATCAATGTCCGGCGGTTCATTGCGCTCGCGCGAGATGAAACGCTCGAACAGCAGGCTCGACCGGGCCGGATCCACCGCGGTGATCCCCAGGCAATAGCAGACGGTGGAGTTGGCCGCCGAGCCGCGCCCCTGGCAGAGGATGCCCTGGCGGCGGGCGAATTCGACCATATCGTGAACGGTCAGAAAGAACGGCTCATAGGCCAGCTCGCGGATCAGGGCGAGCTCGTGCTCGATGGCCGCGTGGACCGATGCCGGGGCGCCGTCGGGCCAGCGTGCCCGGGCCCCGGCCTCCACCCGGTCGCGCAGCCAGCTGGCGGGGGTATGCTCGGCGGGGACCAGCTCTTCGGGGTATTCATAGCGCAGTTCGTCGAGACTGAAATGGCAGCGCTCGGCGATCCGCAGGGTTTCGCTGATCATGGCCCGGGGATAATCGCGGGCGATGTGGCGTCCCGGGCGCAGGTGACGCTCGCCATTGGCCATCGCGGCCGCGCCCAGCTCGCTGAGCCGTCGGCCGTGGCGGATGGCGGTGAGGGTGTCCTGCAATGCCCTTCGCCCGCGGCGATGCATCACGATGCCACCGCTTGCCACGGCCGGCAGGTCATGACGATGGGCAAGGTCCTGGCAATGCCGGATTCTTTCGGCGTCGCGGCCATCGCGCTGGATGGCGGTGGTAAGCCAGGCCCGATCGGGGAATGTGCGCCGGATCCAGGCAGCGTCTTCCGCGGGGCTGTCCGGCTGGGTGACCAGCAGTGCCAGACAGCCGGGGACACCATCCTGAAGATCGCTGCGCTCGAGCCGATAGTGACCCTTGTCGGCCTGGCTGCGGCCCAGCGCGATCAGCGCCGACAGCCGGGCATAGGCCGACCGGTCCGGGGCCAGCAGTACCAGGTGCAGGCCGTCCGCCAGCCGGAATTCACTGCCGATGATGAGCGACAGGTCGCCATCGCGGGCGGCGGCATGGGCCCGGACCACACCGGCGAGGGAGCATTCATCGGTCAGCGCGAGTGCCCGGTAGCCAAGGGCCGCCGCCCGGCGCACCAGCTCTTCGGGATGTGAGGCCCCGCGCAGAAAGCTGAAGTTGCTGATGCAGTGAAGCTCGGCATAGGTCGCGTCGACGTTTGCCATGATGGGTCAGCCGAGCAGTCGTCGAGCGAAACCCGGTACGGTGAGGCCCATGACCGCCAAGGTCAGCATGATGGCGCCGAGTAGTCCGAACGGGCCGAGGGCCTCGCCCAGCAGGGCCCAGGCCAGTAGCGCCGCACCCAGTGGCTCCAGTAACACGAGGATGCTCGAAATGGTGGCCGTGGTGTGGCGCAGCCCACTGAAAAAGCAGACATATCCGAGCGTAGTGGGGATCAGCGCCAGATAGGCGAGGGCCGGTACCGTCAGGGCCGCGGTCTCGATCAGCGGTGCCAGACCCTCCATGGATAATGCCGGCACCATCACCAGTGCACCCACTCCGAACCCCAGCGCGGCGCTCTGCATGGGGTGGACGTGATCGGCGGCATGGCGACTGATCAGGGTGAAGGCGGCATACACGCCGGCCGCGAACAGTCCGTAGCCGACGCCGGCCCAGAGGCCTTCACCAATGTTCATGGCCTGGGGGGAGATCACCAGCAGGGCGGTGCCGGCAATCGCGAGGGCCAGGGCCGTGAGGACGCGGCGGGTCAGTGCTTCGCCCAGCAGCAGCGTGCCCAGCAGGGCAACAAGAACCGGCGCCAGGCAGAGAGTGATCAACGTGGCCAGACCGGCACCGATCTTTTCCACCGAGCTCAGATATCCCACCTGGAAACCCGCCTGGGCCAGCCCGAGCAGCAGTAGCCAGCGGCCGGTGGCGGGTGGCAGGCGCAGGAAGCCGCGCCCCTGGTGGAGAAGACCGATTGCCGTGAACAACGGCGCGGCCACGGCCAGCCGGATGAACGCCACCATCAATGGCGAGATCTCGGTCTGCTCGAACAGCACCCGCGAGACGACCCCGGTGGTGCTCCAGAGCAGGGCCGCCACTGCCACGAGCGCCATGCCGCGGCCCGGCGCGAACCTGAAGTGACCCGCGGGCATATCAGGCGAATATCCCGTGCAGATACCAGTCGCGCGGTCCGCGCCGATTACGGAATATCCAGACGCGACGCCCCTCGGCGGTGCATGCGTGGTAGTAGTCGCGGGTGACATCGAGCCCGTCCCACCAGCCGGTCTCGATGCGCTCGGGCCCCGTCTCGAGCACCAGCGGGGCGTTGTGGTACTGCGGGCGTCCCTGGCAGCTGCGCAGTGGCAGCGGACGTTCGAGCAACCAGGCGGGTCGCGCGCCGGTGCAGGGCGAGGGCGCTGACGGGTCGACCCTGGCAGGCCGTCGATAGGCCCAGGCCCGCTCGGGTCGATGTTCGGCCATGGGGGTGATCATGCAGACGCGTTCCTCGCCGAGTCGGCTGTCGAAGGTTTCGATGAGTGCTTCCCAGTTCGCGTCCCGCGCCGGCCGGTCATCGCGGTCGAGCAGGTCGAATGCCCCGCTTGTCGCCTGCATGGCATGGAAGCGGCCAGCGCGCAGAGTAACCGCGGTGACGTCGGCCGTCAGCTCGAGACGCTCGAAACGTCGCTCGACCAGCCATTTCAGGTGACTGGCATCGCGGGTTGGCGACATGACCCCCACGGGCAGGCAGGTTGGATCGCGGTCGCGGTGCCAGAGCATGAACCACAGCCGCATGATGGCAGTATCGCGCTCGCGCAGATGGCTGCAGAGCGTATCCAGCAGCTGCTGGATCAAGGGATGGAGGCCGGCCACGTCCGCAACCGCCTCGGGGCAGTCGATGAGTTGCTCGAACTGACCGGGCGGCTGCCAGTCCTGGCGTGGATCGGGGCGCTCTCCGTGGGCCCGCTGGAGTGTTTCGAGCAGCGGGCGGCCCAGTCGCCGGGTGGCGCCATCGCTGGGCAGCGACCGGACGGCATCCACGCATTCGCAACCCAGACCTTCCAGGGCGTCGCGAACCCGTTTTTCCAGTGGCAGTGCGTGGACTGGCAGGGGCGCGAGCCGATCGGCCAGTGCCGCGCGGGTCGTGACCGGCGTGCTGTCGCCCGCCCGGGCCAGCATCCACGCCGCAGTGGGTGTCGGGGCGATGCCGGTTCCGGCCCGATGCCCGCGTTGCTCAAGGCCCGCCGAGATTCGCTGGCGCAGTGACTCGAGCCCCTGGAAGTAGTGCAGGCTTCCGGCCACCTCCAGAAGCAGCCCCTCGGGCGGCTGGAGGCTTACCCGCGGCGTGAACTGCAGGGCCCAGGTCGCCAGGTGCTCCAGCGTGCGGCGTTCGCGCTGGGGATCGCGGATGCGGTGAAGCCCCGCTTCGCTGATTGCCCGGGCAGCTGTCGGCAGCATGCCGGGGCGGATCCCCAGGCGTCGCGCCGGCCGGTTGGCACCGATGACACGGCCCGCCTCGGAGACAAATAGCGGTTGGGCGTTGTCCCCGCCGCTGCTGAAGCACTCCACCGGCAATTCGCGGAAATGCAGGCACAACCAGAGCATTGCCGTTCATTCACCCATGAGGGAATGGCCCCTCAGTCCTCCAGCGGCAGGGGCTGTTGTGTGCGCACGGGCGCCGTCGACCAGCTGTCGAGTGCCACCGACCCGGGCGGTGTGCCCCGGCACTTGAGTACCCGGAGGTTGAGCTGCTGAGCGCTGCTCTCCCCGAGTGCCAGCCGGAGTGCCGCTGGTGAGCGCTCCTGCGCGGCGGCGGCGTCACGGAACAGCAGGGCGAGACTGTCCCCGGATTCGGCTGCCAGCTGAAGACGCCGCAGGCTGCGATCGTCACAGCGGCTGGGCCAGGCCAGCACGGCCGCGCAGGTCCCGCTTCTGAGGGCCTGTTCGATGGACCACAGCGCCTGGGGCTGATCCCCCGGGTGGACGATCAGCAGCCGCGACAGGTCGATCCCCTGGGCGGCGAGTGCCGGTGCATAGGGCACGAAGGGGGGAGCGATCATGGCGATCCATCGACCGCTGCGCGACAGCCGTGCGAGGGCCGGCATGACCAGCCGCAGCTCGCCGACGCCATGGCCCTCGTGGAGGATCTCGGTGAGGGCGCTGCCGGGAAAACCGCCACCGGGCAATACCCGATCCAGTGCCGCGAAGCCGCTGGGTATATGGTCGAGGGCGGCGTCCGAACCCCCGCGCTGCGGATCGTTGGCGCGCCAGATGCCGGGCTGGTCAAGCAGCTCGTGAATGGCTTCCTTCATGATGAACCTCCTGTCGATTCAGCGTTAGAGCCCGGAACGGATGACACCGACACCGATTCCCTCAATGACGAGTTCCTCGTGTCGCAGGTCGAGTTCAATGGGCGCGAATTCGGGGTTTTCCGGGAGCAACCGGACCCGATGGCCGGTGCGGGAGAAACGTTTGACGGTGACCTCGTCCTGAATGCGGGCGACGACGATCTGGCCGTCGCGGACGTCGGTGGTGGAATGCACGGCGAGCAGGTCGCCGTCGAGGATGCCGGCGTCGCGCATGCTCATGCCGCGGACCCGCAGCAGATAATCCGCATCCGGCGAGAACAGACCGTCGCTGACCCGGTAGTGGTGGTCGATATGTGCTTCCGCCAGTAGGGGGCTGCCCGCCGCCACACGGCCGACCACCGGCAGTCCGTCCGCCTCGGCGGCGTCGACATCGTCGCTGGCGACGGCCCCCCGGTCGCAGAGGCGGATGCCGCGTGATGCGCCGGGTTGAAGGGTGATGAAACCCTTGCGCGCGATGGCCCGCAGGTGCTGCTCGGCGGCGTTGGCCGATCGGAATCCGAGCTCCGCCGCGATTTCGCTGCGTGTGGGCGGGTAGCCGGTACGCGCCAGAAAGCGCTGGATAAGCTGGAGGATCTGATCCTGACGAGGTGTCAGCGTGTTCATGGTTGGCGACCGGTATGGCTTCGATGTAACTGTCAATCTATACAGTACTGTATGGATATTCAATACCCATAGGCGCTAGAATCTGAAACATGGTGAAAGTGAGCGACAATCCGGTCGTCGATCGGCCCGGTGATCAGTCCGCGGCGGAGTGGATCGCCGCCATGCCCCGGTCGCCGGGGGCGGAAGAGCGCGCCCGGCTGACCGCGGCCTGGGAGTACGCCGCCGCTCACTATGGTGATGATCGGCGTGCGGCCGGGGACCGCCGCTTCGATCATGCCGTCGCGGTGGCGGACATCCTGAGCAGCCTCGAGCTTGACGCCGATACCGTGATTGCGGGGCTTCTGCACGACCTGCCGGACGCGGGCGGGCCGGACCTCGCCGCCATTGCCGGGCAGGCCGGCGCCACGGTCGCCAGCCTCGTGGAGGGTGGCCTGCGGATGGGGCAGGTCAGTCGTCTGCATGCGGGGTCGGGTAGCGCGCAGGAGGGCAAGCGTGCCGAGGCGCTGCGCAAGATGCTGCTGGCGATGGCGCGGGATATTCGGGTGGTGTTTCTGGTGCTGGCCGAGCGCCTGCATGATCTGCGCCTTCTGGGCGCCCTGCCCGAGGCCGAACGCCAGCAGGTGGCCCGTGAAACCCTCGACCTGCATGCGCCGCTGGCGAACCGGCTGGGCATCTGGCAGATCAAGTGGGAGCTCGAGGATCTGTCGTTCCGCTATCTCGACCCCGACAGCTACAAGCGCATCGCCCGGCTGCTGGCCGAGCGCCGGGTCGATCGCGAGCGTTTCATCGAGGCCATGAAAGCGCGTCTGGGCACGCATCTGGCCGAGGCGGGCCTGAACGCCGAGATCAGCGGCCGGCCCAAGCACATCTACAGCATCTGGCGGAAGATGCAGCGCAAGGGACTGGGTTTTGACGAGCTCTTCGACCTGCGCGCGGTGCGTGTGCTGGTGGACACCGTGCCGGCCTGCTACACCGCGCTGGGGATCATTCACAGCCTCTGGCAGCCGATTCCCCGCGAATTCGACGACTATATCGCCAGCCCCAAGGAGAACGACTACCGCTCGCTGCATACCGCCGTGATGGGCGAGGGTGGACGCCCCGTCGAGGTCCAGATCCGCACCCGCGAGATGCATGACCAGGCCGAACTGGGCATCGCCGCCCACTGGCGCTACAAGGAGGGTCGCAGTGCCGATCCCGACTTCGATGCGCGGGTTGCCTGGCTGCGTCAGCTACTCGAATCGACACCGGACAGTGAAACCGATGGCGATCTCATCGACCGTTTCCGTGCCGAAATCTTTGAGGACCGCGTCTATGTGATTACGCCCGGGGGCGATGTGGTCGACCTGCCCAGGGGCACCACGCCGCTGGATTTCGCCTACACCATTCACAGCGAGATCGGGCATCACTGCCGGGGCGCGCGGGTCAACGGGCGAATGGTCCCCCTGACTCACTCCCTGCAGAACGGCGACCAGGTCGAGATCCTCACCGCCCGCCATGCCCGGCCCAGTCGCGATTGGCTCAACCCGGCACTGGGCTATCTCAACTCGCCCCGCCCGCGGGCCAAAGTGCGCGCCTGGTTCCGTCAGCAGGATCAGGACAAGACCATTCAGCTGGGCCGCGAGCTGCTCGAGCGCGAACTCCATCGGCTGGGGCTTGCCGACGTCAATCTGGAGTCACTGGCCGCGCGGTCACGCTACGCCCGGCTGCCCGATTTTCTGGCTGCCCTGGGGCGGGGCGATGTGACCGGCGGGCAGATCGCCCATCTGCTGCGTGACCGGCTGCTGCCCGCCGAGCCCGAAAGCCGCGAGCAGCTGCTGCGCCGCCGCAGTGGCAGTGCCTCGACCCCAACGGATCCCGAGGACGACATCAGCGTCTATGGCGTTGGCAACCTGATGACGCGGATGGCGCGCTGCTGTCAGCCCACGCCGGGTGACGCCATCCTCGGCTTCATCACCCGCAATGAGGGGGTCACGGTCCATCGCAGCGACTGTGCGAACATCCGGCGGTTGCAGGAGACGACGCCGGAGCGCCTCATCGAGGTCAGCTGGAGTCGTGGGTCGGGGCGTGCCTATCCCGTGGATATCGTGGTCGAGGCCTATGATCGCCCGGGTCTGATCCGCGACATCTCATCGCTGCTCAATAACGAGGGCATCAATGTGACGGCGGTCAACACCCGCACCGATCCTGATGATCAGGTGGCGCGCATGGTCATGACCGTTGAGGTGGCGGACGTCGATCAGCTGAGTGGGGTCATGCAGCGGATGGTGGGTCTGCGCAATATCCGCGATGTCCACCGGGCGGTCTGAGGCATGACAACGTCGGGTGACTGCAGGCGCTGGTGGCTGGGTGCCGGGTTGATCGGTCTGGTTCTGGCGCTGTCCAGCGCCGGCGTTCAGGCCCGTCCGGCATGCGGGGCAACGGGGGCGACTCCGCTCACGGCAATCCTCGGTCTGAAGGGTGAGGCCCTGCCGGCCGGCCGGGAGGTTGAGGTCCAGGCCCTGGTCAGCGGGCGTTTCCCCGGCGACTCCGGACTGAACGGGTTCTATCTGGTCTCCGAGTCATCGCCGGCCGGGATTTTCGTCTATGCCCCCGATCTGGCAACCGCCGAAACCCCGGATCGCCAGACGCGCCTGCGGATCCGCGCCCATACCGGGCGTTACCGCGGACGGATCCAGCTCGAACGGGTCGTGGCCATGTCACGCTGCGGGGTGGGTACGGTCGACCCGGTCCGGCTGGAGCCGGGGGATCCGACGACCTACGCACGTCTGCGCGACCGCCCGGTGCGCATCGACGGGTCGCTCAGCATTGCCGAAGTCTACAACCTGGGGCGCTATGGCAGTCTGCGCCTCGCCCGGGGCGGGCGGCCGTTTCATCCCAACAACGGGGTTGAGGGCGGCGAGCGGCTGGACCTGCTCCTCGATGACGGCAGCTATCGGCGCGACCCGCGGCCGGTTCCGCACACCCGGGATGGCATCCGACGGGCCGGCGACCGGGTCGAGCGGGTGACCGGGATCCTCACCCGCGCCTTCGGGCGCTGGCGCATTCATCCCACCGAGCCGCCGTCCTTCCAGGCCCGCAATCCGCGCCCGGCGGCGCCACCCCGCGGGCCGGGCCTGCGCCTGGTGCAGCTCAACCTGCAGAACTACTTCACCGACCGCCGTGGCCGCGGTGCACCAACCGAGCGCGCCTTCGAGCGCCAGCGCGAGCGCCTGCTGGACCTTGTGCAGGCCCTCGATCCGGATCTGCTGGCCCTTCACGAGGTCGAGAACAATGCCGCTACCGTCGACAATCTGGTCAACCTGCTGAACGCCTCGACGCCGCCGGCGGATGATTATCGCGCGGCC
Source organism: Spiribacter sp. SSL99 (assembly GCF_009805925.1). Classification (NCBI taxonomy): domain Bacteria; kingdom Pseudomonadati; phylum Pseudomonadota; class Gammaproteobacteria; order Chromatiales; family Ectothiorhodospiraceae; genus Spiribacter; species Spiribacter sp. SSL99. Next base: position 47,318 of record NZ_MAOM01000002.1, on the reverse strand, counting down.
GTGGACGGCCGGGGTGACGCAGTCATTCGCAGCGTCGTGCTGTATCGCCCCGATCGCCTGAGCCGGCGGACGGCTGATCGCCAGGCGCACCCCGCCCATCCGCGGCAGCCCATTGTCGTCCGGTTCCGGACGCCGGCGGGGGCTGAATTCCGTGTGGCGGCCGCGCATTTCAAGTCCCGGGGTGGCTGCCCGCAGCGCGGCGATGTCGATCGCGGTGAAGGGTGCTGGGCGGATCGGCGCCAGGCCCAGAGCCGGGCGATGATCGACTGGCTGGCGGGCCGCCCCGCGTCGGACACGCCACTGCTGGTGCTGGCCGACCTCAATGCCTATCCAGCCGAGCGGGCGGTTGGCGCATGGACCACCGCCGGGTATCACGATCTGCTGGCGCGTCATGTGACGCCCCTCGACCGGTATACCTACAACTACCGCGGTCGTGCCGGCTACCTCGATCACGCACTGGCCAACCGCGGCATGCTCGCGCGCATCGCCGCGGTCCGCGTCTGGCCGATCAATGCCGATGAGTCCGCGCATCTGGCGCGCGAGGGGCATGGCGTCTGGCGGCTGTCGGATCACGATCCGATCATCATCGACCTGCACCCGCCGACGTCGTGAGCGCATTGGGCGACATCGCCATGTTGCGCTGCTAATGTAGTCATTGCACTGTCATATCGCCGGGGAATCCCATGGACGAGACCGCGATCGAGCTGCGCGGGATTTACAAGCGTTTTGGTGATCTGGAAGTCATCAAGGGCATCGACCTGACCGCCCGGCGCGGGGAGGTGGTGGCGCTGATCGGGACCAGTGGCTCGGGCAAGAGCACCCTGCTGCGCTGCGTCAACCTGCTTGAGCGCCCGGATGCCGGCGAGATCCTGTTCAACGGTGAGTCGATTGATCTGCGCGCCGGCCGCGACGGTACGCTGCGCCCCGCCCACCACGAGCAGATCACCCGGGTGCGCGCGGGCATCGGGTTCGTGTTCCAGAACTTCAATCTCTGGCCTCACATGAGCGTGCTTGAGAACGTCATTGAGGCGCCGATCCATGTCTCCGGCCTTTCCCGCCGTCAGGCCGTTGCCGAGGCCGAGCATCTGCTCGAGAAAGTCGGGCTCGGCGATAAGAAGGACGCCTACCCGGCGTTCCTGTCGGGCGGCCAGCAGCAGCGCGCGGCCATTGCCCGGACGCTGGCGATGAAGCCCGCCGTCATCCTCTTTGACGAGCCCACCTCCGCCCTTGACCCCGAGCTGGTGGGCGAGGTGCTGGGCGTGATCCGGCAGCTCGCCGAAGAGGGCCGGACCATGCTGATCGTGACCCACGAGATGCGCTTTGCCCGCGATGTCGCCCATCGCGTCGTATTCCTCGACGCCGGACGCATCGAAGAGCAGGGGCCGCCCTCCGAGGTCTTCGGTCAGCCCCGATCAGAGCGCTGTCGCGCATTTCTCGCAACCCATCTATCGGAAGCCAAAGGAGTGACACTGTCATGATCCGTTCCCTGTTCGCCCTGCTGCTCGGCAGCCTCATCGCCCTGCCCGTATCGGCCCAGGACACGCTGCGAATCGCGACTGAGGGCGCCTATCCGCCCTTCAACTTCATCGACGCCTCGGGCGAGGTCAAAGGATTTGATGTCGACATCGCCGAGGCCCTGTGCGCCGAAATGGGCGCTGACTGCGAGCTGGTCACCCAGTCCTGGGATGGCATCATCCCCGGCCTGATTGCGGGTCGCTACGACGCCATCATCGCCTCGATGTCCATCACCCCCGAGCGTCAGGAGGCCGTGAGCTTCAGCGAGCCCTACTATTCCAACAAGCTGCAGTTCATTGCCCCCAACGAGAGCGATTTCGGCCCGTCTGATGCGTCCGATGCCGTGATCGGCGCCCAGCGCGCGACCATTGCCGCCCAGTGGTTGCAGGACAATGTCCCCGAGGCCGACATCCGGGTCTATGACACCCAGGAAAACGCCTATCTGGACCTTGAAAGCGGTCGCCTGGATGCCGTGCTCGCCGACGTCTACGTGAGCTACGAGTGGCTCGAGAGCGACGAAGGCGCCGCTTACGAGTTCAAGGGCGACCCGGTCTACGACGATGACAAGATCGCTATCGCCGTGCGCAAGGGGGACGAGGCCCTGGCCGCGCGTTTCAGTGAGGCCATTGAGGCGATCCGCGCCGACGGGACGTATCAGGCGATCAACGCCGAGTACTTCCCCTTCGATATCTACTGATCCGCCGGGCGACTGCGCATGGATCTTCAGGGGTTTGGCGCGCAGCTCGCCGCTGGCACCTGGGTGACGGTACAGCTTGCCATCGTCAGCATGGCCTGTGCCGTCATTCTGGGTCTGCTGGGTGCCAGTGCGAAGACCGCCGGGCCGGCGCCTGTGCGGGCGCTGGGCACGCTCTATACCGGCACGGTCCGGGGGCTGCCCGAGCTGCTGGTCATCCTGCTGGTGTATTTCGGCGCGGCCAACGCGATCAACGCGGTCGCCTCGATGCTGGGCTACACCGGGTATATCGCGCTGTCGCCGTTCATGGCCGGCGTGATCGCGCTGGCGTTCAACTACGGCGCCTACATGACCGAAGTCTTCCGTGGGGCCCTGGCGACGATACCGGCGGGGCATCGCGAAGCGGGGCTGGCGCTGGGGATGGGGCGGGCCCGGATCTTCCGGCGCATTGTCCTGCCACAGGTCTGGCGGGTCGCCCTGCCGGCCAGCGGCAATATCTTTCTCTCGCTCATCAAGGACACGGCACTGGTCTCGGTCATCGGCCTTGAGGATCTGATGCGCGAGACCTCCGTGGCGGTGGGCTACAGCAAAGAGCCATTCACCTTCTATGTGGCGGCGGCTTTCATCTATCTGGGGCTGACGGCGCTCACCACGCTCGCGATCCATTGGCTTGAACGGCGGACCACGCATGGCATGAGGACGCTGGCCGGATGAACTGGCAGGTAATGATCGAGAGCCTGCCGGCGCTCGCCGAGGGGGCCCTGCTGACCCTTGAGCTGGTCGCCGTTTCGGGGGTCCTGGGGTTGGTGCTGGCGGTGCCCATGGCAATGGCGCGTGTCTCGCCACGCGGGTGGGTGAAGGCCTTGCCCATGGCGCATATCTATTTCTTTCGGGGCACGCCGCTGCTGGTGCAGATCTATCTGGTCTACTACGGCAGCGGGCAGTTCGAGGCGATCCGAACGTCGTTTCTCTGGCCCTATCTGAGTGAGGCGTACTGGTGCGCCATCATCGCCTTTACCCTGAATACGTCGGCGTATACCGCCGAGATCCTGCGTGGGGCCCTTCAGTCGGTGCCACGCGGTGAGGTCGAGGCGGCCGAGGCGGTGGGCATGACCCCGGCGCTGATCTGGCGTCGCATCCGCCTGCCCCGGGCGTTCCGGATCGCGCTGCCGGCGTACAGCAACGAGGTGATCCTCATGCTCAAGGGCAGCGCGCTCGCGAGCACCATTACGTTGATGGATCTGACCGGGGTGGCGCGGACCATCATTGCCCGAACCTACACGCCCATGGAGCTGTTTCTGGCCGCCGGACTGCTCTATGTGCTGCTCACGTTCATGATCCTGGGCGGGTTTCGGCTGCTCGAGAAGCGGTTGAACCGGCATCTGCAGCCGCGTTGAAGGCGTGCACGGCCTGGGCGCCCGTCCACGGCAGATCGACCTGATCGCCGGCATCGGCCCCCAGTAGCCCACGACGCCGTGGGTCGATCACCCACTCCAGGCGCGTGGCGAAGGGCCGAAACCCGGCGCGCTGGTAAAAACCCAGTGCCGCCACCGAGTCTTCGCTGCAGGTATGCAGCCAGATCCGGCGGGCCCCCAGCGCCTGCGCACCGGCGAGCGCGCTGCCCATCAGCCGCTGGCCCAGGCCCTGGCCACGGGCGCCGGGCACGAGTCCGCAGTGAAGGATTTCCGCCTGACCATCGCGACGCAGGATCAGTTCGCAGAACCCCGCGAGCTCGCCCCCCTGGTCGAGGCGCCAGCAGCGATGATCGGGATTGTCCAGGTCACGGGCGATCGCGGCCCGCCCCTGAGCCAGCCGATCGGACCAGAGCCACGGATTGCCGACCCGGTGATACGCCTGAAGATAATCATCCACACCGGGGAACCAGCGCCGGGCCTTTTCAGCCCAAGCAGTCGTCGAGTCAACGGGCTGCTCAAGAAACATCACCCGTGAGCTGTAGCCGAATTGATCGGGCCGGCAGTAACGCTGGAAGGGGTCAAGCGGATCGTTCATGGTGGAATGCACTCGTGGTTGGTTGATATCGCGCAGCGATTGTTGACACGACAGCGCAACAGGCTGGTACTTTGCCGGCTTATATTCGAACAGAACAGACTGGATGGAGTCACCAATGTCGCATTTACCCATTTGTCACTGGACGCGGCGCGCCGTCTTCACGCTTGCGATCGCCGCAGTCGCTGCGACGGGGCTCGCCCAGGCCCAGAGCTCGGAGGGAGGATCGTCGAGCCGCCAGGAGCTGCAGTCCCTGCAGCAGTCGCTGGCCTCAATCCGCGAGGAGGCGATTAACGAGAACCCCGGTCTGGCGGACCGTCAGCAGTCGCTGGAAGACCGCATGATGTCGCGTATGCGCGACGAGGGCGTCAGCCCCCGGGAGGACGTCAAGCGCCTCCAGGACATCGCTCGTGAGCTGCGTGGCGGCGAAGTGGCCGAGGAAGACCGCGCGGCGATGATGGAAGAGTATCAGAGCACGCGTCAGGCGCTGTTACAGGCACGTCGCACTGCCATGCAGGACAGCGGCATTCAGGACGACCAGATGCAGCTGCAGGAAGACATCGTCGACGCCATGTCCGATATCGATGACAGCGTCCCGGAGATGATCGACCGCTTTGAGACCCTCCGTGGCAATGTCCAGTCGCAACGCCAGTCGGGTAGCGGCGCTCAGTAAGCGTCCGTCAGGGGGAGCAGGGCATGGATCTTACGCTGGGAACGCCGTCATTGCTGTTTCCAGCGGTGTCCCTGCTGCTGCTGGCCTACACCAACCGGTTCCTCGCGCTGGCCTCGCTGATCCGGGATCTGCAGGCCCGCTACTCCAGCACCCAGCGGCGCAGCCTGCTGGCGCAGATCGATAATCTGCGTCGGCGCGTGAAGTTGATTCAGTACATGCAGGCCGCCGGCGTTGGCAGCCTGATGGCCTGTGTCGCCAGCATGTTCCTGCTGTTCGGCGGGTTTGTCCTGGTGGCCCGGTGGCTGTTCGGCCTCAGCCTGATTCTGATGATGGTCTCGCTGGCCCTGTCGGTGCGCGAGATCTGGATATCGGTGAACGCCATCAATATCCAGCTGGCCGATATGGAGTCGGAGCGATGAATGCCCTGCCAGGGGTGATCCTGCCCGGCAATGACCCGCGGCAGTCGCTCCGGGTGCGACGCTTCCTGCTGGCGGCCACCGTCTACGGCCTTGCCATCGCCCTGATGGGGCTTTATGTCCGTCAGGGGCTGCTGGCGATCCCCGAGTGGCAATTCCTGAGCCTGGTGATCGTGCTGGTCAATGCGGGGCTCTACGCGCTTCTCCGCAGCGGCCGCAACGAGCGTTTCGTTGACCCCAGCCTGACCGGGCTCCAGATGTTCATGGTCTGTCTGCTGATGGGGCTGACCATGTACCTGCTGGACGGCGGCCGGGGCGGTCTTCTGCTGCTGTTTCTGGTGTTGCTGATGTTTGGGGTGCTGCGCCTCAATGCTCGACAGTTCACCGCGCTGGGCGGTTTCGCGTTGCTCTGCTATGCCGTCGCGGTGGGGGCCGTCTGGCAGCAGCGGCCGGAGGCGTTCAACGCCCAGGTGGAGCTGCTGCATCTGGTGGCGCTCAGCACGCTGGTGCCCTGTGGCGGCTTTTTCGCCAGTCATGTCAGCCGGCTGCGACGCCTGCTGCGGGACCGTCAGATCGAACTGCAGCGGGCCCGCGAGGAGGCCCATGACCTGCGGGTGCTTGACCCACTGACCGGCATCAGCAACCGCAGCGCCATCATCGCGTTCATCGACCAGGAGTGGCAGCGCGCCGAGCGCCTTGACCAGCCGCTGGCGGTGATCTTTGTCGACCTGGTGCACTTCAAGCGGATCAATCGCGAATACAGCCATGCCACCGGCGACGACGTCCTGCGTGAGGTCGCGCGGCGGCTGCGGGGCTGCGTCCGCGACATTGATGGGCTGGGCCGGTACGGCGGCGAGGAGTTCCTGGTGGCATTGCCCGACGCCGACGCCGATGAGGCGGCCCGTGTGGCGGAAAGACTCCGCAGCTGCATCGAAGGTCAGCGCTTTACCGCCCTGCCGGTCCGCGAGCGTGTGCGCTGTGCGCTGGGCACCAGCATGTTCCATTCATCCGACCCGGACATCTGGCAGGCCATTGAGCGCGCCCGGATTGATTCCGAGTCGGGCTAGACGAACGGGAGTCAGAACCGATGGCCGTCGATGCAGCGCCCACCCATGACCCGGTCAACGAGGCCGATGAAATTGCGGCGGTCGATCTCGGCTCCAACAGTTTTCATATGATCATCGCGCGGCCCGATGAGTCGGGGCTGCGCACCCACGACCGGCTGCGTGAGTCGGTCCGACTGGCAGCCGGGCTGGATGCCGAGAAGCGGCTGTCCGCCGATGCCCGGGCCCGGGCGCTTGCCTGTCTTGAGCGCTTCGGTCAGCGCGTCCGCGAGCTCCCCGAAGGTGCCGTGCGGGCGGTGGGCACCAACACACTGCGGCAGTCGCGTAACAGCCGGGCGTTTCTGCGCGAGGCCGAACAGGCGCTCGGCCACCCGATCCAGATCGTCTCCGGCTACGAAGAGGCGCGACTGATCTATCTGGGGGTCGCGCACAGCATCGCCGATGATGAGGATCGCCGCCTGGTGATGGACATCGGCGGTGGCAGCACCGAATTCATTATTGGTGAGCACTTCGTCCCACGCGAAATGGAAAGCCTGCACATGGGGTGTGTGAGCACCACGCAGCGGTTCTTCAGTGACGGGGTGATCACCGACAAACGCCTGCGGCAGGCCGAGATCGCCGCGCGTCGGGAGCTTGAGCCAATAGCCGATCGCTATCGGCGACTCGGATGGGAGCGGGCCATCGGTGCTTCCGGGACCATTCGCGCCATTGAGCGGTGTCTGCGCGAAAATGGCTGGACAGCCGGTGGGATTGATCCGAAGGGCCTGCAGAAGCTGCGCCGGGCGCTGGTCAAGGCGGGCGATATCAAGCGCCTGAAGCTCGATGGCGTCAATGCCTCGCGGGCTGAAGTGTTGCCCGGTGGGCTGGCGGTGCTCCTGGGTGCTTTCCAGCAACTCGGTCTCGAGCAGATGGAGGCCGCGGATGGGGCGCTGCGCGAGGGGCTGTTATTTGATCTGATCGGGCGGATCCGGCATGCCGACGTGCGCACGGCGAGCGTTCGGGCGATGGCCGAGCGCTACCACGTCGATCAGGATCAGGCGCGTCGCGTGGCAACGCTGGCCGATTCCCTGCGCGGCGAGGTGGCGACCGACTGGGGGCTGGCCACACCGGCCGCTCGGGATACCCTGCAGTGGGCCGCCTGGGTGCACGAGATCGGCCTGGACATTTCCCACAGCCAGTACCACAAACACGGCGAGTACATCGTGCGGCACAGCGACCTGGCCGGCTTCGCCCGCGAGGAGCAGCAGTTGCTGGCCACGCTGATCCGGGCCCATCGACGCAAGTTCCCGCGTAATGCCTTCCGTGAGCTGCCCGAGGACTGGCAGACCGCCTCGGTCCGACTGGCGGTACTGCTGCGTCTTGCGGTGACCCTGCAGCGCGCGCGCAGCGACGAACCCCTGCCGGCACTCACTCTCAAGGCCGCCGGGCGCAAGCTCACCGTGCGCTTTCCCGCCGGCTGGCTGGATGACAACCCGCTGGTTGAAGCCGACCTGAGCGAGGAGGCCGGCTTTCTCGAGGCAGCGGGTTTTCGCCTGCGGATCAATCGCGACTGATCAGCCGTCCTCGCCGTAGCCCTGGAGCAGCGCGGTCTGGGCGCTCACGCCGGTCTCATCGGCCCCGGGGGTGAGGCGGCGGTACTCACCATCGGCATCCAGCACCCAGGCCTGCGTGTTATCCGCAAGATAGGTCTGCAGATCGGCGAGCACCCGGTCGCGGAGCTCGGCATCGAGGAGCGGGAAGGCCGCCTCGACGCGCCGGAAGAAGTTGCGCTCCATCCAGTCCGCCGAGCTGCAGTAGAGCTCCGGGTCGCCGTTGTTGGCGAAGTAGAACACCCGCGTGTGCTCGAGGAACCGCCCGATGACCGAGCGCACCCGGATGGTGTCACTGACCCCCTCGACGCCGGGACGCAGGCAGCACATGCCACGCACGATCAGGTCGATCCCGACACCCGCCTGGGATGCCGCGTACAGCGCCCGGATGACCTTGGGTTCGACCAGCGAGTTGACCTTGATGATGATCCGGGCCGGTCGGCCGGCCTCGGCGTGGCGCTGCTCGCGGGCGATCTTCTCGAGAATGCCGGGATGCAGGGTGAACGGTGACTCGAGCAGATGACTGAGCGCCGAGACCTTGCCGAGGCTGGTGAGCTGGAGGAACACGCGATGGACGTCCTCGCCAATGGCCGGGCGGGTCGTCATCAGGCCATAGTCGGTGTAGAGCCGGGCCGTGCGTGAGTGGTAGTTGCCGGTCCCAAGGTGGACGTAATGGCGCAGCCGACCGCTTTCCCGGCGTACGATCAGCATCAGTTTGGCGTGGGTCTTGTGACCCACCACCCCATAGACCACATGCGCACCGGCCTCCTGCAGCCGGTTGGCAAGCCCGATGTTGGCCGCCTCGTCAAATCGGGCGCGCAACTCCACCACCACGGTCACCTCTTTGCCGCTGCGCGCGGCGGTGACCAGATGATCGACCACCGCCGAGTCGGGGCCGGTCCGGTACAGGGTCTGCTTGATCGCCAGCACGTCGGGATCCTGGGCTGACTGGCGCAGCAGCTCGATGACCGGGGCGAACGACTCGAAGGGGTGATGCAGCAGGATGTCGCGCCGTCGCATGACCTTGAAAATATCGCCGGTGTGGCTGAGTTCCGCCGGCAACCCGGGCTTGAAGGCCGGGTACTTGAGGTCGGGCCGGTCGACCAGGTCACAGACCGCGAACAGCCGGTTGAGATTGACCGGTCCGTTGACCTGATAGAGGGCCTCGGGCTCGAGTTCGAACTCCTCGAGCAGGAAATGCGCCATGTGCTCGGGGCAGTTGGCGGCCACCTCGAGGCGCACGGCATCGCCATAGCGCCGTGATGGCAGCTCGCCCTCCATGGCCCGGAGCAGGTCATCCACTTCCTCCTCGTCGACATACAGGTCCGAGTTGCGCGTCACCCGGAACTGATAGCAGCCGGTGGTCTTCATGCCCGGGAACAGGTCGGTGACATGGGCGTGGATGACCGAGGACAGGAACACGAAGTCGTACGTACCACCGCCATCGAGCTCCGGTGGCAGCTGGATGATGCGGGGCAGGGCCCGAGGCGCCTGGACCACCGCCATGCCGCTGCTGCGCCCGAAGGCATCCTTGCCTTCCAGCGAGATGATGAAGTTGAGGCTTTTATTGAGGACCTGCGGGAACGGATGCGCCGGATCCAGCCCCAGCGGGCTGAGGATGGGCAGGAGCTCGGTCTCGAAATAGCTGCGGATCCAGTCCTGCTGCGCCTGCGTCCATTCGTTGCGGCGCAGAAAGCGGATATCCGCCGCGGCCAGCGCCGGGGTGACCTCATCATTGAGCAGCCGGTACTGCTCGTCCACGAGGGCATGGGCGCGTTCGCTGATCTCGCGCAGCACCTGCTGGGGCGTCCGGTTGTCCGGCCCGCTCTGGCCTACGCCAAGTTCCCGGGCCTGGCGCAGGCCCGCCACCCGGATCTCGAAGAATTCGTCCAGGTTCGAGCTTGCGATGCAGAGGAACTTGAGCCGCTCGAGCAGCGGATTGGAGTCGTCGGCGGCCTGCGCGAGGACCCGCTCATTGAAGGCCAGGAGGCTCAACTGACGGTTCAGGTAGAGCCCGGGGTGGTGGAGGTTGTCCGATTGCATTGCGTCGCTGTCCTTTAAAGTCGCCGCCCAGCATAAACCGGTTCGGTTGCGATGAGGTTACGTGCGCGCTCTGCCTCGGTTCAGGCGACCCGGTTATAGCCGTTGAGGGCGGCGACGCGATAGCCCTCGGCCATGGTCGGATAATTGAATGTGGTGTTCATGAAGTAGCGCAGGGTGTTGTTGGGGGCCGGCTGCGCCATGATCGCCTGGCCGATGTGGACGATCTCGGCGGCCTGGTCGCCAAAGCAGTGGATGCCGAGGAGCTCCAGCGTATCGGCGTGGAAGAGCAGCTTGAGCATGCCCACCGTCTGTCCCGAGATCTGTGCCCGCGCCAGATCCTTGAAAAAGGCGTGGCCGATCTCATAAGGGATCTGGGCATCGGTGAGTTCGCCCTCGGTGCGGCCGACGGAGCTGATCTCGGGGATGGTGTAGATGCCGGTGGGTACGTCATGCGCCAGCCGATACTCGCAGTGTCCCTCGAGCATATGGGTCGCCGCGTAGCGCCCCTGGTCGTAGGCGGCGCTGGCCAGACTCGGATACCCCACCACATCGCCGATGGCATAGATCGATGGCTGCGCGGTCTGGAAGTCGTCGTTGACCTCCACCTGACCCCGACCGTTGGGCTGGATGCCGATATGCTCCAGCCCCATGCCATCGGTGTTGCCGCTGCGCCCGTTGGCCCACAGCAGCAGGTCCCCGCGCACCCGCTTGCCCGACTGCAGGTAGAGGGTCACGCCGTCGTCGTCGGCCTCGATGGACTGGTACTGCTCGCGGTGACGGATGACAACGCCGTGCTCACGCAGATGATAGGAGATGGCATCGGAGATTTCGTCGTCAAGAAACGCCAGCATGCGCTCACGCGTGTTGATCAGGTCGACCTTGACGCCGAGGCCGCGGAAGATCGAGGCGTATTCACTGCCGATGACGCCGGCACCATAGATGATCAGGCTGCGGGGCGTATGTTCGAGGGACAGGATCTGGTCGCTGTCGCAGATGCGTGGATGAGAGAAATCAACATCCGCCGGGCGATAGGGCCGTGAACCGGTGGCGATCAGGAAATGCCGGGCCGTCAGGCGCTCGGTGCGGCCGTCCGCACCGGTCAGCGCGAGGGTGTGCTCGTCCTCGAAGCGCCCCTCGCCGGTAAGCACCGGGACATTGTTGCGCAGATAAAACCCACTGCGCAGGCCGACCTGCTGATCGATGACCGACCGGGCGTGACGCAGCATGGTCTGGAATGACACATGCCGGGGCTCGCCGGCCTCGCGGAACAGGGCGGAGCTGTTGTACTCCATGAGCCGGCGGACATTGTGGCGCAGCGCCTTGGAAGGAATCGTGCCCCAGTGCGTGCAGCCGCCGCCCACCTCGCTCAGCCGCTCGATCATGGCGACACGCTGACCGCCCTTGGCAAGCTTCATCGCCGCGCCTTCGCCGGCCGGCCCGCTGCCGAGGACGAGCGTGTCGTAATGCTGATCACTCATGGGGTTCATCCTCCTCGCGTTGTGCTTTATTTTAGCTGGACGCCATTAGAGAACAAAATTCACAGCAACGATGACGGGGAAGAGTCAATGACTGAGCGTGTCGAGCGGGCGGGATTACAGGTAGCGAGACCCCTGGACGATTTGATCGGCCAGGCGGCGATCGTCGGCACGGGCGTTGACGAGACCCGGTTCTGGGAAGGCCTTGCGGAGCTGGTCGACGAGCTCGGCCCCCGCAACCATGCCCTGGTCGCGCATCGCGATACCCTGCAGCGACAGATCGATGAGTGGCATCGCGCTCACCCCGACGAGCATTCAAGCGCTGCGTATCGGCGGTTCCTCGAAGAAATCGGCTACCTGCAGCCGCCCACCGGAGCGGTCGAGGTCAGCACTGAGAACGTGGACGACGAGATCGCGCGCATCGCCGGTCCGCAGCTGGTGGTGCCGCTCAACAACGCCCGCTACGCCCTGAATGCCGCCAATGCCCGTTGGGGCAGTCTCTATGACGCGCTCTACGGCACCGATGCCATTCCCGACAGCGAGGGGCTTGAGCGCGGTACGGCCTTCAACCCGGACCGTGCCCGCCACGTCGTGGCTTGGGCGACCGCCTTCCTGGACGCCAATTTTCCGCTCGCGGCGGGCAGTCACGCGGATGTGACGGCCTACCGGGTGGCGGCTGGCGAGGGCGACCAGACACTGCGCGTGACCCTGACCGGAGGCGGCGAGACCGGCCTCGCGGACCCCGGCCAGTGGGTGGGTTACGCCGGGACGGCATCGGCCCCCGAAGCCGTCCTGCTGCGGCGTCATGGCCTGCATGTCGAGATCAGCATCGATGCCCATGATCCCATTGGCCGGACTCACCCCGCCGGTGTGCGCGATCTGGTCATGGAATCGGCGGTCACCTCGATCCAGGACTGTGAGGATTCGGTGGCCGCGGTGGACGGCGAGGACAAGGCACAGGTCTATGCCAACTGGCTGGGGCTGATGCGGGGCGACCTCGAGGAGCGCTTCTACAAGCAGGGCCGCGAGGTCGTGCGAGCCCTCAATCCCGATCGTGCCTACACCGGCGCCGACGGGCAGCCGCTGAATCTACCCGGACGCAGCCTGATGCTGGTCCGCAACGTCGGGCATCTGATGACGACGCCGGCGGTCCTCGACGCCCGGGGCAACGAGATCCCGGAGGGGATCCTCGACGCCCTGTGCACCGCGATGATCGCCATGCATGACCTGCAGCGCGACGGCGGCAACAGCCGCACTGGCAGCGTCTATATCGTCAAGCCGAAAATGCATGGACCCGACGAGGTGGCGCTGACCGTGGCGCTGTTCGCCCGCGTCGAGCAGATCCTGGGGCTGGCCGAAAACACGCTCAAGATCGGCGTGATGGATGAGGAGCGGCGCACCACCCTAAACCTGCAGCGCTGCATTGAGGCGGCCCGCGAGCGGCTGATCTTCATCAACACCGGCTTCCTCGATCGCACGGGCGACGAGATCCACACCAGCATGGAGGCCGGGCCGATGATCCGGAAGGCGGCCATGAAGCAGTCGCGCTGGCTGAATGCCTATGAGGACTGGAATGTGGATACCGGGCTGGCCTGCGGGCTGCCGGACCATGCCCAGATTGGCAAGGGGATGTGGCCGATGCCGGATCGCATGGCCGACATGCTCGAAGCCAAGATCGGCCATCCACGGGCCGGCGCGAACTGCGCCTGGGTGCCGTCACCCACGGCCGCCACCCTGCATGCCACCCACTACCACCAGGTGGACGTGCGGGCCCGGCAGGCCGAGCTGGCGGGCCAGTCGCGGGCAGCCATCGACGATCTGCTGACAATCCCCGTCGCCACCGACACGCAGTGGAGCGATGAGGAGATCGGCGCCGAGCTCGATAACAACTGCCAGGGCATTCTCGGCTACGTGGTGCGCTGGATCGATCAGGGGATCGGCTGTTCCAAGGTGCCGGACATCAATGACATCGGACTGATGGAAGATCGCGCGACCCTGCGTATCTCAAGTCAGCACATCGCCAATTGGCTCCATCACGGCATCGTCAGCGAGGAACAGGTCATGGCCGCCATGAAGCGGATGGCCGCGGTGGTGGATCGGCAGAACGCCGATGACCCGACCTATACGCCGATGGGCCCTGGCTTTGGGGGCGCAGCCTTCCAGGCCGCCTGTGATCTGGTCTTCAAGGGCCGCGAGCAGCCCAGTGGCTATACCGAGCCGTTGCTGCATGCCCATCGTCTGGCGCTCAAGGGCCAGTCCCAGACTTAGGCATTCACGGCAAATGTGGTTTGCTCAAAGGGCACAGATATGATGCAGTTTGATCGCAGGCGAATCGTCGGCGTCTAGGACGCCGGTGATCCGTGCTGAGAGTGCCCTGCAAAGACGGGGCACGACACATAAAACAGGAGGAGAGCGCGGCATGACCGATTCTAAAGTGGATCATGGCAATGCAAATTCGGTAGAGCCGGATGGTTCCCGCCGTAAGTTTCTGAAGAGCAGTCTTTCAGCCGCCGGCGGTATCGCGGCGGGCACGGCGGTCGTCGGTGCACCGTATGTGCACGCCCAGTCACCAATCGTGCTGAAAATGCAGACGGCCTGGGGCGGCGGCAATATCTGGAATGATTTCGCCCGAGAATACGTTGACCGCGTGCACAGCATGTCGGGCGGGCGGATACAGATCGATCTGCTCCCGGCTGGCGCCATTGTGGGAGCCTTCCAGGTCATTGACGCAGTCAGCGATGGAATCATCGATATCGGCCATGAAGTGCCGGTCTATTGGTACGGCAAAAATAACGCCGCTTCCCTGTTCGGCACCGGTCCGGTCTGGGGCGGCGATGCCAACAACATGATGGCCTGGTGGTATGCCGGGGGCGGCAAAGAGCTGTATCGCGAGCTCACTCAGGACATCATGGGTCTGAACGTGGTCGGCCAATTCGGCTTTCCGATGCCATCCCAGCCATTCGGTTGGTTCAAGAACAGTGATGTTACGTCGGTCGAGGATATCCAGGGCCTGAAATACCGGACCGTGGGTCTTGCCGCTGATCTGCTCAATGAGATGGGTATGTCCGTTGCCCAGCTCCCTGGTGGCGAGATTGTGCCAGCGATGGAGCGGGGCGTCATTGACGCCTTCGAATTCAACAACCCGTCGTCCGATAGTGATTTCGGTGCGCAGGATGTCGCGAAAAACTACTATCTGGGTTCCTACCATCAGGCCAGTGAGTCCTTTGAGTGGTTGTTCAACCGCGACATGCTCGAGAGTCTGGATGACGACCTGCAGGCGATCCTTCTGCATGCGGTCGAGGCGGCCTCAACGTCGAACACAGCCAGCGCGCTGGATCGGTATTCAGCGGACCTCGAGAGGATGCAGACCGAGTCCGGAGTGACCGTACATCGGACTTCTGACGAAATCCTCGCTGCACAGCTGGAGGCTTGGAGCACACTCATTCCGAAGCTGGAAGAGGACGACTTCATGCGCCGTGTCATGGAAAGTCAGAAAGCCTGGGTTGAGCGGACCGTGTTCTATGAGCTCATGAACCAGCCGGATCTGCAGCTTGCCTACGAGCACTTCTTCCCCGGCCGGCTGAACATGTAAAGCGGAGTGTCCGCCCAATGATCCGCCCTGGTCCCTCGACCGGGGCGGGTTTATGACGACCGGCTGGAAAAGAGTGATCCATGCTGCAGATCATCCGCACTATTGATCGATTCACGACCTGGGTCGGACGGAGTTTCGCCTGGCTGATCCTGCTCATGGCCTTTGGTATGGGTTATGAGGTGGTGTCGCGTTATCTCTTCAACGCGCCGACAGCCTGGGCCTACGATATGTCGTATATCCTGTACGGCACGCTGTTCATGGTTGGCGGGGCATACACGCTTTCGCGCAACGCGCATGTTCGAGGCGACTTTCTCTATCGGCTTTGGAAGCCACGGACCCAGGCAGCCGTCGAGTTAACGCTCTACTTTCTGTTCTTTTTTCCCGGCATCCTCGCGCTGGTGTTCTCTGGCTGGAAATATGCTTCCCGCTCCTGGCAGTACCTGGAAACGAGTACCTTTTCACCGGCCGGAATACCGATCTTTCATTTTAAGACGATGATGGTGGTGGGCGGCGTGCTGCTGCTTATTCAAGGCATTGCTCAGGTCTGCCGCTGCCTCGTTTGCCTTCGCACCGGAGAGTGGCCGGCCGACGTGAAGGATGTGACTGAATTGGAAGATCAGCTTCTCGAGACTGGCGGTGCGGATCACGCGGACAACGCTATGGACACCGCGCCTGACACAGGAGGCGAGGGACGATGACCGATCCTCAAATCGGGATCCTGATGTTGGGGATCTTCATTCTGTCGATCTTTCTGGGGTTTCCCATCGCGTTTACGCTGATGGCGCTGGGTATCGCCTTTGGCTATTTCGCTTATTTTGACTCAGGCCGGATGTGGCGTGCCTATGATCGCCTGGTCGAGCAGGGCGCTGAGGGCTGGGAGGTCTGGCAGGCTTATTTCGAAGGGTTTCTGAATAACCGCATTTTTGATCTGTTCGTCAACCAGACCTATTCGGTCATGGCGAACGAAGTGCTGACGGCGGTCCCCTTGTTTCTTTTCATGGGCTACATCGTCGAACGCTCCAACATTGTGGAGCGGCTCTTCTCCACGCTTTATATTGCGGCGCGACGAGTGCCCGGTGCCATGGGCGTGGCGGCGCTGATCACCTGTACGCTCTTCGCGACTGCGACCGGTATCGTCGGCGCGGTCGTGACATTGATGGGGTTGCTGGCGCTACCGGCGATGCTCAATGCGCGTTACAACAACGCATTTGCCTCGGGCGTCATTTGTGCCGGTGGTACCCTGGGAATCCTTATTCCGCCATCGATCATGCTGATTGTTTACGCAGCGGCAACGGGCACGTCGATCGTGCGGCTTTACGCCGGAGCGCTCTTCCCGGGACTGCTGCTGGCTGGTCTGTATATCAGCTATATCGTCATACGGAGTATCCTCCAGCCGTCAGTCGCACCTAAACCAACCGATGACGAGGTTGGGGACGTGCCATACAGCCGGCTACTGCTGATGATCCTGACGTCCTTTGTGCCCCTCGCGGTGCTCATCCTGGCCGTCCTCGGCTCCATCCTCTTCGGTCTGGCCACTCCGACCGAGGCCGCTTCGGCAGGCGCGCTGGGTGGGCTGGCGCTATCAGCGATCTATCGGGCGCTAACCTGGGATAAACTGCGGGATTCGGTTTATCTCACCCTCAAGACGACGGCCATGGTGTGCTGGCTTTTCGTGGGGTCCTGGACATTCTCGTCGGTATTTTCCTATCTAGGTGGCGAGCATCTCATTACAGAATTTGTGGTTGGGCTCGATCTCAATGTCATCACTTTCCTGATACTTGCTCAACTGATTATATTCCTGCTCGGGTGGCCGCTTGAGTGGTCAGAGATCATCATCATATTCGTGCCGATCTTTCTGCCGTTGCTGGACATTTTCGGCGTCGATCCGCTGTTCTTCGGGATCCTGGTCGCGCTTAACCTACAGACCTCATTCCTGACGCCACCGATGGCGATGTCGGCCTATTACCTCAAGGGGATCGCGCCACCGTCTGTGAATCTGGTGGACATTTTCAGAGGCTGTATGCCCTTCCTTTTCTTTGTACTCGTCGCGATGGTGGTGCTTTACGTGTTCCCGCAAATCGTCTTCTGGCTTCCGGATACTGTTTATGGTTGAGCGCGTAGAAATTGGAGACCCGGCGAGCCTCACGGTGTCGCAGATGGCCAGGTATCTGGCCGATGGGGCGTTGAGCAGCGAAACGGTTACCAAAGCCTGTCTGGCACGGATCGAGGCGATAGAGCCAAGTGTGCACGCGTGGGCCCATTATGATCCGCAGCGGGCGCTCATGCAGGCAAAAGAGGCCGATCGCCGGCGCGCAATGGGTTTGCCCCTCGGCCCACTTCACGGGGTTCCGATCGGCCTCAAGGACATCATTGATGCTCGCGGAATGCCGACCGAAAACGGCACATCACTGGATGCGGGGCAACGCCCTAACCAGGATGCGACGCTGACACAGCGTCTCCGTAACGCCGGCGTGGTGATCGTGGGGAAGACCGTTACCAGTGAACTGGCCTACTTTCATCCCGGGCCCACGACGAATCCTCACGATCCAGCACGTACGCCGGGTGGATCATCAAGCGGCTCCGCAGCGGCGGTCGCGGCCGGTATGGTGCCATTTGCCGTCGGTACTCAAACGAATGGTTCAGTCATACGCCCGGCTTCATACTGCGGCGTGGTTGGGTATAAGCCAAGCTTTGGTTCGGTGCCACGAACGGGTGTGCTAAAGGCTGCCCAGTCGCTTGATCAGGTTGGGTTTTTCGCCCGCAGTGTCGAGGATGCTGCCCTGGCTGCGACAGTGATGGGTCCGGATGGGCAGGATCGCGACTGTGACTTGAATCCGGGGCCGTTGCTGGACACGGCTTTGTCAGCGCCGCCGGTTACCCCTGACATTGCGATGGTCCACACGCCGTTCAGTGAGCGTCTTGAATCGGCGACAACCGAGGGGTTTGCAGAGCTGGTCGATCTGCTCGGTGAGCATGGCACGGAGGCGGCCCTGCCGGATTTATTCGGTCGTAGCGCGGGATGGCTCGCAACCATCATGGCCAGTGAGATGACGCGAAATCTCGGGCATTACTATGACCGCGATGCGGATCAACTGAGCGATGCGTTCGGCGCATTAATGGAGCAGGGCCGCAGCATCGCAGCAGTCGATTACCTCGCAGCCCGGGATATGCAGCCGGTTCTGCGCGAGGCCCTCGATCCCTTATTTGAGCGATTTGACGCAATCATTACCCCGGCGGCGCCGGGCGAGGCCCCCGCCGATCTGAGCACGACGGGTGATCCGATCTTCTGCTCGCTCTGGAGCTTGTGTGGGCTCCCAGCAATTACGCTGCCGCTTTTGACAGGCCCCAACAATATGCCGGTGGGTGTTCAGGTGGTCGGTGCTTACGGACAGGATGCACGGTTATTGAGAACGGCACGCTGGCTGCTGTTGCAGTGCAGCCCGGACGAGGAGACAGGCCAATGATGGATCGGGTTATGGCGGTGATCGCGTTACTGATGCTTGGCGCATTCCTGTTGGTGGTGCCGCTTTTCGTGCCGCACATCGATTTGATGATTGCGATGACTGGGTGCGCGGTGCTGGCTACATATGACATGTGGCGACATCTTGCCCTCAAAAGGCCCTAGCGGCCGATTCCGTCGTTCTGAAGGGGGTAATACAAACCCGGCTCATGGCCGGGTTTTGTCGCGGATCCGGGCACTCGATTACATCGTTGGCATCACGAACTGGCTGCCGCCGTCGCGCACGCCCTTTGGCCAGCGGCTGGTGATGGTCTTCATCTGGGTGTAAAAGCGCACCGCATCCGGCCCGTGGGCGTGGAGGATGCCAAAGCGCGACTGCTTCCAGCCACCAAAGCTGTGGAAGGCCATCGGCACCGGGATTGGTACATTGACGCCGACCATGCCCACTTCGACGCGCTCGCTGTAGGTTCGGGCGGCATCGCCGTCGCGAGTGAAGATGGCCGTGCCGTTGGCGTATTCGTGGCCATTGACGACGCCGAGGGCCTCTTCGAAGTCGGCGGCGCGGACCACGCTGAGGACGGGGCCGAAAATTTCTTCGCTGTGCACACGCATGCCCGGGCGGACGCGATCGAACAGCGAGCCGCCGATGAAGAACCCGTCGTTTCTATCGTCTCCCGGGAAATGGGCCCGCCGGCCATCAAAGACAAGCTCGGCCCCTTCGGCAGTCCCGATATCGAGATAGCTGGCGACTTTGTCGCGGTGCTCGCGCGTGACCAGCGGACCCATTTCAGGCTCGGGCTTGCTGAGGCCGTCGCCAATGGTCAGGGTTTCGAGACGGGCCTTCAGGCCCGCCACCAGGCGATCAGCGGTCTCTTCGCCGACTGGAACGGCGACCGAGATCGCCATGCAGCGCTCACCGGCCGAGCCGTAGGCGGCGCCCATGAGGGCGTCCACTGTCTGCTCAATGTCAGCATCGGGCATGACCACGGCATGATTCTTAGCGCCCCCGAGGGCCTGGACGCGCTTGCCGTGGGCCGATCCGGTGGAATAGATATATTGCGCGATCGGCGTGGAGCCCACGAAGCTGATGGCGCCAACCCGCGGATCGGTCAGCAGGACATCGACGGCCTCCTTATCACCGTTGACGACATTCAGAACGCCATCGGGCAAGCCCGCCTCCTTGAGTAGTTCCGCCAGCAGCATGCTGGCCGACGGATCCTTCTCGGAGGGTTTGAGGATAAAACTATTACCGCAGGCGAGCGCCACGGGCGCCATCCACAGTGGCACCATGACGGGAAAGTTGAATGGCGTGATGCCAGCACACACCCCCACGGGCTGTTGCATGGAGTGGCTGTCCACGCCGGTCCCGACGTTGGGCGAGTGCTCGCCTTTTATTAGATGCGGAATGCCGCAGGCGAACTCGACGACCTCAAGGCCGCGGACCACCTCGCCCCTGGCGTCGGAGAGGGTCTTGCCGTGCTCGCGGGTGATGCACTCAGCCAGCCGGTCGTGATTACGCTCGATCAGTTCCTTGAAACGGAACATGACCCGCGCCCGACGCAGCGGAGGCGTGCCCCCCCACTCGACCTGCGCGGCGGTGGCATTGGTGATGGCTTTTTCCACTTCATCGGCCGAGGCGAGCGCGACTGAATGAGTCTGCGCCCCTGTCGCAGGGTTGTAGACCGGGTGAGTACGGCCGCCCGAGGCACCGGCGACGGCTTCGCCGTTGATGAAGTGGCCAATCTCGCCCGTGGCGGTGGCGTCCTGGGATGCGGTGGCCATGGTCTCTCCTCTTATGGTCTTTTAACGCCGAGTGTAGCGACTCAGACCATGCGACGATAACCTTGTGTGCGATTAAAACAATTTGAGCGGGAGAGCCCGACATGACCACGATTACTCGACGCGGCGAGACCGTGCAAATCAATGGTGACCTGCCGGCCATCGGGAGCGTGGCTCCGGATTTTAAACTGACCCGTAAGGACCTGAGCGATGTCTCTCTGGCGGACTACGCTGGCATGCGCAAGGTACTCAGCATTGTCCCCAGCTTGGATACACCGACCTGCGCGATGTCCGCGCGGCAGTTCAACCAGCGCGCGGCGGCGCTCGAGAACACCGTGGTGCTCAACATCTCTGCCGACTTGCCCTTCGCCATGGCGCGGTTCTGCGAGATCGAGGGCATCGAGGCCGTTGAGGCTCTGTCGATGATGCGCGACCGACGCTTTGCTACCGACTACGGCATCCTTCAGGTTGATGGCCCAATGGCGGGCCTCACCGCCCGCGCGGTCCTCGTGCTCGACACCCATGATGTCGTCGTCTACCGCGATCTTGTCCCCGAAATCCGCCAGGAGCCGGATTACGACGCGGCCCTGACGGCACTGGAGGCGGCGAGCTGATCGACGGGTGATTGCTCGCCCCGCCATTGTCGGCGGGTCCGCGTCCGCGTCATCGGGACTGTCATTCGAGCATAAAAAAACCCGGCCACATGGCCGGGTTTTCTGTCTTCGCCGGATGGCGGTGGCTCAGGCAGCCTGGTGGCTGCGCTGAGCCAGATCCCGCAGCACGTAGTGCAGGATCCCGCCGTTGCGGAAATAGCCCCACTCGGTGGGTGTGTCGATGCGCACCCGTGCCTCGAAGCTCTTCACCTCGCCATCCGGCGTCACTGCCCGGACGGTGACCGAATCCGGCTCTGAATCGAGACTGCCGACGCTGAACGTCTCCTCGCCGGTCAGGCCAAGGCTTTCGGCATTCTCACCCTCGGCGAACTGCAGCGGAACCACGCCGAAGCCAACCAGGTTGGATCGGTGGATGCGCTCGTAGCTCTCGGCGATGACGAAGCGGACGCCCAGCAGCGCAGTGCCCTTGGCCGCCCAGTCACGGCTCGAGCCCGTGCCGTACTCCTTGCCGGCCAGCACGACGAGCGGGGTGCCCTGCTCTTTGTAGCGCATCGCGGCATCGAAGATCGAGGTCTGCTCGCCGGTGGGGAAGAACGTGGTCCAGCTGCCCTGCGTTCCGGGTGCCAGCTGGTTTTTCAGCCGCACGTTGGCGAAGGTGCCGCGCATCATGACCTCGTGGTTGCCACGCCGGGAGCCGTAGCTGTTGAAGTCCTGCGGCAGGATACCCAGCGAGCGCAGATATTCACCGGCGGGGCTGTCCGCCTTGATGGCGCCGGCCGGGGAGATGTGGTCGGTGGTGATTGAATCGCCGACCTTCACCAGGCAGCGTGCCTGCTTGATCTCTGAGATATCCCCCGGCTCCATGTCCATGCCCTCGAAGTAGGGGGGGTTGCGGACATAGCTCGAATCCGGCCACTCGTAGGTCTGGCCTTCCGGTGCCGGCAGCTCGCGCCAGGTCTTCGACCCTTCGAACACGTTGGCGTACTGCTCGCGGTACATCTTGTAGTTGATGTACTCCTCGATGATGTCCGAGATCTCTTTCTGGCTGGGCCAGATATCCTTGAGATACACCGGATTGCCATCGGCGTCGTACTCGAGGGGATCGTGGGCGATGTCCTTGGCGACGCTGCCGGCAAGGGCATAGGCCACCACCAGCGGCGGCGAGGCCAGATAGTTGGCCGGCACGTCCGGATGGATGCGGCCCTCAAAGTTCCGGTTGCCCGACAGCACGCCGGCGACATTCAGATCGCCCTCGCGGATGGCCTCACTGATCGGCTCGGGCAGAGGCCCGGAGTTGCCGATGCAGGTGGTGCAGCCAAATCCGACCACGTCAAAGCCGAGTGCCTGGAGCGGCTCCATCAGCCCGGCCTCGCCGAGATAGGCCGGCACCACCTGCGAGCCGGGCGCGAACGAGGTCTTCACCCACGGCTTGCTGGTCAGGCCGCGCTCGCGGGCCTTCTTGGCGACCAGCCCCGCGGCTACCAGCACGGCCGGGTTGGAGGTGTTGGTGCAGGAGGTGATCGCGGCGATGACGACATCGCCGTGCTTGAGCATGAACTCCTCCCCCTCGTTGTTGACCTTGATGGCGCCCTTCTCATGCCAGAGCGCCTGACCCGGGGCCGTGGAGCCGCCCTCGCCCTCGAAGCGGGCTTCTTCGGCATCGGGCATGGTGCCGCGAGCGGTGAGCTCTTCTTCGAGGTACTCGAGGAAGGCCGACTTGGCATTCGTCAGCGGGATCCGGTCCTGCGGCCGGCGCGGACCGGCGATGCTGGGTACGACGTCGCCCAGATCGAGCTCGACCACGTCGGTATATTCCGCCTCGCGCGAGCCGGTCTCGCGCCACATGCCCTGCTCGCGGGCATAGGCCTCGACCAGGTCGATGGTTTCCTGGTCACGCCCTGAGACGCGGAGATACTCGATGGTCTCCTTGTCGATCGGGAAAATGCCACAGGTCGCGCCGTACTCCGGCGCCATGTTGCCGATGGTCGCGCGGTCGGCGAGGGGCAGATTGTCGAGGCCGTCGCCGAAGAACTCGACGAACTTGCCGACGACGCCCTTCTTGCGGAGCTGCTCGGTCACGGTCAGGACCAGATCGGTGGCGGTCGCGCCTTCCCGCAGCTCGCCGCTGAGACGGAACCCGATCACTTCGGGGACCAGCATGGTGATGGGCTGGCCGAGCATGGCGGCCTCGGCCTCAATGCCGCCCACGCCCCAGCCCAGCACGCCAAGCCCGTTCACCATCGTGGTGTGGGAGTCGGTGCCGACCAGCGTGTCGGGGTAGGCCTGGGTGCCGTTTTCGGTTTCCTTGGTGAATACGCCCTTGGACAGGTACTCGAGGTTGACCTGATGCACGATGCCGGTGCCGGGCGGAACCACGCGGAAGTTGGAGAAGGCCTTCTGACCCCAGCGCAGGAACTTGTAGCGCTCCTCGTTGCGCTTGAACTCGATCTTGCTGTTGAGATCGAGCGCATTGGACGTGCCGAAGTGATCCACCATGACCGAGTGGTCGATGACCAGATCCGCCGGCTCAAGGGGGTTGATCAGGTCGGGATTGCCGCCCAGGCGTTTCATCGCATCGCGCATCGCCGCCAGGTCCACGACGGCCGGCACACCGGTGAAGTCCTGGAGCACGACTCGCGCCGGCATGAATGACACCTGGTTGCCGGGCCCGCCATGCGGATCCCACTCAGCGATGGCCTTGATCTGCTCGGGACCGATGTTCTTGCCGTCCTCCTTGCGCAGCTGATTCTCGAGCAGCACCTTCAGCGAGAATGGCAGCCGGTCGATGTCGTACTGATCCCTGAGCGCGTCGAGGCGGTAGATCTCGTACTGCTTGCCCTTGACGTCCAGTGTCCCGCGGGCATTGTAGCTATTGCTCATGACTTCCTCCCGGAATCGGCGTGCGCATCGTGCACGTCCTTTGTGTGGGGTCCGTCGACCCGTGTGAATCCATTATTTTACATGACCCGGCCGCCATGAGCATGCACTTTCAGCGACGCACGCCGGGGGTCACGCCGCGGCCTTCAGGGTCCGGGCCGTCTCGATGAGGGCACGACGCCCGAGCACCAGGCGCAGTCGGCCGCCGCCGTTCATCTGCCAGAGTCCCGCCGCCCGGATGGCCGCCAGCAGCAGGGCCCGGATCAGTGCCGCGTTGCGGCTGTCCTGCAGGTGGTGGGCATGTCCCTGGACCATGATCCGGGGCCTCAGCGGGCTGATGTGCTCGCTGTACAGGTCGCCCAGATGGTGGATGACGCTGTCATGGTCAATCTGGCCGAAATAATCCGCCTGGTGGCGCGTGCGCTCAAGTCCGGCGGCGAGGGCGGTCAGGCGGGCGCGGTCGCGACGCAGCCGCCGTTCCAGCTGCAGGACGGCGACCAGATAGCGCGTCAGGTGCATGGACTGCGGTTGGGCGAGATGGCTGATCAGCAGATCCAGCCCCCGCCGCAGCGAGGCATCGCCGCCGTAAAGGCCGGCCACGGAGCCGCTGTAATCGCCCAGCAGTCCGCTCAGGCAGGTGCGGGTGGCGTCGGCATCGTGCTGACCGCGGTCGGCGATATCGCGCACCCCGTCCAGCGCCTGAAAAACCGCTGCCATCGCCGCGGCGCGGGCTTGCTCAGGCGACGCCAAGGATCGGGCTCCCCGCAGCCGGCAGCCGCGTCTGGATGATGCCGCCGCCCAGACACAGCAATCCGTCATAGACCACCACCGACTGACCCGGGGCCACCGCCCGCTGGGCTTGATCAAAGTCGAGCCGCCGGCGACCGTCGTCCAGCGGTGTCAGCCAGCCCGGCTGATCCACCTGACGATGTCGCAGCCGGGCAGTGCAGCGGATCGGCCCCATCGGGCCGCGACCATCCACCCACTGCCACTGGTCGGCGATCAGCCCGTCGTTCTGCAGCGCCGGGTGGTCATGGCCCTGCACCACGATCAGCCGGTTGCCGGCCATGTCCTTGTCGGCGACGTACCAGGGCAGCCCGGGGTGCGCGGCACTGCCGCCCAGATTCAGACCACGGCGCTGGCCCAGCGTGTAGAAGGCGAGGCCGTTGTGCTCGCCCAGGGTTTCGCCGTCCAGTGACACGATCGGCCCGGGGCGGCGATCGATGTAGCGCCCGAGGAATCCCTGGAAGTCGCGCTCGCCGATAAAGCAGATGCCCGTGCTGTCGGGTTTGTTGAAGTTCTCGAAGCCGGCCTCGTCGGCGAGCCGCCGCACCTCGGGCTTGGTGCGCCCGGCGAGCGGAAACAGTGCGGCCTCGAGCTGGGTCTGGCCCAGCGTGTACAGAAAATACGTCTGATCCTTATCGGCATCGGCGGCGCGCTCGAGCGTGCGTGCGCCCGGCTCGCCCCCCACCCGGGCGTAGTGGCCGGTGGCCACCGCATCGGCACCCAGACGCCGGGCATGGTCAAGAAACGCCCGGAACTTGATACGCTGGTTGCACAGAATGTCGGGGTTCGGGGTTCGGCCGGCCTGGAACTCGCGCAGACAGTGGTCGAACACCTCGGTGCGGTACTCGGCGGCAAAGTTCGCCCGATGCAGCGGGATACCGAGCGTATCCGCCACCTGGCGAGCGTCGGCGAAATCGGCCTCGGCGGTGCAGTGGGTGTCGGTATCGTCGTCTTCCCAGTTCTTCATGAACAGGCCCTCGACCCGGTAGCCCTGTGCCTTGAGCAGCCAGGCACTGACCGCGGAGTCGACACCGCCCGACAGACCGACAATGACGTGTGATGTGTGCTGCATGCTGAAATAATAACACTGGCGATGCGGGATGGACCTTTTACTCGCGGGTCAGTGTCCTCATATCCGTACAGGTAGCCTTGGGATGATCGGTTGATGACTGAAGAGAACGATCCGAAACGCGACGACGATTTATCGGTCGAAGAAGCTGAGCCGACCGTCAAGCAACCGCCGCTCTACCGCGTCGTGTTGCTCAACGACGACTACACGCCGATGGAGTTCGTGGTGGAAGTGCTCCAGACGTTTTTCCGCATGGACCGTGAGCAGGCCACGCAGGTGATGCTCCACGTCCACACCCGGGGCAAGGGCGTCTGCGGGGAGTTCAGCCGCGACGTGGCCGAAACCAAGGTGGATCAGGTCAATGACTATGCACGCGACAATGACCACCCACTGATGTGCACGCTCGAGCCGGCCTGAGGGGCCGACCGGACCTGGGGTGACCGGGTTTTCCCAACAAGATTGCAAGTGAGATAGCGATGCTGAGCAAAGAGCTGGAATTCACGTTGAACCTCGCCTTCAAGGAAGCGCGTGACAAGCGTCATGAGTTCCTTACCGTGGAGCATCTTCTGCTCGCGCTGACCGACAACCCGGCGGCGCTCGAGGTGCTGCGTGCCTGCGAGGCCGATCTCGAGAGCCTGCGACAGGATCTTGAGGCGTTCCTCGACGAAACGACGCCGCTGCTGCCGGCCAACGACAACCGCGAGACACAGCCGACGCTGGGCTTCCAGCGGGTCCTGCAGCGGGCGATCCTGCATGTCCAGTCGTCCGGGAAGAAGGAAGTGAGCGGCGCCAACGTGGTGGTCGCGATCTTCAGCGAACAGGAGTCGCAGGCGGTGTACTTCCTGCACAAGCAGAACATCTCGCGGCTGGATGCGGTGAATTTCCTGTCCCACGGGATCTCGAAGAACGGCAGCGAGGAGGGCGGCGACGAGTCCGAGCCCTCCCGCGAGGAAAGCGAGACCACCGAGGATGGCGAGAGCAGCAATCCGCTTGAGAGCTTTGCCACCAACCTCAACACGCGGGCCCGGCAGGGCCGGACCGATCCGCTGATCGGCCGCAAGTTCGAGGTTGAGCGCACCATCCAGATCCTCTGCCGGCGGCGCAAGAACAACCCGCTGTACGTCGGCGAGGCCGGTGTGGGCAAGACTGCCATTGCCGAGGGGCTGGCCAAGCTGATCGAGGACGGCGATGTGCCGGAGGTGCTCGCTGACGCGACGATCTACTCGCTCGACATGGGCGCGCTGGTGGCCGGCACCAAGTACCGCGGCGACTTCGAGAAGCGCCTCAAGGGGCTGCTCGCGCAGCTCAAAAAGCAGAAGCACGCGATCCTGTTCATCGACGAGATCCACACCATCATCGGTGCCGGATCAGCGTCGGGCGGCGTCATGGACGCGTCCAATCTGCTCAAGCCCATGCTGGCGAGCGGCGAGCTCAAGTGCATCGGCTCGACCACCTATCAGGAATTCCGGGGCGTCTTTGAAAAGGATCGGGCGCTGGCCCGGCGGTTCCAGAAGATCGATGTCGCCGAGCCCACGGTCGACGAGACGGTCCAGATCCTGCGCGGGCTCAAGGACCGGTTCGAAAAGCACCATGGCGTGCGCTTCACGAATCCCGCGCTCGAGTCGGCGGCGGAGCTGGCGGCGAAGTACATCAGCGACCGCTTCCTGCCCGACAAGGCCATCGACGTGATCGACGAAGCGGGTGCCAATCTGCGCCTGTTGCCGCCGTCGAAGAAGAAAAAGACGGTCAGTGTCTCGGATGTGGAGACGATCATCGCCAAGATCGCGCGGATTCCGCCCAAGCGGGTGTCCACATCGGACATGCGTCTGCTCGAGACCATCGAAAAGGATCTCAAGCGGACCATCTTCGGTCAGGACGAGGCCATCGATACGCTCGCGACCACCATCAAGATGTCCCGGGCTGGACTGCGCGACACCGGCAAGCCGGTGGGCAGCTTCCTGTTCGCCGGGCCGACCGGCGTCGGCAAGACCGAGGTCACCCGTCAGCTGGCCGAGACCATGGGCATCAACCTGATCCGGTTCGACATGTCGGAGTACATGGAGCGGCACACGGTCTCGCGCCTGATCGGGGCGCCGCCGGGGTATGTCGGCTTTGACCAGGGCGGTCTGCTGACCGAGGAAGTGCTCAAGCATCCGCACTCGGTGGTGCTGCTCGATGAGATCGAAAAAGCCCATCCGGATGTGTTCAATCTGCTGCTGCAGGTGATGGATCACGGCTCGTTGACGGATAACAATGGCCGTCATGCGGACTTCCGCAATGTGATCCTGGTGATGACCACCAACGCCGGAGCCGAGGAGCAGAGCCGGCGTACGATCGGCTTCACGCCGCAGGATCAGAGCAGTGATGCCATCGAGGTCATTCGCAAGCAGTTCACGCCCGAGTTCCGTAACCGGCTGGATGCCATCATTCAGTTCAATGGGCTGGCACCGGAGGTGATTCAGCGGGTGGCGGACAAGTTCATCCGCGATCTGCGCCATCAGCTGGCCCAGAAGCGGGTCACGTTGGATGTCAGCGATCCGGCCCGCAACTGGCTCGCTGAGCAGGGCTATGATCCCAAGATGGGTGCACGGCCAATGGCCCGCCTGATTCAGGACAAGCTCAAGCGGGCCCTGGCGGACGAACTGTTATTCGGCAAGCTAACGAATGGCGGACATGTCCGGGTCGATCTGGATGAGACCGGCGAGTCGCTCGCGTTTCAGATCGACACGCCCGAGCCGGTCGAGTAGGCCGGCTTAGCGGGCCCGGAAGACGATGCGCCCCTTGTTGAGGTCATAGGGGGTCAGTTCGACGGTCACTTTGTCGCCGCGCAGGATCCGGATGTAGTGCTTACGCATCTTGCCGGATATGTGGGCGGTGACGACGTGGCCGTTCTCGAGCTCGACACGAAACATGGTGTTGGGCATCACCTCGGTGATCGTACCCTGCATGCGGATGTTCTCTTCCTTCGCCATTCAGCCTTTACTCTTCCTGATAAAACGCCTGATTCTACCCGAGGCGGGGTCGTTCACCAATCGCCGCAGGCCTCAGCCCTCGGCGATCCAGCCCCGGGGTGACAGCCGCTCGTGGGGATGGAAGCCGGTTTTATAGTCCATTCCCGGGCAGCCGGCAATCCAGTAGCCCAGATAAAGCCAGTCGCGCTGGCGACGCCGCGCTTCCTCGATCTGCATCAGGATGGCCAGCGTGCCCAGGCCGCGATGGGTGAGCTCGGGTTCGTAGAACGTATAGACCGCCGAAAAGGCTGCGCCGGTGTCGTCGGTGACGGCGACCGCCAGCAGCTGGTCACTGCCGGTCTGGCGCAGCTCGAGAAATGCCGTGGGGCACCATTCCGAGGTCAGGTACTGCCAGTACAGATCGGCGTCGGCATCATCCATGCCGCCGCCGGGGTGCCGGGCCGATACGTAGCGGCTATAGAGCGCGAAGTGTTCGGCGGAATAGCGAAAGCCCACGTCGCGCAGGTAGACATCGGCATTGTCGCGGCGGCAGCGCCGGTGCCGGCGCCGCGGCTGGAAGCGCGCCACGGGGATGCGAATGCTCTGGCACAGCTGACAGCCGGGGCAGGCATTGCGGTAGAGATGCTCGCCACCACGCCGGAAGCCCTGGGCGAGCAGGGCGTCGTAGAGCTCGGCGGTGGGGGTGAGCCGCGGATCGACAAAGTCGAACTGCGAGGGCCGGTCATGGAGGTAGGGGCAGGGTCGGTACCCCGTGCCGAACAGGCGGATCGATTGCGTCGGGGCGTCAGAGCCGGTCATCAGCCCCGCCAGTGACGCGTGACGTCGTCGCGCTCGATGGACAGCGTCCACGGCCCGAGGCGCGTGGCAGCGCGCTGGCTGGCGGCCAGCTGCAGCAGAAACCGTCGCCGGGGCAGTGTCTCAGCCCCCAGGCTCAGCAGATGGTCGGTGGGCATCTGGCAGTCAAGGAAATCGAACTGCCAGATATCCAGCTGGCAGAGCAGCCAGGCCAGCGCGATCTTGCTGCCGTTGGTGGCATGACTGAACATCGACTCACCGAAGAACGCGCGGCCGGTGGATACTCCGTAGAGACCGCCAATGAGGCGATCATCGCGCCAGACTTCGATGGAGTGGGCAAGCCCGCGCTCATGCAGCCGGCAATAGGCATCGGCCATTTCCGGGGTTATCCAGGTGCCCGGCTGATCAAGCCGCGGCGCGGCGCAGGCGGCCACCACCGCTTCGAAGGCGGTATCCAGTGAGACATGGTGGTCGCGCCGGCGGAGTTGCCGCTGCAGTGACCGGCTGACGTGGAATCGTGCCGGGACGATGATCGCGCGTGGGTCAGGGCTCCACCATAGAATGGGCTCGCCGGGCGAATACCAGGGAAAAATCCCGCGTCGATAGGCCGACTCGAGGCGTTGCGGCGACAGCGTCGCACCAATGGCCAGCAGGCCTTCCGGGTCGGTCATGGCGCTGTCCGGGTCGGGCAGCGGCGTTGTCTCGTCGTCCGGCGCAAGCCAGGGAATGGGCAGTCGGGGCTCAGCCACGCGGCAGGGTTTCCAGTACGTCGGCGCGGTAGGGGCCTTCGGCAGTGAGGGTGTCGGCGTATTCGGCAACCGCTGGTCGCTCGCGGGCAAGAAAGTCGTCCACCGCCGCCTGAAACCGGTCGTCGCGCAGATGATGCGCCGAATGGGTCAGCACCGGCAGGAATCCCCGCGCCACCTTGTGCTCCCCCTGGGCGCCGGGTTCGAACCGATCCATGCCTTCACGGATGCAGTACTCGATGCCCTGGTAGTAACAGGCTTCGAAGTGCAGATCGTCATACTCCGCGGCGGCGCCCCAGTAGCGCCCATAGAGCGTGTCGT
This sequence comes from Spiribacter sp. SSL99, assembly GCF_009805925.1. Taxonomy (NCBI): domain Bacteria; kingdom Pseudomonadati; phylum Pseudomonadota; class Gammaproteobacteria; order Chromatiales; family Ectothiorhodospiraceae; genus Spiribacter; species Spiribacter sp. SSL99. Next base: position 16,831 of record NZ_MAOM01000002.1, on the reverse strand, counting down.
CGCTGCGCAGGCAGATGGCCGCCGCCACCGGCTCGTCGTCGGCCTCGGCCACGAAGGCCACCAGCCGGTCACCGAGTTGATCGCCGAGTTCGACAAAGCAGTCCCGGGTGATGACCGGCCGATTGCCGTGGGCGAGGAACGTATCGACGTAGAAACCGTGCAGGGCGGTCCAGAGCTCGGGCGACATCTCATCGCCGTGCAGCGTGCGCAGGGTCAGGCCCTGTTCGTCCACCCGGCGGCGCTCGCGGCGGATGTTCTTGCGCTTTTTGGCATTCAGACCGCCGAGAAAATCATCAAAGTCGTGGTAGCCGGCGTTGCGCCAGTGATACTGACAGCCATCCCGGCGCGAGTAGCCCGCCGCCTCCAGTTCAGCCATGTCAGCGTCGTTGGCGAACAGCCAGTGGACCGAACTGATGTCGAGGGCGTCCACCACCTGCCGGGCCCCGTCGGCGAGTGCCTGACGCGCCCCCTCCACCGGGTAGTCGTGGTTGATCAGCATGCGCGGGCCGTTTACCGGGCTGTAGGGCACTGCGATGATCAGCTTGGGGTAGTAGTCGAGGCCGTTGCGCTCATAGGCATGCGCCCAGGCGAAGTCGAAGACGAACTCGCCCCATGAATTGCCCTTGAGGTAGGCCGGCGCCGCGGCGACGAGTGTGTCGCCGTCTTCGAGGACCAGGTGATGCGGAACCCAGCCATTGTCCGCTGAGACCGCCCCGTGGCGTTCGAGGGCCGCCAGGAATTCATGCCGCAGGAACGGGTTGTCGGTCCCCGTCAGCGCATTCCACCGCGCCGGCGCGATTTCGTCGATGGCCGATAAAGCTCTGATTTGCATGTCTGGACAGACCACGGTAAGCACCCGGAAGTGCCCACACCCATCGCTGCGAAAGGTCGACCGCCTACTGTACACTCAACGCCATGGCAGGCAAGACAACCGCACGGCGACTGACCGCGCCCGGCAGTCAGCACATCAGTCGGGTTCTCCGGGAGGCGGCCCTGCTGTTGCTGATGGCGGTGGCCGGTTTCCTGATGCTCTCGCTGCTGACGTACACGCCGGCCGACCCGGGCTGGAGTCAGTCCGGGCCGACCCGCGGTGTCGGTAACGCCGGCGGTGTGGTCGGCGCCTACTGGGCGGATCTCAGTCTCTACCTGTTTGGTTACCTCGCCTACCTGTTCCCCGTGCTGCTCGGCCTGCTGGCTACGCTCGTCTATCGCTGGCAGCGGCGTGACGGCGCCGTTCACTGGGGCATCATCGGGGTGCGGGTGGCCGGCTTCGTGATCACCCTGCTCGCCGGTGCGGCCGTGGCCCGCCTGCACATCGAGCCGGTGGCCGGCACCGTGCCGCTCAGTTCAGGGGGTGTGCTGGGCAATCTGGTCGGCGACTGGGGGCGCGAGGCCTTCAGCTTTACCGGTGCCACACTGCTGGCGCTGGCGGTGTTTCTGGCCGGGGTGACGCTGTTCACGGGGCTGTCGTGGATCTCGCTCATGGATCGGCTCGGTCAGCTGGTGCTGGCCCAGGGCAAATACCTGCTGGCGCTGCAGGGCGCGCTGCAGAGCGGAATCACCGCGCTGCGCTCGGCCGGCTCGCGGCAGGCCGCCCGATACGCCGAGCGGCGCCGTGACCGCCAGCGCCAGAAGCCCGCCATCGCGGCACCGGCCCCCGCGTCACCGGCGCCCGCCGCGCCTGCGCCCAAGCCCGCGCCGGCGCGGGCGGCGAGTGGCAATCGGGCCGAACAGCGCCAGCTTTTTGAGACGCCGCCGCCCAATGGTGGCCATCCGCCGGTGTCACTGCTGGATTCGCCCCAGGCCGAGCAGCCCGGTTACAGCCACGAGGCGCTCGAGGCGATGTCCCGGCTGGTCGAGACCAAGCTGGCGGATTTCGGTGTCGAGGTGGAGGTGGTCGCCGTTCAGCCCGGTCCGGTGATCACCCGTTTCGAGCTCAAGCCCGCGGCCGGGGTGAAAGTCAGTCAGATCAGCAATCTGTCCAAGGACCTGGCACGCGCCCTGTCGGTGACGGCGGTGCGGGTGGTGGAAGTCATTCCCGGCAAGTCGGTGGTGGGGCTCGAGATCCCCAACGAGCATCGTCAGGTCATCGCGCTGTCCGAGATCATTCGAGCGGATGCCTTCGAGAAGGCCGATTCGCCCCTCACGCTGGCGATCGGCAAGGACATCGGTGGTTATACCCAGGTGGTCGACCTGGCGAAGATGCCGCATCTGCTGGTGGCCGGTACCACCGGCTCGGGCAAGTCGGTGGGCATCAACGCCATGATCATCAGCATGCTCTATAAAAACGCCCCCGAGCAGGTGCGCATGATCATGATTGATCCGAAAATGCTCGAGCTCTCGGTGTATGACGGCATCCCGCACCTGCTGGCGCCGGTGGTCACGGACATGAAGGAGGCGGCGAATGCGCTGCGCTGGTGTGTCGGCGAGATGGAGCGGCGCTATCGCGTGATGTCGGCGCTGGGGGTGCGCAATATCGGCGGGGCCAACCGCCGGATCCGCGAGGCGCGGGATCGTGGTGAGCCGCTCACTGATCCGCTCTGGAACCTCGGGGGCGACCGGGTCGAGCCGACGCTGGATGGCGAGGCGCCGCAACCCCCGGTGCTCGAGCCCATGCCCTACACCGTGGTGGTGGTCGATGAATTCGCCGACATGATGATGATGGTCGGCAAGAAGGTCGAGGAGCTCATCGCGCGCCTGGCGCAGAAGGCCCGTGCTGCCGGCATTCATCTGATCCTGGCCACCCAGCGGCCGTCGGTGGACGTCATCACCGGGTTGATCAAGGCGAATATCCCCACGCGGATGGCCTTTCAGGTGTCCTCGCGGGTGGATTCGCGCACCATCCTTGATCAGATGGGGGCGGAGTCCCTGCTCGGGCATGGCGACATGCTGTACATGGGGCCCAGCAGTCGCGGCCTGCCCGAGCGGGTGCACGGCGCATTCGTCTCGGATGCCGAGGTGCATCGGGTGGCCGAGCATCTCAAGCAGAGCGGCTCGCCGGACTATGTCGACGGGATTCTGGACGAGGGCGGCGGGGACGCCGCCGGCGTCGGCGCCCTGCCGGGTGAAATGAACGCGGCCGGCGGCGAGTCGGACCCGCTCTACGACCAGGCGGTGCGAATCGTCACCGAGACCCGCAAGGCCTCGATCTCGGGGGTTCAGCGACGCCTCAAGGTGGGCTATAACCGCGCGGCCCGCCTGGTCGAGGAAATGGAGGCGGCCGGCATCGTCGGACCGCTACAGGCCAATGGCTCGCGCGAGGTGATCGCGCCACCACCGCCGGGGGATTGATGGACCGCAGAATCGACAACAGGATCCGGGGCTGCCTGATGGCCGTGCTCGGCGCCTGCGCAGCGCTGGCTGGCACAGCCGTGGCCGAGCCCGATACACCCACGCCGCTGGACCGGCTGGCGGCGTATTTCGAGTCGGTGGAAACCCTCGAGGGTGAGTTCCGCCAGACCACCCGTGACGAGGCCGGTACCGTGGTGGAAGAGGCCGCCGGGTCGTTTGTCATGGCCCGCCCCCAGCGCTTCATCTGGGACTACGACAAGCCCTGGGAACAGCTCATCGTGGCCGATGGCGAGCAGCTCTGGGTGCACGATGTCGCCCTCGAGCAGGTGGTGGTCCGGCCGCTGGACGACGCCCTGGGGGTGGGCGCCGCGCAGCTGCTGAGTGGCGATTTCGCCAACCTGAAAGACAATTTCGACCTGTCGGTGACCAACGACGGCCGGATTCGGATGCGACCCACCGATCCGGCGTGGAATTTCCAGCGCGTGCATCTCACGCTTGAGGACGGAGTGCCCGCCATCATCGAGGTCCAGGATGGCATGGGCCAGCGCGTGAGCGTTGAACTGCTCGCCATTGAGCGCAATCCAGACGTTGACTTTGAGCGTTTCGAATTTGAACCGCCCGAGGGCGTGGATGTGATGCAGGGCGCATGATCGACCGCACCCGTCCGCTGGCCGACCGCATGCGGCCGCGCCATGCGGATGAATTCGCCGGCCAGTCGCACCTGTTGGCCCCGGGTCGGCCGCTGGGGGAGGCGCTGGTGGCTGGCCGGCCGCACTCGATGGTCCTGTGGGGACCGCCGGGCACTGGCAAGACAACGCTGGCACGGATGGTCGCGACAGCGGCGGATGCGGAGTTTCTGACCCTCTCCGCAGTCATGGCCGGGGTCAAGGATATCCGCGAGTCGGCGGCCCGCGGTCGGGCCAACCGCGAGGCCGGACGTCAGACCCTGCTGTTCGTCGACGAGGTGCATCGCTTTAACAAGGCCCAGCAGGATGCCTTTCTGCCGTATATCGAGGACGGCACGCTGCTGTTCATCGGTGCCACCACTGAAAACCCCTCGTTCGAGCTCAACAACGCGCTGCTCTCCCGGGTGCGCGTCTATGTGCTGCGTACCCTCGAGCCCGAGGCCATCGGCCGGTTGATCGATGCCGCCATGGGGGATGCCGAGCGCGGCCTCGGGGATACGCCCCTGCAGCTCGACCCCGCGGCGCGCGAGGCACTGACCCAGCTGGCCGACGGTGATGCCCGCACGGCGCTGAGCCTGCTGGAGGTGGCCGCGGACCTGGTGGGCGACGACGGGGTCATCGGTGTGGACCGGGTCCGCGAGGCGGCGGCCGGCGGCCGGGCGCGCTTTGACAAGGGCGGTGATGCCTTCTACGACCTCATTTCGGCCCTGCACAAATCGGTGCGTGGCTCGGCACCCGACGCCGCACTGTACTGGTACGCGCGCATGCTCGAAGGCGGCTGCGATCCGCTGTACATCGCCCGTCGGGTGGTGCGCATGGCCTCGGAAGACATTGGCAATGCCGATCCGCGTGCCCTGCAGGTGGGCCTCGATGCGTGGCAGGCCCAGGAGCGGCTGGGCTCACCCGAGGGCGAACTGGCGATCGCCCACGCCATTACTTACATGGCCTCGGTGCCCAAGAGCAACGCCGTGTACAGCGCCTTCAACCAGGCCATGGCCGATGCCCGCAGCGAGGGGTCGCTCGAGGTGCCGGTGCATCTGCGCAATGCCCCCACCCGGCTGATGAAATCCCTCGGCTATGGGCATGCCTATCGGTATGCCCACGACGAGCCCCACGGCTACGCCGCCGGTGAGCAGTACCTGCCCGATGCACTGGCGGGGCGGCGCTACTACCAGCCCACCGAGCGCGGCCTCGAGCGCCGCATCGCCGACCGACTGGCATGGCTGGCCGAGCTGGATGAGGCGGCGGGGCGGCGCTGATTGGCTACGATGGCCATCGGGTTTCGCGTACACTTCGGCGGTCTTCTCGAGGAAGAGTCAGGCGATGGCATTTGTCGGTGAATATCTGGCGGTAGCCAGTGGCGGGGCGATTGGCGCGGCACTGCGCTACGGCGCCACGGCGGCGGTCCACGGCGTGCTGCCCCGGGCCTTTCCCTGGGGAACGCTGGCGGTGAACGTGGTCGGCAGCCTCCTGATCGGGGTGGCCTTCGTCCTGCTTGTGGAGCGGAGTCTGCCCGGCTCAAGCCTGCGGCTTTTCTTTGCCGTTGGCGTGCTGGGGGCGTTCACCACGTTTTCAACCTTCTCGCTAGACACCATCGCGCTGTACGAGGCCGGTGCCGGTCTGCAGGCGGCGGCCTATGTCCTGGCGAGCGTGACCACCTGCCTGCTGGCAACGCTCACGGGCATTCTCATCACCCGCAGTTTCTAGGACACGAGCCAATCGATGCTTGATCAAAAAACCCTCCGGCAGAATCCTGACGCGGTGGCCGAGCAGCTGGCGCGGCGCGGTCATGCCTTTGATGCCGAGCACTATGCCGGGCTCGAGGCGCGGCGCCGCGAGCTGCAGTCGCGCACCGAATCCCTCCAGCACGAGCGCAATGCCCAGTCGCGGGCGATCGGTCAGGCCAAGCAGGCCGGCGAGCCGGTGCAGCCTCTACTGGATGCGGTCGCTGATCTGGGTGAGGCGCTCAAGACCGCCCAGTCCGAGCTCGAGACCCTGCAGGCCGAGCTGCGCGCCATCCAGCTGGGACTGCCCAACCTGCCCCATGACACGGTGCCGCCCGGTCGCGACGAGGCGGACAATATCGAGGTCCGACGCTGGGGCACGCCGCCGTCCTTCGACTTCGAGGCCCGCGATCATGTCGAGCTCGGCGAGGCGCTGGGTGGCGGACTGGATTTTGCGGCAGGAGCGAAGCTGTCGGGGGCGCGTTTCGTGGTCATGCGCGGGGGCGTTGCAAGGCTGCACCGGGCACTCGCGCAGTACATGCTGGACGTGCATACCGAGCAGCATGGCTATCACGAAACCTATGTCCCCTACCTGGTGGGCGAAGAGGCGTTGACCGGGACCGGGCAGCTGCCCAAGTTTGATGAGGATCTGTTCTCCATCGCCGGGTTCGAGCCGTCGCTGCGGCTGATTCCCACCGCCGAGGTGCCGCTCGCCAACCTGGCGGCCGGCGAGATCATCGAGGCCGATCAACTGCCGCTGGGTTATGTCTGTCACAGCCCCTGCTTTCGTTCCGAGGCCGGCTCCTACGGGCGTGATACCCGCGGCATGATCCGCCAGCATCAATTCGACAAGGTCGAGCTGGTGCAGCTGACCCGTCCGGACGACTCCTACGCGGCCCTCGAGCGGCTGACCCGGCATGCCGAGATCATCCTCCAACAGCTCGCACTGCCGTATCGGGTGGTCACGCTCTGTGGCGGCGACATGGGCTTCGCGGCCGCCAAGACCTACGACATCGAAGTCTGGCTGCCCGGTCAGGCGAGCTACCGGGAGATCTCCTCCTGCAGCAATACCGAGGCTTTCCAGGCACGCCGCATGCAGGCGCGCTGGCGCCACCCCGATACCGGTCGTCCCGAGCCGTTGCACACCCTGAACGGCTCGGCGCTGGCGGTGGGGCGTTGCCTGGTGGCGGTGCTCGAGAACTACCAGCGGGCCGATGGCCGTGTGGCCATCCCCGCCGTGCTCCAGCCCTATATGGGCGGGTGCGAGTGGCTGACACCATGAGTCGGGATGTCGACGCGGCCATTCGCGGCTGGCGCGAACAGACCATTCCGGCGGCTGGCGAGCCCGACTCGCTGCTCGCCTACCGCTGGTTCGGCTCAGTGCGGGCCGTGGTCGAGGCCGAGTCGGATTATCTGGTCCTGATGCGCATCGAGACCGATCCGGCCTCGCGGGGCCGCGGCGAGGCGAGTCAGGCGCTGGAGTGGCTGAAAACGCTGTGCGATCGCCATGGCGTGACGCTGCTCGGGCAGGCCAACGTCGACGAGGCGGGCGGCCTGGAGCAGACCGCGCTGCTCGACTGGTATGCCCGGCACGGGTTTGAAATCGATGCCAGCCGCCGCGGCGGGCCGCTGGTCTGGTATCCGCGCCGCCCGGCGCCGGCTGACTAGCGCGGCGACGCCGTGGCCGGTCGCAGGCCGATGCGCCCGTCCGGCCCCAGCACCCGGCGCTGCAGCCAGCCCAGCAGAAGCCCGTAGGCGGGCAGGAACAGCAGCAGCGAGATGCCCAGCTTCATGGCATAGTCCACCGCCGCGATCTCCGGCCAGTGGGCGGCCATGAAGGGGTCGGGGCTGCGGTAGAAGGCAATGCCGAAGAACGCCACGGTGTCGGCGAGATTGCCGAACAGGGTGGAAACCGCCGGGGCCACCCACCAGCGGGCCGAGGCCCGCAGACGATCGAACAGCTGGATGTCGAGCAGCTGCCCGAGGGCATAGGCCATGAAACTGGCGATGGCGATCCGGCCGACGAAGCTGTTGAGCGTGAGCAGCGCCTCGCTCCCCTGGAAGCTGCCCTGCTGGAACAGCACGCCGAGTGCATACGACACCACGAGTGCCGGGCCCATGGCAAAAAAGATGATCCGCCGGGCGGCGTACTTGCCAAAGGTCCGTACCGTCAGGTCCGTGGCAAGGAAAATGAAAGGAAACGAGAACGCGCCCCAGGTGCTCTGCACCCCGAAGAGCGTCACCGGTAGCTGCACCAGGTAGTTGCTGGCGGCGATGATGGCGATATGCGCCCCGGCAAGCACCAGCAGGGCGCGGCGATACTGTTCAGGAGTGACCATTTTCATGGGTGCGGAGTATAGCAGCCCGACAGCGCCACGCACGCCCGGGGCGGCGCGCCGGCGCGTGATGGCGCTGGCCTGGCCGCTGATCGTGTCCAACCTGACGGTGCCGCTGCTGGGCCTGGTCGATACCGCGGTGGTCGGTCACCTGTCCGACAGCCAATACCTCGGTGGGGTGACGCTGGGCGCGACGCTGTTCAGTTTCCTCTACTGGGGGTTCGGCTTTCTGCGCATGGGCACGACGGGTCTGGCGGCCCAGGCCTGCGGGCGGCAGGATCAGGACGATCTCATCCGGCTGCTGGGACAGAGCCTGATGCTGGCGGCGGTGATTGGTCTGGCCCTGATCGCCCTGCATCCGCTGTTGATCCCCGCAGGCCTCGCGCTGCTCGACGGAAGCGCGGCGGTCACCGCCGAGGCCGATACCTACGCCCGCATCCGCATACTGAGCGCGCCGGCCGTGCTGGCCAACTATGCGCTGATCGGCTGGTTTCTGGGGCGCGGCTACAGTCGCATCACCCTGGTGCTGATGATCGTCAATAATGTGGCCAATATCCTGCTGGACCTGCTGTTTGTGGTGGGACTTGGCATGACCACCGACGGCGTCGCGCTTGCCAGCGTGATGGCCGACTACCTGGCGCTGATCGTTGGCGCCGGCTGGGCATTGCATGCCTGGCGGGGCTGGGGGTGGCGCCGGGTGACCGGTGTCTTTGGCCCCGTCGCGGGGTATCGGCGGTTGCTGGGGGTGAACGCGGCGCTTTTCATTCGCACGCTGTGCCTGCTGTTCGCGTTCGCCTTCTTCCACTCCCAGGGCGCGCAGCTGGGGGATGTCACCCTGGCGGCGAACGCGGTGCTGCTGCAGTTCGTGTTGCTCGCCTCCTACGGGCTCGACGGGTTCGCGCATGCCACCGAGTCACTGGTGGGCCAACAGATCGGCGCCGATGACGAGGCCGGCTTCCGACGGGTGGTGCGGGCCGCGCTGGAATGGTCGCTGGCGACCGCGATGCTGGCGAGTCTGGGCTTTGCGCTGGGGGGCGAGGCGCTGATCCGGCTGCTCACCGATCTCCCCGATGTGCGGGCCATGGCCGAGCGCTTTCTGCCCTGGATGGTGGCCATGCCATTGCTGGCGGTGGCCAGTTATCTGCTTGATGGCATTTTCATTGGGGCGACACGGACCCGAGCCATGCGGGACACCATGGTGGTGGCGGTGGTGGCCGGTTATCTGCCGGTCTGGTGGCTGTCGCAGCCCCTGGGCAACCACGGCCTGTGGCTGGCCTTCGTGAGTTTCACCCTGGCCCGCGGTGTACTGCTGGGTGCGGTGTTCTGGCGCAGCTGGCGGCATCGCACCTGGTTTGCCGCAGCGCTGGACGCCTGACGCCTAGAGCATCGCGAGCAGCGCGGTCAGCAGCGCATCGTTCTGCGCCGGGGTCCCGACGCTGATGCGCAGATGATCGCGCAGCCGCGGGGTGTCGAAATGGCGCACCAGGATGCCCTGGTCCTTGAGCCCGGCGTACAGCTGCGCGGCGCCGGCCGCAGCGCCCCCAGGCACCCGCGCCAGGCAGAAGTTCGCCTGGCTGTCGGGCACCGTGAAGCCTGCCTCGCGCAGGGTCCCGGTCAGGCGCTGGCGTTCATCACGCACCGCCGCCCAGCTGGCCCGGGCGCTGGATTGATCCGCCAGCGCGGCGGCGCCCAGGTGATCAGCCAACGCATCGACGCTGTAGCTGTCCCGGGTCTTGGTGGCGATCGGCTCGATCAGGCCAGCCGGGCCGATGCCGTAGCCAAGCCGCAGTCCGGCCAACGAATAGCCCTTTGACAGCGTCCGCAGAATCATCAGGTTGTCGTGCCGGTGGATCAGGGCGGTGACATCGTGATCGGGGTCGGCGAAGTCCACGTAGGCCTCGTCCACCAGCAGCACGCCCTGCAGCGCGTCGGCCAGGGCGCTGATGACATCCGCGGCAAGCAGCCGACCACTGGGGGCGTGGGGATTGACCAGCAGCGTCAGGGGTACGCCGGCACGGTTCATTTCGGCGGCAAATTCCGCCGGCGGCGCCCAGTCGCTGTCCAGTGCCACCCGGTGCACCGGGGTGTCGTGAATCGCGGCCAGCACGGAGTAGAGGGAATAGCTGGGCTCGGCGATGCCGATGGGCTGCCCGGGCGGGACGAATGTGGTGATGGCAAGCCGCAGCAGTTCGTCGCCCCCGTTGGTGGCCACCAGCTGGCTCCGGTTCACGCCATGCAGCGCCGCCGCCTCGTTCATCACCGCTGCCGCGCCGGGGGAGGGGTAGCGGCGCAGGGCCTCGGCGCCGATCGTTGTCAGCGCCTCCATGACCCGGGGCGAGGGCGGCCACGGGTTTTCGTTGGTGTTGAGCTTGATGACGCCCGGGTCGGTGGGCTGCTCGCCGGGCACGTAACCCGCCATACGGCGGATGATGTCGCGTTCGTAAGTCATAGGGGCATCATACCGCCGGCATTGACGGGCGTCAGCGCCGACCCGGCCGTGATGGGCTGAAAAACCCGCCCGAGACCGCTATCATTGTGGACCAATAAGGTCCTGATCCACGATTGCGCCTGGAGTATCCAACAGTGGCAGCGTCTGCGCGTTCGCTCTCGTTCTTCCCCCGCCTGCTTCTCGCCTCGCGGCGCATGAGCATCTGGACGGTCATGATGCTCACGATCGCGTTGCTGGTCTCGCTGCCGGTGCTCACGGTGCTGGCGCATGTGTTCGTGCCCGCGCCGGATGTGTGGGCGCACCTGGCGACTACGGTGCTGCCGCGTTATCTGCTCAACACCGCGGGTCTGGTGCTGGGCGTGGGTATCGGTGTGCTGGTGCTGGGGGTCGGTACGGCATGGCTGGTGGTGATGTGCCGGTTCCCCGGCCAGCGCCTGTTCGAGTGGGCGCTGCTCCTGCCGCTGGCGGTGCCGACTTACGTCATCGCCTATGCCTACACCGACTTCCTGCAGTTTGCCGGGCCGCTGCAGAGCCTACTGCGGGACCTGTTCGGCTGGAGTGCGGGCGACTACTGGTTCCCGCCGGTGCGCTCGCTGGGTGGGGCGATCGCCCTGCTGTCCCTGGTGCTCTATCCCTATGTCTATCTGCTCACGCGCGCGGCGTTCCTCGAGCAGTCCGTCTGCGTGCTCGAAGTGGGCCGCACGCTGGGGCGCGGGCCGTGGCGGCTGTTCAGCACCATCGCCATTCCGCTGGCGCGGCCGGCCATCGCCGGGGGCGCCGCGCTCGCGCTGATGGAAACGCTCAACGAGTTTGGCGCCGTGCAGTTCTTCGCCCTCGATACCTTCACCACCGGCATCTACCGGACCTGGTTCGGGCTGGGTGAGCGTACCGCGGCGGCCCAGCTCGCGGGGGTGCTGCTACTGTTCGTGCTGGCGCTGCTGCTGATCGAGCGCATCTCGCGCGGCAAGGCACAGTACTTTCACACCTCCAGTCGCTACCGCGAACTGCCACAGTATGAGCTGCGGGGCGCGCGGCGCTGGCTGGCGGTGGCGGGCTGCGGGCTGCCGGTGGTGCTGGGCTTTGTCCTGCCGGCGCTGCTGCTGCTCGAAATGAGCCTGACCAACGGTGATGGGCGGCTCGGCTGGGCGTTTCTGCCCTATATCTTCAACAGTGTCAGCCTGGCCACCGCGGCCGCACTGGGCGCGGTCGGCCTGGCGGTGCTGCTGTCCTACGGCGTGCGGCTGGCGCCCTCGCCCCTCACCGAGGCGGCGGTGCGGGTCTCCGCGATGGGCTATGCCGTGCCGGGCGCCGTCATCGCCGTGGGCATCCTCATCCCGCTGGGCTGGATGGATCAGCAGATCTATGCGCTGTTCCGCGGCGAGTTCGGCTGGGATGTCGGTCTGCTGCTCACCGGCAGTGGCGTGGCACTGGTGTATGCCTATCTGGTGCGCTTTCTGGCGGTGTCCTACAACGCGGTCCAGGCCAGTCTGACCAAGGTCACGCCCACCATGGATGCCGCGTCGCGCACTCTGGGCAAGACCGCCGGTGGGACCCTGCGCCGGGTGCATGCGCCGATCATGCGCGGCAGTCTGCTGGGCGCCGGGATCCTGGTGTTCGTCGACGTCATGAAAGAGCTGCCGGCGACCATCATTCTGCGGCCCTTCGACTTCACCACACTGGCGGTGCGCTCCTACGAGCTGGCCTCGGATGAGCGCCTCAGTCAGTCGTCCACGGCGTCACTGGCGATCGTGCTGGTGGGGATCATCCCGGTGATCCTGCTCAGCCGCGCCATGCGGCATTCCCGGCCCGGATCGGCCGACTCGGATCACTGATCAGGCCGCAAAGACGAACGTCTGACTGGGGTCGAGGTGGATATCGATGGGCTCGTCGCGCTGAGGCAGGAAAACCCCGGGCATGTGGGCATGCATGTGGAATTCATCATTGCCCTGGTGCACACACAGGTGAATGAAGCTGGCCCCGCCCAGCAGCCGCGACATGAGGACATGGCTGTGGCTGTGGTCCATGGGGCCTGAGCGTTTTTCGACGCTGAGCGCCTCCGGGCGGATCAATACTTGGGCATTGGTGCCCTCCGCCAGATGGCCTGCATCCACAGGGCCCAGCGGGGTCGCGACCTGACCGTCCGTGACCACCCCGCGGACCTCGTTCACATCCCCGAAGAAGCGCACCACGAAGGGATCCTGCGGGTTGCAGTAGATCTCGGTCGGCGTGCCCTGCTGGACGATCCGGCCGTCGCGCATGACGGCGATCCGGTCGGCCATGAACAGGGCTTCCTCCGGGTCATGGGTGACCAGCAGCGTCGCGGTGCCGTTGCGCTTGAGCAGGTGCAGCGTGTCGTCGCGGATGCGGTCACGAAGACGCGCATCAAGGCCCGAGAACGGCTCGTCGAGGAGCATGATCCGCGGCGATGGGGCCAGCGCGCGGGCCAGCGCGACGCGCTGCTGCTGCCCGCCGGACAGGACATGCGGGAAGCTCTCCGCAAAGGGCGCAAGTCCCAGCTGCGCGAGCAGCGCGCGGGAACGCTGCTCGCGCTCGCGCGCCGACATTCTGGGTAACCCGAAGCCCACATTGTCGAGAACGCTCAGGTGCGGGAACAGCACGGCGTCCTGAAAGACAAGACCGACCTGGCGCTGCTCCGGCGGGGTCCAGGTGCTGTCACTGGCGTCGGACATCAGCTTGTTGCCAATCCGTACCCGACCGGCCTGGGGACGCTCCAGCCCGGCGGCGAACCGCAACAGGGTCGTCTTGCCGCATCCCGATGGGCCGAGCAGGCAAAGCAGTTCCTCAGGCTCGACGCTCAGGTTGATGTCGTCGGCCGCGGTCACGGTATCGAACTGATGACTGATCCCCTCGAGCTGGAGGGCCTCGCCGGACGGCGTCGGGCAGGGGGCCTGTACGCCGGCGACGCCACCGGCGGGAAACCGGGAGACAAGATCGTTCTGCTGTGCGCTCATACCGGGAGTTTCGGTCATCACCCGGCGTTTTTGCAAGCGATTCTCATTGGCGGTTGACGGGGGGCGATGGGTTCGGTTTAATCGCTTTCAAGTTGCGAATGGTTCGCATCCGCATTTAACTCGGCAAAAACCAGGAGACTTGCATGTCAACGAAGATCCGAAACACCGCGTGGATGCTCGGCGTCGGCGTGGCGGCGGGAGTCAGCGTCGCCAGTGCCCAGACCCTCAACCTCTACACGGCCCGGCATTACGACTCGGATGAAGCGCTCTATGAGGCGTTCGAGCGGCAGACCGGCGTTGAAGTGAATGTGCTCGAGGGTGATTCCGATCAGCTCATCGAGCGGATCCGTCGCGAGGGGGCGGCGAGCCCGGCGGACATCTTCATGACCGTGGACGCCGCCCGGCTCCAGCGCGCCGAGGCGGCGGGGCTGTTTGCGCCGGTGGACTCGGAAGTGCTCACCGAGCGCATCCCGGCGCCCCTGCGCGATCCGGAAAACCTCTGGTTCGGGTTCAGCGAGCGGGTGCGGATCGTCTACTACGACAAGGAGCAGTATGACGAGCCGCCGCTCAGTCGCTACGAGGAGCTCGCGGATCCGCGTTTCGAGGGCGAGGTCTGCATCCGCTCCTCGAACAATGACTACAACCAGTCGCTGGTGGCCTCGCTGATCGCCGCCAACGGGCCGGAGGCCACCGAAGCCTGGGCCGAGGGACTGGTCGACAACATGGCGCGTCCGCCGCAGGGCGGCGACACCGACCAGATCCGTGGGGTCGCCGCCGGCGAGTGTGGCCTGGCGGTGGGTAACCACTACTACTGGATCCGCCTCGCGCTGTCCGACGACGAGGCCGATCAGGCCGTCGCCGAGCGGGCCGGGTTGATCTTCCCCAACCAGGATGGCCGGGGCACGCATCGCAACATTGGCGGCGCGGGCATGGTCGAGGGCGCCCCGAACCCCGAGGCGGCCCGTCAGTTCCTTGAGTTTCTTGCCTCGGACGAGGCTCAGAAGCTGTTTTCCGCTGGCAACAATGAGTTTCCCGCGGTCGAGGGTGTTGAGCCGGTCGCGGCACTTCAGCCCTACACCGACGTCGCCTTCGACGATGTCAGCATGAGCGTGCTGGGTGACTACAACGCCGACGCGGTGCGACTGATGGACCGGGCCGGCTGGCGCTGATCCCTGATTCCCTCCCCTTGATGGCTTGGCCGCGACGGGAACGAACCCGCTCGCGGCCTTTTCTGTCCTAGAATGGAGACATACCGATAAGGGGATATCATGTTGATTCCAGGTTTGATTGTCGCCGCTGCGATCCTGCTGATCGTGGTGGCATCGTTTCGTGTGTTCCGCGAATATGAACGCGCGGTGGTGTTTCTGCTCGGGCGCTTCTGGCGCGTGAAAGGGCCCGGCCTACGGCTGGTCATTCCCATCATCCAGCAAGCGGTCAAGGTGGATCTGCGGGTGATCACGCTCGATGTCCCCTCCCAGGACGTCATTTCCAAGGACAACGTGACCGTCAAGGTGAACGCGGTGCTCTACTACCGCGTGATGGATCCCGAGCGGGCGGTCATTCATGTCGAAGATTTCAACGCGGCCACCAGCCAGCTCGCGCAGACGACGCTGCGCTCGGTGCTTGGCAAGCACGATCTCGACGAGATGCTCTCGGAGCGCGACAAGCTCAACTCCGACATCCAGGAGATCCTCGATGACCAGACCAATGCCTGGGGCATCAAGGTGGCGAATGTCGAGATCAAGCATGTCGATCTTGATGAATCCATGATTCGGGCGATAGCCCGGCAGGCCGAGGCCGAGCGCAATCGGCGTGCCAAGGTGATTCATGCCGAGGGTGAGTACCAGGCCTCGCAGCAGTTGCTGGATGCCGCGAATGTGCTGGCGGAGAATCCGCAGGCCATCCAGCTGCGTTATCTGCAGACGCTGAGCGATATCTCGGTGGACAACGCCTCGACCATTGTCTTCCCGGTGCCCATGGAGATGATGAAAGCCCTCGGCCCCGGTGGGCTGCAGACCGGTGGCGCGCCGTTCAGCGTGAACCCCGGCAGCGACGCGGCGCCGGCGGGGGCCAATGGCTGAGCCGGCGCGGGCCGAGGCCCAGGCTGCTACCGTCGAGGCCTTCCTCGACGGCCTGTGGATGGAGCGGGGGCTGGCCGGCAATACCCTGGCGGCCTATCGCAGCGATCTGCTGGCGTTTGCCCGCTGGCTGGATGAATCCGGTGCCCCGGCGCTGCTGGATGTCGGGCGAGCGGAGGTCATGCGCTACCTCGCGGCCCGCGTGGCGGGCGGGGCCAGCCGGCGCAGCAGCGCCCGGCTGCTCTCGGCCCTGCGGCGCTTCTATCGCTTCCAGCTCCGGCAGGGGATGATTGAGCATGATCCCACCGCGCGGGTGGAAGCACCGCGTTCGGGCCGGCCGTTGCCGACATCCCTCACCGAGGCGGAGGTGGAGCGCCTGCTGGAGGCGCCCGACACCGATTCGTTTCTCGGGCTGCGCGATCGGGCGATGCTCGAGCTGTTGTATGCCACCGGGTTGCGGGTCTCGGAACTGGTCGGGCTGCGACTCGATCAGATCAATCGCCGACAGGGTGTGGTCCGGGTGACGGGTAAGGGCGGCCGGGAGCGCCTGGTACCCCTGGGTGAGACGGCACTCGCCGCCCTTGAACAGTATCTGGCGGATGGCCGTGCGGCGGTCACCCGGGCCGCGGGCGCGACATCCGTGTTCGTCACCCAACGGGGTCAGGGGATGACCCGTCAGGCTTTCTGGTACCGGGTGCGCGATCATGCCCGCACGGCGGGCATTCACCAACCGCTGTCACCGCATACGCTCCGCCATTCGTTCGCCACCCATCTGCTCAATCATGGCGCCGACCTGCGGGCGGTGCAGCTGCTGCTCGGCCATAGCGACTTGTCGACCACGCAGATCTACACCCACGTGGCCCAGGCCCGGTTACAGGCCCTGCACGCGGCGCATCATCCGCGTGGCTAGCTAGCGCTCGAGGTGCTCGAGCTTATTGGGAACGCCGTCCCATTGCTCGGCATCCGCCGGCGCTTCCTTCATTTCGGTGATCACCGGCCACTTCTGCGCCAGATCGGCATTCAGGTCCAGAAAATGCACCATCTCGTTCGGCAGGTCGTCCTCTGAATAGATCGCCTCGGCCGGGCATTCGGGCTCGCAGAGCGTGCAGTCGATGCACTCATCGGGATCGATGGCGAGAAAGTTGGGACCCTCGTGGAAGCAGTCCACCGGGCAGACTTCCACGCAGTCGGTGTATTTGCACTTGATGCAGTTGTCGGTGACGACGTACGTCATGGTTCTCTCCGGTCGGTGATCAATCGATGCCCCCGGATGCTAGGGCCGCTGCCGGGTGGCA
>NZ_MAOM01000001.1:87500-97899 GCF_009805925.1 Spiribacter sp. SSL99 | reverse complement strand
TCGTGCCAACGTTTACGTGCGGCTTGCTGCGCTCAAATTTCGCCTTGGCCACGGTGGTTACCCCCTGAAAAGTTCACTGGATCTGGAGCCCATGGGCGGATTTGAACCGCCGGCCTCTCCCTTACCAAGGGAGTGCTCTACCCCTGAGCTACATGGGCTTTTGCTCTGGAGCGGGTGATGGGAATCGAACCCACATCATCAGCTTGGAAGGCTGAGGTTCTACCGTTGAACTACACCCGCGTGCCCGGGCCCGCGACGGCCGCGGGTCAGAAATCTGGTGGAGGGAGGAGGATTCGAACCCCCGAAGGCTGTGCCAGCAGATTTACAGTCTGCCCCCGTTGACCGCTTGGGTATCCCTCCGAAACAACGCGAGACGATGCTCGATCGACTCATCAATGTCAAGCCCGAATGGGCCACAGACCCGCTCACGGCCGCGCCGCATTCGCCATGACACTCAGGGAGCTGGCGAGCATGGCAAGCGCCGCCGCCGACGGCGGGATGACCCCGGCCACCGCCAGCGGGATCGCCGCCCCGTTGTAGACCACCGCCAGGGTCAGGTTCTGGCACATGCGCCGCCTTGCCGAGCGGGCCAGACCGAGCGCATCGGCCAGGGCCGGCAGCCCGCCCCGGGCCACCACCAGCCCGGCGCTGCTGGTCGCCGCATGGCTGGCGCCATCGATGGCCACCCCCACATCGGCGGCCGCCATGGCGACGCTGTCATTGATGCCATCACCGATGAAGGCGGTCGGCGCCCGGGACTGCGCGGCGAGCACATGATCGGCCTTTTCCTCGGGCCGACAGCCCGCTTCCACGGCGTCCTCTGCCAGTCCCACCTCAGCGGCCACCCGCCGGGCGGGATCCACGCTATCGCCGGTCACCATCCGCAGGCTGAAACCCCGGGCCTGTAACGACTCGACCGTCGCAGTCGCCGCCGGGCGAAGCGGGTCACCCAGCGCAAAACAGCCCAGCCAGTCGCCATCGCGGGTGACATGGATCTGCGTGGCGCCACTGGCCGCCTGGCTCGACGGCGTTGCCAGCACGGGCACCTCGACGCCGGCCTCATGCAGCCAGCGCCGTGATCCCACCCGGACCTCGCTGCCATCGGGACGGGTCATGATGACGCCACGCCCCTCCCGGCGCCGATGGATGCCATGCTCCGGCCCCTGCGCCGGATCCTGCAGCGCCCGGGCCACTGGATGGTCAATGCCCGCCTCGGCCTCAGCGGCAAGGGCGCGCAGCTCAAATTCCGCGACACCCTCGGCGGTGACCGCCTCGATGATCGCCGGCTCCCCGCAGGTCAGGGTGCCGGTCTTGTCAATCAGCAGATTCCGCAGCTGTCCGGCCTGCTCCATGGTCGCCGGGCTGCGGAACAGGACCCCACGGCCCATGGCGCGTTCGGCAAAGCTGAGAAACGTCACCGGGACGGCGACACTGAGCGCGCAGGGACAGGCGATCACCACGACGGACAGGGCCCGCAGCAGGGACTCCTCAGCAGGCAGACCAAGCGCCGTTCCCGCCACCGCCACCAGCGCCGCCAGCCCGAGTGCGCCGGGCACCAGGATCCGTGCCAGACCATCGGCAAGGCGCGTGATCTCGCTGCGGTTGCCCTGCATCTCGACCATCCGGCCGAGGATGCGGTCGATCTGACGCTCGCCCACGGCGCCTGTCACGCGCATCGTGACCGGGGCATCCAGGTTGATGGTGCCGGCCTGCAGTGTCCCACCCGGGGCAACACTGACCGGCGTCGACTCGCCGGTCAGCAGACTGGCGTCGACCCGCGTCGCGCCCTCCAGCAGAGCGCCGTCCAGCGGCACGCGGGCACCGGCGGCCACCTGAATGCGGGTGCCCACCGCTACTTTGGCCGCATCCACCGGCCCGTCCCCCTCCACGGGAAAGGCCCGTTCAGGGACCTCGCGCTCGAGCGCACCGATGGCCGTGGCCGCCCGCCGGACGGTGCGCATCTCCACCAGTCGCCCGATGGACAGCAGCACGATGAGCATCACCATGGTGTCGGCATAGACATGCGCCCCACCTTGAGCCAGCTCGATCACTGACAGCACGCCGGCGCCGATCACGCCAATGCTGACCAGCGCATCCATCCCCGGGATACCCGCCCGCAGTGTCCGCCAGCCGGCGACAAAAAACGGTGCGGCCGAAAACCCGACCACCGGTGTGACCAGGCCCATGGCAATGATCGACAGGGTATGCCCGACGGGGGTATTCCCCAGCGCCGCCGGTTCGAGATAGCGCATGATGGCGAGCACCATCACCCACATGCCAAAGAATGCGGCCACCGCCAGTCGCAGGCCGAGGCGATTGATCTCACCATCAATGGCGGAAACGGTTTCCTCGGGGGCACGCGGCGGACCGATCGCATAGCCCAGCCGTTCCACCGCCCGCAGCAGACCCGGCAGATCGATCCGCTCCGGGTCCCAGTCAACCAGCGCCGAGCCCGTGGCAAAGCTGACCCGTGCGCGCGTCACGCCCGGCACCCGGGCGATCACCCGCTCGGTGGCGGCCGCACAACTGGGGCACCACATCCCCTCGATCGAGAAAAGGCCACGCCCGGCGGGTGCCAACGCGGCCATTTCGGTCCGGGACAGCGTCGCCGTCGCGGTACTCATGCCCGGGCGCTAGCGGCTTGCCTGATCGCGGTGCCGCGGCGCGCCCGCCGACGGCGGTTGCTCAGTCGGCTCACCAGGGACGCCGTCGCCCAGAAGATCCCCGCGGATGACGTCGCCGTACCAGTTGGGGGTGTGCTCGTGGAACTGCTCGTCGGTCTCGGCAACACTCAGGTTATCGCGGAACTGCCGCGGATCCGCCGGCCGCTCCCAGCTATTGATGTACGCCGCCACATCCCAGGCCTGCTGATCGGTGAGCGATCCGCCCTGACCCAGCGGCATATTGTGCTTGATGAAGCCGGCGGCGGTGTTGATGCGGTGCATCCCCGCCCCCCAGTTGAAGGCGTCATCACCCCAGAGCGCCGGAAAGATCCAGCGACCGTTGGGGTCCTGCCGGCCACCGCCATCGGTGCCATGGCAGACCGCGCAGTTGTTCTCGAACACGGTCTCACCCCGACTGATGCTGTAGCCCTGCTCAGGCTCCGGCGGGGTGGAGTAGCCACGGCCCGGCAGGTTGCCCTCCAGCGGTGCGCCCTCGGCCATGTAGTAGAAAAAGCTCTGCAGGTCCTTGTAGATATCGCCGTCGCGCGGCGGCGGGCTGCCACTCGGCGAGCCCTGGGCATTCATCGAATAGGTAAAGCAGCCGTGAATCCGGTCTTCCATGGTGTTGATGATCTTGTTCTTGCCACGGAATGCCGGGTACTCCACGGCCGCCGCCCACATCGGCGCCGACCCGGGCACGGTCCCGCCGCCGAGGTGGCAGTTGGCGCAGTTCATGCCGTTGCCGACGTGCTCGGAGGCATTGGTCTGGGTGTTGGTGAACACCTCATAGCCACGGCGTACCGAATCGCCGAACTCGTTGTCCGGGGCGTCCGCCACGTCATTGGGAATGAAATACCCCTCCTCACTGACCGGCAGCGCGGGCGGGTTGGCGGCGGGATCATTGGTATACTCCTGGCGCTCGGCAAGCCACTCCTCGCGCCGCTCGGCAGCCTCTTCGGCGAGCTCGCGGCCTTCGTCCGGCTCGCGGTCGGGCGACTGGGCGATGGGCGCGTAAATGCCGCTGGCGTAGAGGCCGGCGCCAATGGCCACCAGCCCCGCCGCGATGGCGACGGCGATCAGCGCCCGGCGAAGCGTGGTCCGCCCCGGGTCCTTACGGGGCCGATCATTGTTGTCATGGTCACTCATTGATGGAGTCCTCCGCCGGCGGCGCCGGCAGTGTCGCGAGATAGTCGGCCACCGCCCGCTTGTCCGCATCGGACAGGGCATGGGCGATGCCCTGCATCAACATCAGCGGCGAGTTTTTGCGACGGCCATCGGTCCATGCCGCCAGCTGAGCATAGGTGTAGGTGGGCTGCTGCGCCGCCAGGCTGGGAAAGGCCTGTTCAACACCCCAGGCCGACGAGCCGTGACAGCTGTAGCAGGCCGGCACTTCGATATCCCAGTCGCCGTGGTTGGCCAGCTCGCGGCCACGCTCCAGATCGCCACCCAGTTCGGCCTCGGCGGCGCTGGGCGCTTCCATTTCGGCGTAGTAGCGGGCAAGGCCGAGCATTTCCTTCTGGGTGAGCTTATCGGCCACATACTGCATGTTGTGATTGATGCGCACGCCTTCGGCATAGGCATTGAGCTGCTTGGCGATGTAGCCGCTCGACAGCCCCGCCAGCCGGGGGATATTGCCATTGCCCTCGCCCTTGGCGCCGTGGCAACTGGCACACGACCAGACGTCGCCCTGACCCTCGCGGGCCAGCGTCGCGTATTCGGCCGGATCCACCTCCGCCGCCTCAGCGGCGTAGATCTCGGCGGCGTAACTTTCGTCGGGCAGATCCTCGTCGACCTCCTGCGCGCCTGCCGGCAGGGCCAGCATGAGCAGCAGGGCTGATGAGAGCCACGCACTCAGACGTTTCATATTCACTGTGATGCCTCCGTTGCGGCCGTGCGGGTCAGCCGGGCGGATATCCCGGTGACCGCCTCAATCTCGGCGCCACCGCCCAGCGGACTCCGCCCGACCTCGAAGCGGCCGCGCTGTTCGCTGACGAACGCCGGAGTCACCGCTCCGGCGTCATGACCCCACTGCTGGCGGATGTAGCTCACCACTGCCGCAATTTCACGATCACTCAGCGTCTCGCCGAATCGCGGCATACGACCATCGTATTCATTGCCGGCCACCGCGATCACGCCGCTGATACCGTGCAGCAGGATCTGGACCGGCGCCTCGGCGGGCCCGGTGACGTAACGCGAGCCCGCCAGCGGCGGCACGGCGCCACTGATGCCCGACCCGTTCGCCTGATGACAGGTCACGCAGTTCGACTCGAACAGCGAGGCGCCAACCGTCATGAGCGATCCCTGCCCATCCGCGACATCCCTGTCGCCGGTCATTCCTACCGTGGGCGCTTCTTCGAGAGCGGCTGACTCAGTGGCCGGCCCGGAATCGGACCAGAGCGTGTAGACGCCCCAGGCCATCAGGGCCACGGCAACTGCCAGTACAAAAATGGGGATCGGCCGGTTGACCTCGTAAGGCTCGAACCGGCTTTCCTTGAGCGGGGTGCGCTGGGGCTCCGGGCGCTGGTCGTTGTGATCACTCATCAGCGTGTGTCTCCGCCATCAAAACCCAGGTCACGCAGCTCCTCGTCCTTGGCCGGATAGGTCCGGTCAAGGGAGAGCAGGTACGCGGTCAGGTCCAGTGCGCTCTGGCGGGCCACCACCTTGGCACCGTCCGCCGGGGCATATTCAGCCGGCACCGGCACGACCACATCGTCCTCGTCGGGGTTCTGCTTGACCTCGAAAAGGAACGGATAGGCCGGCATGATGCTGCTCTCCTCGATGGCTCGAGGCTGATACAGATGGGTCAGGTGCCAGCCCTGGCTGGGCATCCGCGCGCCGACATTCATCAGGTCCGGCCCGGTGCGCATGGTGCCGAGGACGTGCGGGTCGTCGTAGACATAGTCGGCGGGCGTGGTCGGACGCCCCCAGCCACGCTGCAGATCGGGCGCCTGCTCAGGGCTGCGCGGCTGCTGCGAGTGGCAGTAGTAGCAGCCCAGGTCCACGTACTGCTGGCGACCGCGCTCCTCGACTGCGGTGTAGGGCTCAAGCCCCTCGGCGGGCTCGACCGTGCGGATCTGTGCCGCCGGAAAGATCACCAGCATGAGCGTCGCGAACGCGAGAATCGCGAAAGCGAGAACGGCCAGCGGAAAGACTTTGTTCATGAGTGGCTCCTCAGCTGGCGCTTGTGGCCGGCGTCGCCGTGCCCACGGCATCGGTGGACCGACGCGGTGCGAACACCAGCGACAGCAGATTGATCGCAAACAGGAGGTGGCCCAGCGTCATCAGCGTGCCGCCCACAGAGCGCCCTTCCAGATAGGGCTGCATCAGCTGCATCGACTCCAGCCAGTCACGGCTGGCATCGAGCATGGCAAGCCCCTGCAGCCAGCCCCCGATGCTGAGCGAGAAGAAGTAGACAGCGAAGCCGATGGCCACCAGCCAGAAATGCAGGGCGATCAGGCGCGGCGCCGGCCAGAGTCGCCCGGTGAGGATCGGCATCAGGTAGTAGACCGTGCCGAACAGCACCAGCGAGACGAAGGCATAGGCCCCCAGGTGGGCATGCGCGACCGTGTAATGGGTGAAATGCGTCACCGTATTGACCGCGCGGACCGCCTCCATGGAGCCCTGGAACGAGGCCAGCGTGTACATCACTGCACCGAAGGCCACAAAGCGCAGCGGCAGTGACTGTTTGAACGCCCAGAGATTCGTGGCCCAGAGCACATGCTGGTTGACCGCCACGGCAATCACGGGAATGAACATCATCACCGACTGCACCACCGAAAGCGTGACCACCCAGGTGGGCACCGGCCCGCCGATCAGGTGATGCATGCCCACCTGACTGTAGAACAGCGCGAGGGCCCAGAACCCCAGCAGCGAGAGACGGTAGGAGTAGATCGGCTTGCCGATGATCTTGGGCAGGACATAGTAAGCGGCGCCGACGCCAATCGGCGTCAGCCACAGGCCCAGCACATTGTGCGCGAACCACCAGTTGACCGTGGCCCCCTGCACGCCGGTGTGAATGGGGAGATTGCCGATCACGAAGAGCACCGGAAACCACACCAGTGCGCCCAGGTAATACCAGGCGGTCACGTAAATGTGGTGAACGTTGCGGTTGACCGCGGTCAGAACCAGCGGCGCGGCAAAACAGGCACCGCCGGTCGCCAGCAGGATATCGACCTGCCAGGGGATCTCGAGCCACTCCATCCCGTCGGTCCAGCCGGTGGCGATGGCATAGACACCGACCGCAACGCCGATATTCCATAGCACAAGCCCGCCCCAGGCCAGATTGACGCCGCGAAGTGGCGTCTTGAACAGCCGCGGCACAAGGAACATGGCGACCCCGATGCCTGCCAGTGACAGCCAGCCGTAGATCACCGAGTTCAGGTGCATCGTGCGCATCCGCCCGAAGCTGAGCGGCGCCGACCCGGTCAGCCAGTCCGGCAGATGGAGCTTGAGCGAGGCGATCACCCCGAAGATCGAGCCAAGCACCAACCAGAAGGTCCCGAAGCCGATCAGGGCAAAGATCAACTTGCGATGGCGGGTATCCGTGCCCTCGCCGGGCTCGGCGTCTTCCTGAAAGCCAAAGCTGGTGGGATCGTCGGGCGCGTGGTCCTCGCCCTCTGCGCCCGAGAAAATGACCTCGGCATCCGACTGGTCGACGCGGAACTGCTTTGAGGCGACCGCCCAGATCAGAAAGGCGAGGCCAATGAGGGACACCACGAACGACAGTGCCATCATCGTGCCAATAGTGAGCGACATCTTCCCTCCACCGCGTAATATTTATTCGCGCAATGGTACGAAGGGCATGGCAGCGGAGAAATTGTGGTTTTCCACATACCGGCCGTCGCCGGTGATGGGCGAGGAGGGGATCGGAATGGAGCTGGCGAGAGGATTCGAACCCCCGACCGGCTGATTACAAATCAGCTGCTCTACCAACTGAGCTACGCCAGCTTCACGATCAACGGTGAAAGGGTAACCGGCCGCGCGCAGCGGGGCAATGCAGGCGCGGGTCTCAGGGCAGCTGGGCGAGGCCCTCGAGGACCAGGTCGGGCCGCAGACAGACATCCATGTCCAGATAGCGGGCAAGCAGCGGGGCGTCACCGCCGGTCAGCACCGGTGTCAGTCGGGCCGCGTCGTTTTTCATGCAGCGCCGCACGATGCCCTGAATCGCCAGTGCGGTGCCATGCAGGTATCCGCTGATCAGCGCGTCTTCGGTATCAGCGGTCAGAAAGGGCGCCCGGGTCGACCACTCCACCTTCGGCAGCGCCGGGGCCAGTTGCGCCAGTCCGGCCTGCTGGGCGGCGAGGCCTGCGACGATCACCCCGCCCTGGTGCGTACCATCCGCCGCCACCACATCGACCGTGATCGCCGTGCCACAGTCAACCACGCAGGCCGGGGCATAGCCGGCGGCTTTTGCGCCGACCATTGCCAGCCACCGGTCAGTGCCCAGCTCCGCCGGGCGCGCATAGGCCACCCGCACTCCGCCGCCCATTGCCGGGGTGTGGACCGTTTCGGGGCGGATGGCCCAATGACTCGTCATCCAGTCCGAGAGCTGCCCGGCAATGGTGGCATCAGAAACATTCACCAGGCGTACGCGCTTTGGCGGTGCGGCCAGCCCCCGCCACTCGTTGAACACATGTTCCACCGAATCATGCGACACGGCACGCGCGCCGCCCACGATCTGACCTTCGTGGGCGCGCGCCCATTTAATGCGGCTGTTGCCGATATCGATCAACAGTTCAGTCACGATGCGGCTCCTGAGTGCGGCCCGATATGGCATTCGCCGGCGGCCAGCCGGTGTTCGCCGGTGTCGGTCTGAAGGCGCAGGTTGCCAGCCGCCGTCACCCCGAGTACCCGCCCCTCCCGGCGCGTCCCGTCGGCCTGTTCGGCGGTGACAACGCGATCGGCCAGCGCATCAAACACCGGCCAGCGCGTCTCAAGCAACCGTTCGACCTGCATCGCCGTCCAGGTGGTCACCGTAAGCACCGCGCCTGCCAGCGTGCCAATCAGCGCGTCGCCGGTGGGGCGATCGGCCAACTCACGCAGGCTGATCACCGGCCGCCCCGCCACCGCTGCGCCCGCTGAGAGGGGCCGAGTGTTCACCCCGACACCGACGATCAAGGCATTGGGCAGCCGCTCCACGAGCAAACCAGCGAGCTTTGCATCGTTGACGACCAGATCATTCGGCCATTTGAGGGCGATCCCCGCAAACCCGGCCGCGGTCAGTGCCTCGGCAAGCTGCAAACCCATCACCAGGGACAGCCCATCGGGCACACTCACGCCGGGGTCCATCGGTAGTCCGACACTGAAATAAATCCCCCCGGACGGTGACTGCCACTCACGCCCCTGACGGCCCCGCCCCCGGGTCTGCTCATCAGCGACCGCAAGCGTTGGTTGATCGAGTGGCCGGTCGGCCAACCAGCGACTGGTACTGGGGACGGTGTCAAACACATGAATGGGAACAGTCCCCCACTGCGGGCCAAGGGCCTCGCTCAATACCCTCGATCGGGCAGCGGCATCCGCAGCATAGCGTGTGGCCTGTCGGGACATGATGGCAACGCCCTGTTGGCTGAGATCGACCGGGCACCCATCGAGCGCCCAAAAAAAACCCCCGCCGGTCATGAGACCAGCAGGGGTTTCGCTGTAAGAGCCTGGCGATGACCTACTTTCGCACCACAGCGAGGCGGCACTATCATCGGCGCTACGCAGTTTCACTTCCGAGTTCGGAATGGGGTCGGGTGGTTCCCACGCGCTATTTTCGCCAGGCAAACCGGTGACCAAAGGCGCGACAGCCGCGCCATTGGCGTCAGGAACGTTGTCGATGGCATGCAGGACCAATGTCCAATAGCCCTCTTGGGGTTATATGATCAAGCCTCACGGGAAATTAGTACTGGTTAGCTTCATACATTACTGCACTTCCACACCCAGCCTATCAACGTGGTCGTCTTCCACGTCCCTTCAGGAGGATCAAGTCCTCGGGGAGATCTCATCTTGAGGTGGACTTCCCGCTTAGATGCTTTCAGCGGTTATCCCTTCCGAACGTAGCTACCCGGCAGTGCCACTGGCGTGACAACCGGAACACCAGAGGTTCGTCCACTCCGGTCCTCTCGTACTAGGAGCAGATCCTCTCAAATCTCCGACGCCCACGGCAGATAGGGACCGAACTGTCTCACGACGTTCTAAACCCAGCTCGCGTACCACTTTAAATGGCGAACAGCCATACCCTTGGGACCTGCTACAGCCCCAGGATGTGATGAGCCGACATCGAGGTGCCAAACTCCTCCGTCGATGTGGACTCTTGGGAGGAATCAGCCTGTTATCCCCGGAGTACCTTTTATCCGTTGAGCGATGGCCCTTCCATACAGAACCACCGGATCACTAAGACCGGCTTTCGCCCCTGCTCGACTTGTCAGTCTCGCAGTCAGGCACCCTTTTGCCTTTATACTCAGAGCGCGATTTCCGACCGCGCCGAGGGTACCTTCGCACTCCTCCGTTACTCTTTGGGAGGAGACCGCCCCAGTCAAACTACCCACCACACACTGTTCCTGGCCCGGATTACGGGTCTAGGTTAGAACCCCAAGCATGCAAGGGTGGTATCTCAAGGATGGCTCCACCAGAGCTGGCGCTCCGGTTTCGACACCTCCCACCTATCCTGCACAAGCATGCTCAAAGTCCAGTGTGAAGCTGTAGTAAAGGTTCACGGGGTCTTTCCGTCTTGCCGCGGGAACGCTGCATCTTAA
>NZ_MAOM01000001.1:0-82500 GCF_009805925.1 Spiribacter sp. SSL99 | reverse complement strand
AGTCGTAACCCTGGATCAGCGGGTACATGAATTCATGGATGGCGATGGACTGGTTGGCCTGATAGCGCTTGTGAAAGTCATCGCGCTCGAGCATGCGCGCGACGGTGTACCGGGCTGACAGCTCGATCATGTCGGTGGCGCTCATCTCGCCCATCCAGGTGGAGTTGAACACGACCTCGGTCCGGTCGGGATCGAGGATGCGGAAGATCTGCTCGCGGTAAGTCTCGGCATTACGCACGACATCATCGCCGGTAAGCGGCTGGCGGGTGGCGCTGCGGCCGCTGGGATCGCCGATGCGTCCGGTGAAATCGCCGATCAGGAACACCACCTGATGCCCCAGGTCCTGGAACTGACGGAGCTTATTGATGAGCACCGTATGCCCCAGATGAAGATCCGGCGCCGTGGGGTCGAAGCCGGCCTTGATGCGCAGCGGCCGGCCGCTCGCCAGTCGCTCGCGCAGCTCGTCCTCGCGAATGATCTCATCGGCCCCTCGCCAGAGCGCCTCCAGTGCGGCGTCCACCTCGCCCATGCTGTTCTCCCGTTGTCATTCCCAATGGCCGTGGCGCGCGATTCTATCCTAATTGACCCGGATACGGGCCGGGGCTATTCTTCCGGCTCATGAACAGACGGCTGAAAACGGGATTGCTGGTAACGGGCTCGGCGCTGATCGCCGCGGCCCTCATCGCCCCGTCCTCCAATCCTCCGGGACAGGCGCAGGCGTCGCGGGCGCTGGCGCTGCCCGACGCGCCCGGCGTGCCGACGACGGCGGCGCCAACCCGCAGCACCGCCTCCCTGCCCGACGCCGATACGCTGATGGACCGGGTGTCCAATACCCGACCGGTGGCGAGTGCCGCGGATGAGTCGGCGGAGACACCCGTCGCCGAGTGGAGTGTCGAGACAGTGCGTAACGGCGATAACCTCGCCGCGCTGTTCAAGCGGGCCGGGCTCAGCGCCCGCGACGTCCATGACGTGGTCAACGCCGGCGATCCCGCCAGTCAACTGACCCGGCTGTTTCCCGGCGACGAGCTGTATCTGCAGGTCAGCGACAACGAGCGCCTAGTGGGCCTTCGTTATGCAATGAGCCCGACACGGACCCTGCACATGACCCGGGACGCCGCGGGTGACTGGCAACCCCGCGTTGAGACGGTCGAGCTCGAACGACGCACCGCAGAGGCGGAAGGCCGCATCGCCAGTTCGCTGTACAACGCCGGCATCGAAGCCGGGCTGAGCGATCGCCTGATCATGCAGCTCGCCGGCATCTTTGGCTGGGACATCGACTTTGCCCTGGACCTGCGCCGCAATGACTCGTTCGCCGTGGTCTATGAAACCCTTTACCGCGATGGTCAGAAGGTGCGTAACGGCCAGATCCTGGCGGCTGAATTCGTCAATCGCGGCGAGCGCTTCCGCGCCCTGCGCTACGAGACGCCGGAAGGCGAGAGCAACTACTACGCCCCGGACGGGCGCAGCATGCGCAAGGCCTTCCTGCGCACACCCACCGACTTCACGCGTGTGAGTTCGGAGTTCAACCCCGACCGCGTCCACCCGGTCTATGGCACCAAGCGCCCGCATCGGGGCACCGATTACGCCCCTCCGCCCGGGACACCGATCAAGGCGGCCGGCGATGGCAAAGTCATCGAGCGCGGCCGCAAAGGGGGTTACGGCAATACCGTGGTGCTCAAGCACGGAACGCGCTACACCACGCTGTATGCGCATATGCGCCGCTTCGCCAATGGCCACTCGGTGGGCGATCGCGTCAAGCAGGGCGAGATCATCGGTTATGTCGGCAGCACCGGCCTGTCCACTGGCCCGCACCTGCACTACGAATTCCGCGTCGACGGGACGCACCGCAATCCCCGCACGGTGGATCTGCCCGAGGCCAAGCCCATCGCTGAGCGCTATCGCGACGACTTCGAGCGCCAAGCTGCCCCGCTGATCGCCAAACTCGACGGGCTGAGCCCCACCCGCGTCGCCCAAGCCGGCGACTGAGCGCAACCCCATGCGCATGATCGGCCTGATGTCCGGCACGAGTCTGGACGGTGTCGATGCGGTGATGGCCGACTTTGATGCCAGCGGCCACCCCCGGCCGTGCGGACATCTCCACTCGCCTTACAGCGCTGAGCTGGCGACGGCCCTGCGCAACATCAATGCCGACAGCCCGCTGGCCCATCTACTGGCGCTCGACGCCCGGCTGGCCGGCGTCTATGCCGCCGCGGTGGAGTCCCTGCTCCATGCCACTGGCTGCACCCGTCGCCAGGTCAGCGCCATCGCCCTGCACGGTCAGACCCTGTGGCATGCCCCCTTGGCCGATCCGCCCGTCACCTGTCAGGCCGGCGATCCCAGCCGGCTCGCCGAGGCGACCGGTCTGCCCGTGGTGGCGGACTTTCGCCAGCGCGACCTGGCGGCCGGCGGCGTCGGCGCCCCGTTAGCGCCGGTTTTTCATGCGGCCCTGTTGGGCGGGGAGCAGCGCCGCTGCGTGGTCAATGTCGGGGGCGTGGCGAACCTGTCGGTACTCGCGGCCGGCGGACGCGCCGAGGCGGGATTCGACACCGGTCCCGGCAATGCACTGATGGACGCCGGCGCGCGACGATACCTGGATTCGGCCTTTGATCGTGACGGCGCATGGGCCGCATCGGGCCAGGTAGACTCAGCGTTTCTGGACCGGCTGCTGGCCGACCCCTACTTCCAGCGTCCGCCGCCAAAGAGCCTCGACGTCAGCACCTTTGACCCGCACTGGCTGGACGCCCATGCCGGGCAGCCGGCCCAACCCGTCGACCGGCAGGCGACCCTGCTTGCACTGACCGCCGAGACCATCGCTGCCGCCGTCGAGCGCTGGGGTGGCGGGCCGCGGGATGTCGTCATCACCGGGGGCGGGGCGGCCAACACCGCCCTGTGCCGGGCGCTCGACCATCGGCTGGGCGGCGAGCGCCCCCTCAAGACCAGCGATGAGCTGGGTATCCCCGCGCTTCAGGTCGAAGCGCTGGGCTTTGCCTGGCTGGGCCGCGCCACGCTGCTTGGCGAGCCGGTGGACCTGACGGCGATCACCGGCGCACGGCGACCCACTGTTCTGGGCGGGATCTATCCGGCCTGAGCGTCCTCAGACCCCGAAGGACGACCCGCAGCCGCAGGTGGTGCTGGCATTCGGATTGCGGATCACGAACTGGGCGCCCTCGATGCCCTCGACATAATCGATCTCGGCGCCTTCCAGATAGGCGCTGCTCATGGGATCGACCAGCAGCTTCACGCCGCCGTTCTCGATCATCGCGTCACCGGCCTCTTCGGATTCATCGAACATGAACCCGTACTGAAAACCCGAGCAACCGCCACCCGTGATGTACACCCGGAGCTTGAGGTCGTCGTTCTGTTCCTCGTCGAGGAGCTGTCGCACCTTCGTCGCGGCGTTATCGGTAAACACCAGCAGTTCTTCCTGCTCCGCCACTTCACTCATGACCCTGACTCCTGTTGATCATCACGTCGATGATTCTCCTGCCTGTCCAATACCCCGTCAATCGTCACTACGGCAGAACACTGATGCCCTGCAGTCCCAGTGTTTCGGGCAGCCCCAGCATCAGGTTCATGTTCTGGACGGCCTGCCCCGCGGCGCCCTTGACCAGGTTGTCTTCCACCGCCAGCACCAGCGCCATGTCGCCGCCCTCGGGCCGATGCACGGCAATGCGCACCATGTTGCTGCCCCGCACGCTGCGGGTCTCGGGATGGCTGCCGGGCGGCAGCACGTCTACAAAAGGTTCGTCGGCAAAGCGCTGTTCATAGACGGCCTGCAGATCCACCGCCGGATCGCGCAGGCGGCCATAGAGGGTGGCGTGAATACCGCGGATCATCGGCACCAGATGCGGGACGAAGGTCAGTCCCACAGGCTGCGCGGCGGCCCGCTCCAGCCCCTGGCGGATTTCCGGCAGATGGCGATGCCCCGAGGCGCCGTAGGCATGAAAGTTTTCGCCGGCCTCGCACAGCAGGGTATGCGGCTTGGGCACACGCCCGGCGCCGCTGGCGCCGGACTTGGCATCGGCGATGAGCGTATCGGTGGCCACCAGCCCCCCCTCGAGCAGGGGCAGAAACCCCAGCTGCACGGCGGTGGGATAGCAGCCGGGGTTGGCCACAAGGCGCGCCTGGCGGATCGCCTCGCGACCATACTCGGGCAGCCCGTAGACCGCCTCTGCGGCCAGCGCCGGGCAGGCGTGGTCCATGCCGTACCAGTGCGACCAGACGCCGAGATCGCGGATCCGGAAATCGGCGCCCAGATCAATCACCCGAACCCCCTGCTCCACCAGCGCCGGGGCCATTTCCATGGCGGTGCCGTTGGGCGTGGCGAAGAACACCACGTCGCAACCCGCCAGCACCGCCGGATCGGGCGGGGAAAATGCCAGGTCGACATGCCCGCGCAGGTTCGGGTAGACGGCGCTCACCGGTTGACCGGCCTGGGCCCGCGAGGTGATCACCTCGAGCGATACCTGCGGATGCCCGGCCAGAAGGCGCAGCAGCTCGACCCCGGTATAGCCTGTTCCACCCACGATCGCGGCGCTAATGGTCATCATCATCCCCTGAGCTGTTCCCATACAGTCTGTATGATGCCAGACACGCCCGCCGGGCGCCGATGGTGAGCCATTCAGTGCAGACAATCCCGACACAGCGCCAGAAATACCGCCTGTCCATCGGCCGTGCGCCGGTTGTCATGGCCGTTCTGGGGGTCATCACCGGGGCACTGACGGCGGCCGTGGTCATCGCCTTTCGACTGCTCTACGAATCCGCCCAGCGCGGGCTGCTGCCCGGCGGCCAGCTTGGCGATTACGAGGGGCTGCCCGCCTGGCAGCGCCTGCTGCTGCCGATTGCCGGCGCGGCCGTGATCGGCCTTTACATGCGCCACATCGCCCACCGCGACCCGCGCACCGGCATCGGCTTTGTCATCGAGCGAACCGCCTACCACGAGGCCCTGCTGCCGCTGCGCAACGCCATTCACCAGTTCGTGACCGCCGCCCTTGCCATCGCCAGCGGCCATTCGGTGGGCCGCGAGGGGCCGAGCGTGCACCTGGGCGCCACCACCGGCAGCCAGATCGGACAACGCCTGGGCCTGCCGCATAACAGTCTGCGCACCCTGGTGGCCTGCGGCACGGCCGCCGCCATCGGCGCCTCGTTCAACACCCCGCTCGCCGGCGTCGCCTTCGCCATGGAGGTGGTGGTCATGGAGTACACCATCGCCGGGTTTCTGCCGGTGATCATTGCCGGGGTCACCGCCACTGCGCTGGCCCACCTGGTGTTCGGCGCCGGGATCGTCTTCACCATCCCTGCACTGAGCATCCAGGGACTCCACGAGCTGCCGCTGGTCATGGGCCTCGGCCTGCTGCTCGGGGGACTGGCGGCCGCGTTCATCCGCACCCTGCGCCACAGCAGCCGCTGGCTCGGTCACTGGCCGGTCGTGCCACGGGCGCTGGTGGGTGGACTGGTCGTCGGTCTCATCGGCCTCGCCTATCCGCAGGTGATGGGCATTGGCTATGACACCATCGCCGCGACATTCGCCGGGGAACTGGGCGTTGCCCTACTGGTGGGGCTGGTCGGCGCCAAATTGCTGGCCACCGCCGCCATCATCGGTCTTGGTGTGCCCGGCGGCCTGATCGGCCCCACCCTGGTGATGGGCGCCGCCGCCGGTGGCGCGGTGGGTCTGCTGGCCGAGTCACTGATCCCGCTGCCGCTGGGCGGTCCCGCCCTGTACGCGCTGCTCGGTATGGGCGCGATGATGGGGGCGACACTGCGCGCCCCGCTGGCGGCCCTCACCGCCATGCTCGAGCTGACCGCCAATCCCGGCATCATCATGCCCGGCATGCTCGCCATCGCGGCGGCCACCCTCAGCGCCCGCGAGGTGTTCCGGACCGACTCGGTCTACCACCTCGAACTCGGCGAACGCGGCCTAGATCCCCGTCAGAATCCGCTGCTTCAGGCGGCCAGCCGGCTCGGCATCCTCCAGCTGGTCAACCCGCGCTGTGAGCAACTGCCCGTGCTGGCCGACACCACCGAGTGGGTGTTGGCCGCCCCCGATGAAGGGGCCCTGCCCGACAGGGCCTGTCGCATTGAGACGCTGCGCGCCCACCATCAGGCCGGCCAGTCCCCGTTCGCCGACGCCGTCGCGCTGCTGCCCATCGATGAAAAGGCCAGCCTGCGGGATGCCTTCGAGCGGCTGCGCGGGGCCGGTGATGCGGCACTGCTGGTTACCCGGCCGGCGAGCGGGGGTGCCCGCGAGTGGACCGGCATCGTCACCCGCCAGGCCATTCATGACGCCTATCTGGACTGATGTTCCGGGTCGGACAGTTGCTATACTGACGGTCATCAACCTGCAAGGAGGTCTGCCGTGCGAAAAGAATGGTTAGTGGGCGTACTGGCCCTGGTCATCGTCGGCCTGGTGGGCTATGTCTGGTTTGCCCCGCCGACGCGCGAGCCGGCCCCCAATGTTCAACTCGAGCGCCTCGACGGCGCGCAGACCGCACTGGCGGAGCACCGCGGCGAGGCGGTCATGCTGGTGTTCTGGGCCACCACCTGCCCGACCTGCATCCAGGAAATGCCCGAAGTGGTGGAGCTGCACCACGACCTGGGGGACGAGGGCCTGACCATCCTGGGCGTAGCGATGGACTACGATCCGCGCGATCAGGTGCGGGCGCTGGTCGAGCGCCGCGGCCTGCCCTATGACATCGTTCTGGATAACGGCGGCCGCATCGCCAATGCCTTCAACCAGGTCCGCGTGACGCCCACCACGGTACTCATCGACCCCGACGGGGGCGTGGTCTGGCAGCGCATTGGCCCGATCGACTTCGAGGGACTGCGCGAACAACTCGAGCCAATGCTCGCGGAGCGACAGTCGGCATGACCGCGCTGTGGATCAAGTCCTTTCACATCATTTCCGTGGTGACCTGGTTCGCGGCGCTGTTCTATCTGCCGCGGATGTTCGTCTATCACGCCATGACCGAGGATGAACCCGGCCGTGAGCGCTTTCGGATCATGGAGCGCAAGCTCTACCGTGGCATCATGAATCCCAGCGCGGTGGTGGCCGTGGGACTCGGCGTGGCGCTGATCGTGGTCCAGCCGTTCTGGCTGGAACAGGGCTGGCTGCATGTCAAGATACTGCTGGTGGTGGGGCTGATCGGCTATCATCTGTACTGCGGTCGACTGCTGCGGGCCTTTGCCGAGGATCGCAACACCCGCAGTCACCGCTGGTATCGTGTATTCAACGAATTGCCCGTGCTGGTGCTGATCGCCGTGGTCCTGCTGGTCGAGCTCAAGCCCTGGGCCTGAGCGCCAGCGCCTGACGGCTGTGGCGCGGCCCGCATTCCATGCTACCCTTATAGAGTACTGATCAAGTCCACAATGGTGTCTGTAATGACGTCTGCGCTGTTCTCCCGCCAACATGATGATTACGTGCGCGACCTGCTGCAGGGCGCCGGCCTGCGGGCGACCCGTCAGCGCATGGGGCTGGCCGGGCTCATTTTCGGTCAGGGCGAGCGCCACATCACCGCCGAGGAGCTGTATGCCGAGGCCATTGAGGCCGGCATGCGGCTCTCCCAGACGACGGTGTACAACACCCTGCACCAGTTCACCGAAGCCGGGCTACTGCGCGAGATCCTCGCCGACCCGCGCCGCATCTACTTTGACACCAAGGTCGACCCGCACCACCACTTCCTCGACGAGGAAACCGGTGAAATGGAAGACATCCCCCACAACCGCGTGGCGGTGGATGGCCTGCCGACGCCGCCCCCCGGCAAGACCATCGAGGGCGTCGATGTGATCGTGCGGGTGCGTCGCCCGGGCTGACGGCTACCAGCCGGCCCGGATCAGGCCCCCCAAGCCATAGCGGTCCATCTCGGCGTTCACCAACCGCCGCACCTCGCCGGGGGTCTCGCAGGCCAGCACGGCTTCAAGCAGGGCCTGCGCGGCCGAATAGGGAATGGTCCGGATCACACGCTTGACCCGCAGGATGCGGCCACTGCTCATCGACAGGCTCTCCAGCCCCATCGCCATCAAAAGCGGCGCGATCGCGGGCTCGCCGGCCATGCTCCCGCACAGCGACACCGGTTTGCCCAGGCGCTGCCCGACCTCGCCCACCGATGCCACCGCCCGCAGCACCGCCGGGTGCAACTCGTCGTAGATCGATGCCACCCGACTGTTGTTGCGATCGACCGCCAGCAGGTACTGGGCCAGGTCGTTGCTGCCAATGGACAGAAAATCGAGCCGTCGCGCCAGGCTCTCGGCCTGATAGACCGCCGCCGGCACCTCGACCATGGCGCCGATGGCCGGGATCGCGGTCACCACCCCCTCTTCAGCCAGCTCGGCATGGGCGCGGCGCAGCAGTGCCGCGGCCCGCTCGGCCTCCTCGACGCGGCTCACCATCGGGAACATCACCCGCAGGTTGTCGAGGCCCACCGAGGCCCGCAGCATGGCCCGTAACTGGGTCAGGAAGATCTCCGGATGATCGAGGGTCATGCGCACGCCGCGCCAGCCCAGAAACGGGTTTTCATCGTGACTGGGGAAGTAGGGCAACGGCTTGTCCCCGCCGACGTCCAGCGTGCGCAGGGTGACCGGCAACGGGGCGAACGCCTCGAGCACCTCGCGATAGCGCTCGATCTGCTCATCCTCGCCGGGAAACCGCGGACTGACCATGAACGGAAACTCGGTACGATGCAGGCCGACGCCCGCACAACCCACCTCCAGCGCCCGCTCGATCTCGGCGGCGAGCCCGGTATTCACCGTCAGGCTGATGGAATGGCCATCCGGCGTCACCGCCGGCTCACCGGCAATGTCCGCCAGCCCGGCGGTCATCGCCTCCTCCTCCACGGCCAGGCGCTGGTACTCATCACGCAGCGCCGGCGCGGGATCCACTTCGACCCGGCCGCGGTAGCCATCGACGATCAGCGCGCGGCCGTGCAGGCCGTGCACCGGCAGCTCGCGGACGCCCATCACCGCCGGCACCCCCAGGGCCCGGGCCAGGATCGCGATGTGCGAGTTGGCCGATCCGCCGGCGCTCACCACGCCCGCCAGCCTGTCCCGGGGGATCTCCACCAGCTGCGAGGCGCTCACCTCCTCACCCACCAGGATGACCCGGTCGGGCAGTGGCTGATCCTCTTCGCCGACGCTCAGCAACCGGCTCAGCAACCGCTGCCCGACATCGCGCAGATCACTGGCGCGCTCGCGCAGATAGGCATCATCCATGGCCTCAAAGCGGCGTGCATGCTCGGCGATGGTCAGGCGCACGGCGAACGGCGCCCAATGGCCGGCATGGATATGCGTGACGATGCGCTCACGCAGGCTGTCGCCGTCGAGCATCTGCAGATACACGTCAAAAAGCTGCTGCTCGGCCGCCGGCACCTGTCCCTGCATACGGGCCGCCAGCCCGCGAAGGTCGGCCCGGGCCGCCTCCAGCGCCCGGCCAAAGGCGGTCTCCTCGGCCTCGACATGGCGGATGCGTCGATCCGGAATGCTGTCGAGGCTGGCGGGGACGGTCATGACATGCCCCTCGCCAATCCCCAGGCCGCTCGCCCCGGCAATGCCATCGAGCCCCAGCGGATGACCGTCATCGGCGTCTCCCGGGTCGGTCAGTTCGCCGCGCACCCGGGCGTGGGCCATGACACCGGCGAGCTGCGCCGCCATGGTGACCAGAAACGCGACTTCGGCATCGCTGAAGCGGTCACGGGCCTGGCGCTGGACCACCAGCACGCCCAGCCGTGACTGATAGTGGATGATCGGGACGCCCAGAAAGGAGTGGAAGCGCTCCTCGCCGGTCTCGGGAAAATACCGGAACCGCGGATGCCGATCGGCATCGTTGAGGTTGATGGACTCCTCGCGCTCGGCCACCAGTCCCACCAGCCCCTCGCTCACCGGCAGGCGCACCTGGCCCACGGCATCCACATTCAGGCCGCGGGTGGCCATCAGGCGAAGATGCCCTCCATCGCCCTCAAGCAGATAGACCGAGCAGACATCGCCACCGGTGGCCTCGGCCACACGCTCGACAATGATCTCCAGCGCCTGACGGAAATCGCCCGCGGCATTGACCGCCTGGACAATGCGGTGGAGCGTTTCCAGCACGCCGGCTAGCGCCCCTGGCCGGGTCGGGGAATGGCCGGCGGCTGCCCGCAACCGGCGTCAGCGGGCCGCGCCGGCGGGCCCTCGGGGAATAACAGGGGGGCGAGCTCGTCGAGCGCCCGGGCATAGACATCGCGCTTGAACGACACGATGGCCTCCAGCGGATACCAGTAGGACACCCAGTCCCAGCGATCAAACTCCGGGTCGGGGCTGGCGTCGAGCCGCACCCGGGTGTCCGCCGAGCGCAGCTGCAGCAGGAACCAGACCTGTTTCTGGCCAATGCAGGTCGGCCGCTGACGGCGACGGATGAGGTGCCGGGGCAATCGATAGTGCAACCAGCCCCGCGTCGACCCCAGTACGGCGACATCCGCCGGCGTCAGCCCCACCTCTTCGTTGAGTTCGCGGTACAGGGCCGCCTCGGGGCTTTCATTACGCTGGATCCCGCCCTGGGGGAACTGCCAGGCGTTCTGGCCCACGCGGCGCGCC
Source organism: Spiribacter sp. SSL99 (assembly GCF_009805925.1). Taxonomy (NCBI): domain Bacteria; kingdom Pseudomonadati; phylum Pseudomonadota; class Gammaproteobacteria; order Chromatiales; family Ectothiorhodospiraceae; genus Spiribacter; species Spiribacter sp. SSL99. Next base: position 71,940 of record NZ_MAOM01000001.1, on the reverse strand, counting down.
CACAGCAGCTCGCCGGCGCCGTTGGCCAGAATCATCCCGACATTTGGACGAAACCCTTTTGAATCAATCACTTACTTCACCAAATCAAGAATCCTGTTGCGGCTTATTCTTCCACACCGCAGAATCAAGCGGCAATGCGACAACGGGATTAAAGCGTGCAGCTGGCGATTTTCGATCTGGACAACACCCTCCTTGAAGGCGACAGCGATTACCTCTGGGGCCAGCATCTGATTGAGCAGGGTGCGGTCCAGCGCGACGAGTTCGACGCCCGGAACCGGCAGTTCATGCGCGACTACGAGGCCGGCGAGCTCGACATCGAGGCCTTTCTGCAGTTCGCCCTGCGGCCGCTCGCTGATCACCCCGAATCCCGCCTGATGGCCTGGCGGGACGCGTTCATCGAGCGCCACATCCGCCCCCGGATCCTGCCCGCCGCCTGTGAACTGGTCGACGACCATCGCCGGCGCGGCCACGCACTGATGATCATCACCGCCACCAACGGCTTCGTCACCGCCCCGATCGCGGCGCTGTTCGATATTCCGGTGCTGCTGGCCACTGAGCCCGAGCGCGGCCCGGCGGGTTACACCGGCCGGCCCGCCGGCATCCCGACCTTCCAGGCGGGCAAGATCGAGGCGCTTCGGGCGTGGCTGGACGAGCAGGAGCAGCGCTTCGACACCCTTCACTTCTACAGCGACTCGCGCAACGACCTGCCGCTGCTCGAAGTGGTGGACCAGCCGGTGGCCATCGATCCCGACCCGGTGCTGGCAGCCGCGGCCCGGGCCAACGGCTGGCCCATGCTGACGCTGCGCGCCGGCGATACCCCGCAACCTCTTGCCTGACAGGAGCCCGAGCATGCACCGCACCGCCCTTCACCGACTCACCGGGTTGGCCACCGCCCTGATCGGCACCGCTCTGGCGGGCGCCGCGCAGGCCGAGCTGATCATTGAAGACGCCTGGGCCCGGGCGACGCCACCGGGTTTTTCCAAGGGCGCCGTCTACCTTGAAATCCGCAATGACAGCCGGCGCAGTGACACCCTGGTCGGCGTGCACACCGAGCGCGCCGGCCGCGCCGAACTGCATCGCACCATCGAGGAAGGCGGCAACAGCCGCATGGTCCACACGCCCCGGGTGCGCGTGCCCGCTGAGGGCAGCGTGACCTTTGAGCCCGGCGGCCGGCACGTGATGATGATGGGCATTGACGAGGCCCTCACCGAGGGCGAGCGCTTCAGCCTTGAACTCGAGGCCGAGACCGCCGGCACCCTCCGGGTCAACGTCGAGGTGCTGGCCCCCACGGCCATGGGCGTCGACTAGATCACGCGGGAGAAGCGCCGTTCGCCGCCGGCCGCTGCCAGGTAGGCGTCGAACGGCATCGCCACGTTGCGCAGGAAAAACCGCCCCCGCGGCGTGACCTCGAGCGCGCCGGGCGCCAGCGTGAGCAGGCCGTCATCCACCAGCGGCGAGAGGGCCGCGAGGGCATCGCCGAAGTAGTCGGCAAAATCGATCCCATGACGCGCCTCAATCGCCGCGTAGTCGACCCGCCCCCGGCACATCACCGCCTGGATCACATCGCGGCGCAGGCGGTCGTCGTCGTCCATGGCCACGCCCCGCCAGATCGGCAGCTCGCCGGCGCGGACCGCGGCCGCATGGCCCTCGGGGTCACGATGATTCTGCATGAAGGCATCCCCGATCTGGCCAATGGATGAGGCCCCCAGGCCGATCAGATCCAGATCGGGGCGGGTGGCATAACCCTGGAAGTTGCGGTGCAGGGTGCCGTTATCGGCCGCCTCGGCCAGTTCATCGCCGGGCAGCGCGAAATGATCCATGCCGATGTACTGATAGCCCTCGCCGGCGAGGCGCTGCATGGCTTCGATCAGCAGGGTGAGCTTCATTTCCGCCGCGGGCAGGGTGGCGTCGGGGATCTGGCGCTGGATGCGGAACATCTGCGGCATGTGCGCATAGTTGTACAGGGCGATGCGGTCGGGGCGCATGGTCATCACCGCGTCCAGGGTCCGCGACAGGCGCTCGGGCGTCTGCAGCGGCAGGCCGTACATCAGATCCAGATTGATGGAGCGAAAGCCCTGGGCGCGAGCCTCCTCAACGATGTCGGCCGTGGCCTGAACGCCCTGGAGGCGATTGATCGCCTTCTGCACGTCGTCATCGAAATCCTGCACCCCCAGGCTCAGGCGATTGAAGCCCAGCGCGGCAAGGTGGCGGATGCGCTGGCGGTCCACCGTGCGTGGGTCCACCTCGATGGAAAACTCGCGCCGCTCCGGCGCCGCCAGGGGAAAGCGCTCGGCGATGGCGTCGATCAGTGTCGCCAGATCGTCGTCACTCAGATAGGTCGGGGTACCACCGCCCAGGTGCAGCTGCTCCACGGGACGGTCGTCGGCGAACAGCGCCGCCTGCAGGTCCAGCTCCTCGATCAGCCGGGCCAGATAGTCCTGGGCCCGCCGGTAGTTGGCGGTGATCACCTTGTTGCAGGCGCAGTAGAAGCACACCGTGCGGCAGAACGGCACATGCACGTAGAGCGACAGCGGCCGGGGGATGGGATCACCATTGCTCCAGCTGACATGGTCGCGGTAACGCGCGGCGTCGAAGTCCTCGGTGAACTGGGCGGCGGTCGGATAGGAAGTGTACCGGGGCCCGGTCACGTCATAGCGACGCAGCAGGGCCCGGTCGAGAAGAAGATTGTCGGCCATGGACGCGCCGCTCCCGATGCAGTGTTTCATGTCATCATAGGCGTTGTGCGACACGGCCGGGTTGATCTGTGTCAGTCAGGTGCAGGGTCGGCGGAGGATTGATTTGAAGCACGACGGGAACAACGGCTCAACAGGGCCCGAGACCCTGCGCAGACGGCTGGTACGCCGCGGATGGCTGATGCTGGCGCTGTTTTTCATCGGCCTCGGCAGCGTCGGCGCGGTGCTGCCGCTGCTGCCGACCACGCCGTTTCTGCTCCTCGCGGCCATGTGCGCTTCGCGCAGCTCGCCGGCGCTGCATGCCTGGCTCTACAGCCACCCGCGTTTTGGCCCGCTGCTGCGGGACTGGCGGGATCACCGCGCGATCCGGCCCCGGGCCAAGATCACCGCACTGGTGCTGGTGGCGCTCAGCTGGGGGTGGATGTGGATCAGCGTCGAGCCGCTCTATGCCCGCCTGTCAGCCAGCGCGGTCATGGCCGGCGTGGTCATCTTTCTGGCCACGCGCCCCCACGGACCTAGCCGGTAGTCAGCGCCGCCACCGCGAACAGCCCTGGCACGCAGGCGAACGCTCCGGTCCAGAGGAGGCTGCGCAGGGTGGGCCGATCGGCGATATAGGCCGCCCCATAACCCAGCCGCAGCACCACGAACAGTACCGCCAGGGCATCAATCCAGCCCTGCGCACCCCCCAGCTGATGGGCGATGATGACGGCCGCGGCAAACGGCGGGAATGCCTCGAAGGTGTTCAACTGCGCCCAGTGTGCCCGCTGGCGCCAGCCACTCAGGCCCGCCAGCCACTCCCGCGGGCGGGCGTTGTCGAACCGGCCCCGGGACTTTGCCAGACCGGCGAACACGAACGGCATGAAGATCGCGACCAGCACCATCCAGTAGGCCAGCGTCATGACGACTCCGCCTGCAGCTGTGCGTTGACCGCGCGGAAACCGATGTCCGCGCGCATGAAACGGCCCGGCCAGTGCACGGTCTCCGCCAGGTCATAGGCGGCCTGCTGCGCGGCCAGGATGTCGTCTCCCAGGGCACAGGCGCACACCACCCGGCCACCGGCGGTGACCACCTCGTCGCGGGCGTTGGTCGCGGTCCCGGCATGAAACACCTTGCGGCCGTCGCCGTCGGCATCGCCAAGCCCTTCGATGACATCGCCCTTGGCATAGGCGCCCGGATAGCCCGCCGCCGCCAGCACCACCCCCAGACAGGGCCGCGGATCCCACTGCACGGCCCCGGCGTCGAGCCGACCGTTCAGCGCGGCCTCGAACAGCGTCACCGGGTCGCTCGCCAGGCGCATGAGAATCGGCTGGGTCTCGGGGTCGCCCAACCTGACGTTGAATTCAAGGACCCGCGGCTCGCCCCGGGCGTCGATCATCAGGCCGGCGTAGAGGAATCCCCGGTAGCCACGCCCTTCGGCCACCAGGCCACGCACCGTGGGCCGGATCACCGATTCAAGAATCCGCGCATGGACCGCGTCCGTGACCACCGGCGCCGGTGAGTAGGCGCCCATGCCACCGGTGTTGGGGCCCTCGTCGCCGGCGTCGCGGGCCTTGTGATCCTGGGAGCTCGCCAGCGGCAGAACCGTTTCACCGTCCACCAGGGCAATGAAGCTGGCTTCCTCGCCGGTCAGGAAATCCTCGACCACGATGCGCTCGCTGGCCGCGCCGAATGCCCCGCCCAGCATGGATGTGGCCGCCTCGACCGCGGTGTCGATGTCGTGGGCAATGGTCACGCCCTTGCCGGCTGCCAGGCCATCGGCCTTGATCACCAGCGGCGCGCCGCGCTCGCGGATATAGGCGAGGGCCGGCTCGAGCTGCTCGAAGGTCGCGTACGCCGCGCTGGGAATGCCGTGACGGGCAAAGAACGCCTTGGCGAACGCCTTCGAGGCCTCCAGCTCGGCCGCCGCCTGCCCGGGGCCCAGACAGGCCAGCCCCGCCTGCTCAAAGGCATCCACGATGCCGGCGGCAAGCGGTGCCTCGGGCCCGATCACGGTCATCTCCACGGCCCGTTCCCGGGCCTGCTCGACAAGCGCCGGGATATCGTCGGCGCCCACCGCGAGGTTGCTCACCCCCGGCTCACGGGCGGTGCCGGGGTTGCCGGGCGCCACGTAGACGTGGCCGCAGCGCGGTGACTGTGCCAGGCGCCAGGCCAGCGCATGCTCGCGCCCCCCATTGCCCACGACCAGGATGTTCATCGGACTGCTCCCCATGGCCGGTCAGTGGCGGAAATGGCGCATGCCCGTCAGCAGCATGGCGATGCCGTGTTCGTCGGCGGCGGCGATGACCTCATCATCACGGCGCGAGCCCCCCGGCTGGATGATCGCGCGGACGCCTGCCGCGGCGGCCTGGTCAATGCCGTCGCGGAATGGAAAGAACGCATCCGAGGCCAGCACCGAGCCGGTCAGGTCCAGACCCGCCTCGGCGGCTTTGCTGACGCCGATCCGGGCACTGTCGACCCGGCTCATCTGACCGGCCCCGATCCCCAGGGTGCGGCCCTCGCGGCCATAGACAATGGCATTCGACTTGACGAACTTCGCCACCCGCCAGACAAAGTCCAGTTCCTCGGCCAGCGCCTCGCTCACCGGCTCGCGGGTCACGCAGCGCAGGCCCGAATCGGCCGTCAGGGCGCGGTCCTGGGCCTGCACGAGCAAACCGCCGCCCACCGGCTGCAGGCGCCATTCCGATGCGGCCACCGGCCCTCCCGGCACTTCGAGCACGCGCACATTGGTCTTGGCGGCGGTCACCATCAGCGCCTCATCACTGACCGCCGGCGCCAGGATGACCTCGACGAACTGACGCTCGACGATGGTCCGGGCGGTGGCCGCATCGAGCGGTCGATTGAAGGCGATGATGCCGCCGAAGGCCGAGGTGGGATCGGTGGCGAACGCCGCCTCATAGGCCGCCGTCGGCTCGGCCGCCACCGCCACACCGCAGGGGTTGGCGTGCTTGACGATCACGCAGGCGGGCGCGTCGAACGCCGCCACGCAGGCCCAGGCGGCATCGCCGTCGGCCAGGTTGTTGTACGACAGCGCCTTGCCCTGGCGCTGCTGGTAGTCGGCGAAGCTGCCCGGTCGGGCCAGGGGATCGCGATAGAACGCGGCCGGCTGATGCGGGTTCTCGCCATAGCGCAGCTCCGCGGCCTTCTCCCAGTGGCGGTTGAGCTGGCCGGGAAAGGCCGATACCTGACCGTCGGCGTCGCGGGCCGACAGGTAATCGCTGATGGCCGCGTCGTAGCGCGCCACATGATTGAACGCCGCCACCGCCAGCTCGTAACGCTGCGCGGCGTCGAGGCCGCCCTGCGCCGCCACTGCCTCGATGACCGCCGGGTACTGCGCCGGCGCCGTCACCACGCCGACGCCGGCATGATTCTTGGCCGCCGCCCGGAGCATCGCCGGGCCGCCGATATCGATATGCTCGATGGCCGCCTCCAGCGAGCAGTCGGGCCGCGCCACGGCCTGCTCGAAGGCGTAGAGGTTGACCACCAGCAGGTCGATGGGCGGGATGGACTGCTCGGCCATCACGGCCTCGTCTTCGCCCCGTCGGCCCAACAGCCCGCCATGAATGCGCGGGTGCAGGGTCTTCACCCGACCCGCCATGATTTCCGGGAAGCCGGTGTACTCGCCGACCTCCACCACATCGATCCCGGCGTCCTGCAGCAGCGTGGCGGTACCGCCGGTGGACAGGATCTCGACCCCGCTGTCGGCCAGGCAACGCGCCAGCGGCTCAATCCCGGTCTTGTCGGAGACGCTGATCAGGGCACGGCGGATGGGCAGCGGGGTGGCGGCGGACATGGCGGGACTCCGTGGTGGTCAGTCTTCGAGGCCGTAATGGCGGAGCTTTTTGCGCAGCGTTCCGCGGTTGATGCCGAGGGCGTCGGCGGCGCGGGTCTGGTTGCCGCCGCACTCGCGCATGACCACCTCCAGCAGGGGCGCCTCGGCCTGCTCGATCACCATGCGGTGGAGATCGTGACTGGCCTGGCCATCGAGGTCGCGGAAATACGCCGTCACCGTCTCATGCACACAGGCACGGATCGGGCCGACGCTGGCGCCCCCGGGGGCGGATTCGTCTTCCATGGCATGAATCCTTCGCGGAAAACCCGAAATCATAACGGCAACACCCCCACCATTAAACCGCCCGCCGCCGACCATCCAGCCGCGCCCATTCATCGACCCGGATCACCGGCTCGAAGCGACAGGCCGGCTCATACGCGGCGCGCACCGCATCGGCCTGGGTTTCAAGCAGTCCGGCCAGCGTCAGCCGCCCCCCCACAGCCAGCGCATCAATCAGCCGTGGCGCCAGCGACTGCAGAATACCCGCCAGGATATTGGCCAGCACACGGTCCGCCACCGGCAGCGCCGCCGCCGGCCCGAGCACCTCAAGCCGATCCTCCACCCCGTTGCGCCGGGCGTTGTCCCGGGTGGCCGTCAGCGCCTGCGGATCATTATCCACCGCCACCACCCGCCGGGCGCCCAGACGCAGCGTGGCAATGGCCAGCAGCCCCGATCCACAGCCATAGTCGATCACCGTCTCGTCCAACGGCGGATCGGCGGCCAGTGCCTCCAGGCACAGGGCGGTGCTCGGGTGCGTGCCTGTCCCGAACGCCAGCCCCGGATCGAGCCGGATGTTGACCGCTTCGGGCACCGGCGGCTCGAGCCCGCCGGGCACCACCCAGAGCCTCCCGCCAAAGCACTGCGGCTGGAAGTGCTCGAGCCAGGCGCGCTCCCAGGCCTGATCGGCGATCTCGGCGGTGCGCCAGCCCGACGGATCCCCGCCGAGGGCCTCGGCCAGCGCCGCGCGCACCGCATCGACATCGCTGTCCGCGGGGAACAGTGCCTCCACCCGCAGCCAGTCCCAGAGCCGGGTCTCGCCCGGCGGCGGTTCGAGCACCGCCGCGCTGCCCGGCGCCTCGGCCCAGGTGATCGCCTCGGCCCCGGCCGCCTCGAGCACCGCCTCGAGCGACTCCGCCTGATCGGCGGTCACCTCGAACGCCACCTGGCGGGCGGACATGGTCAGCGGTGTTCGCCGGGCTGCCAGAGCACGTCGCCACCGGCTTCGCGATTGGCGTCGCGGGCCAGCACGAACAGATAGTCCGACAGCCGGTTGAGATAGCGCAGGACGTTCTCGTTGATCGGTGTGGTCACCGCCAGGGCCGCCGTCTCGCGCTCGGCCCGCCGCGCCACGGTGCGGGCATGATGCAGATGCGCGGCGGCGGGACTGCCCGCGGGCAGCACGAACGAGCGCAGGGTCTCGAGATGGGCATTGACCCGGTCGATTTCCCCTTCCAGCCACTCGGTCTGGCCGGTGGCGACCCGCAGCGGCTCGAAGGGCGGATCCTCCTGCTCGGGCGTGCACAGGTCGGCCCCCACGTCGAACAGGTCGTTCTGGATGCGGGTCAGGGCCGCCTCAAGATCGCCGCCGGCGTGCAGCCGGCAGATCCCCAGCAGGGCATTGAGCTCGTCGACCGTGCCATAGGCGGTGACCCGCGGATCGGTCTTGGCGACGCGGCTGCCGTCACCGAGACCGGTCTGGCCGGTATCACCGGTGCGGGTGTAGATGCGCGTGAGCTTGACCATGCGGATCAGCCGCCGAACCGCTGGATGGAATCGTTGATCTCGGCAACCGCGGCTTCCCGGTCCTTCCAGCCGTTCACCCGCACCCACTTGCCGGGCTCCAGGTCCTTGTAGCGCTCAAAGAAGTGGCTGATCTGCTCGAGCAGCAACGGCGGCAGGTCCTCCGGCGCATTCACGGCATCGTAGATCGGCGTGAGCTTGCTGATCGGCACGCACAGCAGCTTGGCATCCTCGCCACCCTCGTCGGTCATCTCGAGCACGCCGACGGGCCGGCAGCGGATCACCGAACCGACGGCCAGCGGAAAGGGCGTGACCACCAGGGCGTCCAGCGGGTCACCGTCACCACAGAGGGTATCGGGGATATAGCCGTAGTTGGCCGGGTAGTGCATCGAGGTGCCCATGAACCGATCCACCATGATGGCCCCGGAGTCCTTGTCCACCTCGTACTTGATGGGATCGGCATTGGCCGGGATCTCGATGATGATGTTGATGTCGTCCGGCAGATTCTTGCCGGCGCCGATGCCCTCGTAGGCCATGGAAACCTCCTCGTGTGGATGATGCGGATGGCGGCAGTATACGCGGCGGCCGGGCCCGGGTCAGTCCCTGAACGGCGGGCAGCGGGGCGCCACGCGCTCCGCGCGCAGGTGGACGTGTTCGGGCAGTCCGTCGCGGTAGGGCGGATAGTCCTCGCCGGCGATCAGCGGGCGCAGGTAACGCAGCGCCGCCTCGGTCACGAACAGGTTGTCGGCGTCGATATACTCCGCCGGCATCCGCGCCTCGCGGTTGGCCACATCCGCCAGCGGCACCTGGCCGATGTGCCAGCGATAGGGCGCGTCGGCGTCGCGGACGATGGTCGGCATGACCGCATTGTGCCCGGCCACGGCGAACTCCACCGCGGCCCGCCCCAGGGCATGGGCCTGCTCGACATCGGTGGCTGAGGCGATGTGCCGGGCGGCGCGCTGCAGATAATCGGCAATGGCGTAGTGATATTTATAGCCGAGGCGCTCGCGCACCATCGCCGCAATGGCCGGGGCCACGCCCCCCAGCTGGGCATGGCCGAAGGCATCCCGGGTGCCCTGGTCGGCGACGAACCGGCCGTCGGCGGTGCGCAGCCCCTCGGAGACCACCACCACGCAATAGCCGATCCGCTCGACACATGCGCGGACCCGCTCCAGGAAGCGCGCCTCATCCAGCGCCACCTCGGGCAGTAGAATGACGTGCGGCGGGGCCTCCTCGTGGTCGCGCGCCAGTGCCGACGCCGCCGCGATCCAGCCGGCATGCCGCCCCATGGTCTCGAGGATGAACACCCGCGTCGATGTCTCCGCCATGGACGCCACATCCAGCCCGGCCTCGCGGGTGGCCACGGCGATGTACTTGGCCACCGAGCCAAAACCCGGGCAGGTATCGGTGCCGGGCAGGTCATTGTCGACGGTCTTGGGCACGCCGATGCAGGTGATCGGATAACCCATGGCCTCGCCGAGCTGCGAGACCTTGTGGGCGGTGTCCTGCGAGTCCCCACCGCCGTTGTAGAAGAAATAGCCGATGTCGTGGGCGCGGAAGACCTCGATGAGCCGCTCGTACTCGGCGCGGTTCTCGTCCAGGCCCTTCAGCTTGTAGCGCGCCGAGCCAAAGGCCCCTCCGGGGGTATAGCGCAGGGCGGCGATGCTCTCGGCCGATTCCCGGCCAGTGTCGATGAGCTGCTCATCCAGCGCCCCCAGGATGCCGTTGACGCCGGCGTAAACGGTGTTGATGGCCTCGGGATGGTCCCGGGCGGCCTCGATCACGCCGGCGGCGCTGGCATTGATCACCGCAGTGACGCCGCCCGACTGGGCATAGAAGGCATTTCTGGCAGGCATGTGGACTCCCCTTCCCCGTGTTTTGCGGGAGTCTATCAAGCGCCGGGCGCTGCAGCCTCATGCAGATAGTCACGGCACAGCGGGACCGCGGTCTGATCCATCGCCAGCTGGATCTGGAAGACCACCAGACCGCGATGATGGAAGGCCGCCTCGCTGGCGGCCAGATAGAACTCCCACATGCGACAGAAGCGCTCGCCCTTCTCGGCCGCCACCCGCTCGCGCACCGCTTGGAAGCGCTCGTACCAGGCCGCCAGGGTGTAGGCATAGTGCAGGCGCAGGACCTCGAGATCGGTCACTCCGATCTGCTGGCGCTCGATCGCGGCACTGGTCTCGGACAGCGAAGGGATGTAACCGCCGGGGAAGATATAGCGACGGATCCACGGGTTGGTCACCCCGGGCCGCCCGAGCCGGCCGATGGTGTGCAGCAGCGCCACGCCGTCGGCGGTCAGATGGTCGCGCAGCCCGGCAAAGAAGGTGTCGTAGTAGCGCGCCCCGACGTGCTCGAACATGCCCACGCTGACGATGCGCTCAAAGCGCTCGGGGACGTCGCGATAGTCCTGGATGCGGATTTCCACGCGGTCTTCGCAGCCGTGCTCGCGCACCCGATCGCGGGCCACCCGGGCCTGCTCTTCGGACAGCGTCAGTCCGACCACCTCGACACCGGCCTGTTCGGCCAGCTCGATGGCAAGGCCGCCCCAGCCGCAGCCGATATCCAGCACCCGCTGTCCCGGCCTGAGGCAGAGCTTGCGGCGGATCAGGGCACGCTTCGCCGCCTGCGCCGACTCCAGGTCGGTGACACCCGGCGGCCAGTAGGCGCAGGAGTACTGCATGTCGGTATCAAGAAAGCAGCGGAACAGCCACTCGTCGATGTCGTAGTGATGGGCCACATTGCGCCGGCTTGCCGCGCGCCGGTTCCACTGCTGGAGCGGGCGCAGCACCGAGGTCATCAACCGCCTGCCGCCTCCGGGCTCGGCGCCGTCGAAATTGCCCATCAGCACGGCCAGCAGGGTGCGCAGGTCCGGGGTGCTCCAGCCGCCTTCCATGTAGGTCTGACCCAGCATGAAGTCGGGATCCGCCGGCACCCGCCGCTCCACCTGCGGGTCGTGGATGGTCAGCCGCGCCGCGGGGTCATCGCGACCGAACTGGCGGGTCTCACCCTTGCGGCGCTCCAGCGTCAGGCTGCCGGTGTGGATGCCTTCACCGAATAGATGGTCAAGCATGGAGTCCCTCCCTCGCGACGCGGCCCGAATTACCCGTTAACATGCATGCAACCGCAATCGGGTCGCCACGTACAAGCCCACTGCCCTGATCCGCCCGCCACGGACGAGTCAAAATACCATGTCACAGCGCACCACCCTGCAGACCCTGACCGCCCTCGTACTGCTGCGCGCCGGCCCGCAGGACCTGCCGTTTTCAACCGGACTGATGGGCGCCGCCATTGCCGCGACGGCCGTCATCAATGTGCCGATCATCCAGCGCTTTACCCCTGATACCAGCGCCCTGCTGCAGATCAGTCTGCTGGCGGTCTATAACCTCGCGTTTCTGGGGGTCGTCCTGTGGCTCACCGGCAGAGGGCCCCGCTTCATCCAGAGTGCGACGGCCCTGTTCGGCGCCGATGCGGTGATTTCGCTGGTGGGCCTGCCGGTGCTCATGCTGATTGGCCGCCCGGACGAGGCCAGTGCCCTGGGCGCGCTGGCCTTCCTGGGCCTTCTGGTGTGGAACATCGCCGTGGTCAGCCACATCTTTCGGGCAACGCTGGAATGGGCGACGCCCCTCAGCCTGGGGCTGACGCTTGCTTATATCTTTGGCGGCAGTGCCTTCGTGCGCATGGCGGCCGGGCTATGAGCCATGTCCACATCCTGGGCATTGGCGGGACGTTCATGGCCGGCCTCGCCGTGCTCGCCCGCGAGGCCGGCTACCGCGTCACCGGTCAGGATGGCCCACTGTATCCACCCATGAGCGATGTCCTCGCCAGCGCCGGCGTCGAGGTCCATACCGGCTATGACCGGCTCGTGCATGCCGATGACGCCGATCAGGTGATAATCGGCAACGCCCTGTCACGGGGCAACGCGGCGGTGGAGGCGGTGCTCGACCGCGGTCTCGACTACGACTCGGGGCCGGCCTGGCTGGCCCGGCATATCCTCCGCGGGCGCTGGGTCATCGCCGTGGCCGGCACCCACGGCAAGACCACCACCGCCAGCCTGGTGGCCTGGCTGCTGGAAGCGGCCGGCCTCGAGCCGGGCTTCCTGATCGGTGGCGTGCCCGAGAACTTCGCCACACCGGCGCGCCTCGGCCGCTCGCCTTTCTTTGTCGTCGAGGCGGATGAATACGACACCGCCTTTTTCGATAAGCGCTCGAAGTTCGTGCATTTTCGCCCGCGGACCCTGGTCCTGAACAACCTGGAGTTTGATCACGCCGACATCTTCGCCGATCTCGCCGCGATCAAGCGCCAGTTCCATCATCTGCTACGCGCGGTACCCGGCACCGGCGGCATCGTGGTGAACGCCGATGACGCCGCCCTGGCGGACGTCCTGGCGGCGGGCTGCTGGAGCGGGACGATCCGCTTTGGCCAGGGCGACGGCTGTGACTTCCCCCTGCATGCCGCCGCCGATGGCTGGCAACTGGGGGACTGGCACTGGCAGGCGCCGCTGCCCGGCCGGCACAACGCCATGAACACCGCCGCCGCCCTGCTTGCCGCGCGTCATGCCGGCCTGTCCATGGCCGATGGCATCGCCGCACTGGCCGGCTTCCGGGGTGTCCGCCGGCGTCTGCAACGGCGTGGCGAGGCCGCTGGTGTCGAAGTTCTGGATGATTTCGCCCATCACCCCACGGCCATTGCAGCCACCCTCGAGGCCCTCGCCACCGACACCCGGCCCGGGCGGCTGATCGCCGTGCTCGAGCCCCGCTCCAACACCATGCGCCAGGGGGTCCACCAGCACCGCCTGGGCGATGCCCTTGAGGCGGCGGATCAGGCCTTCGTCCTGGCAGCGCCCGATCTGGACTGGGATGTCGGCGCCGCGCTCGCCCCGCTCGGCGCCCGTGGCCATTGGCGCGCCGACCTGCAGGCCCTGATTGACGCGATCCTTGCCGCTGTTCAGCCCGGCGATCGGGTGGTGGTCATGAGCAATGGCGGCTTCGGTGGCATCCACGAGCGACTGCTCGCCGGACTCGCCAGCAGCGCATCCACCTGCGCCGGATCGGGTCGGTAGCGGCGCAGTCGTGGCAACAGGACACCGGGCTTGATCACGGCCCGTTCCAGATCGATCAGCCAGAGCCGCTCACCGTCATCGGCCCGCGCCTGCCAGGCCCGCAGCACCCAGCGCTGACGGGCATCCTCACCCACGCTTATCCAGACATGGTCGGGGCGATGGCCGGCATGCCAGCGCGGCAGCACCGGCAGTCGGGCGGCATCGGGCCGCGGGCTGATCCAGCGCAGCGCGCTCTGCCAGCGCCACGCCGGCGGCGATGTCCAGCCCGGCTCCGGCGGTTGCCAGTCGTTGGCTTCAATGACCGCGACGAACGGCGCCGCCGGGCCGGCAAGGCCCAGCCGCTGACTGGCGGGCTCGGGCCATGTTGATCCGGGCGGATAGCGGTCCAGCGGATCCGGCCAATCCAGCACGGCCGCACCGGCGGCGGCCAGCACCAGCACGCCCGCCGATACGCTCACCGCTGCCGGAAACCGCGGTGGACGGCGCTTGCCCGTGGCGGCCAGGGCCGGCAGCGCGCCCAGCACCACGCCCAGACTGATCCCCGCCACCAGATCCATCGGCCAATGCACCCCCAGCACCACCCGCGACCCGGCCACTGCCGCCACCCCCACACCCGCCAGCGCCATCAACCCGCGGTAGGGCCCACGCGCGGACAACGGCAGCAGCGTCAGCCAGGCGGTGACAAGCGCCGCGATCGCGGCGGCATGCACACTGGGGTAGGCGCCACTCCAGCCGGCCGTGCCGGTCAGCGCGGCAGGCCGGGGTAACCCCAGCCCGTGCTTGAGCGCCAGTCCCAGGGCAACGGCCAGCAATACGCCCAGCAGGGCATGCACCGCGCGGCGAGGCTGGCCCTGCCAGGCCAGCAGCGCGGCCAGTGCCAGGGTGGCGAGGGCAATCGGCAGGCTGCCACCGGCCTGGGTGAGCCACCAGGCAAACGCCTGCAGCGATTCGCTGCGCTGAGCATCAAACAGCGCGACCGCCCCGCGCTCCCAGCCTGCCGGCGCGGGGGCGAGGACTGCCCGGGACAGCGTCGCGATCACCCCCAGCAGGGCCAGCCACCACAGCCAGCCCTCGCGGTGGCGCAGCGCCCGGACAGCGGCATGCGGTCCGTGCAGCCAACGGCGCCAGTCACCCGGCGGCGGATGACGGCCGATGGCCCGCGCCACCCGGTTGCCCAGCAGGCGCAGCGGCCGATCGATACGCGGGATCAGCCAGCGCAGCAGCAGAAATCCCCCAAACCCCAGGGCCAGCCACGCCACCAGCCGCCCCATGACCTCCATGGCCAGGGCCAGCGACGCGCCAAAAACGATCCCAGGGAGCAGATAGGCGGGTGCCCAGCCGATGGCCGAGCCCACATTGGCCAGCAGGAACCGCCCCGGCGGCATCCCCAGCATGCCCACCACGGCCGGGATCACCGGGCGCACCGGACCGATGAAACGGCCCAGCACCACGCTCTTGCCGCCGTGGCGCAGGAACAGCTCCTCGGCCCGATCCATGGCCTGGGGATAGCGTCGCACCAGCGGCAGGGTGCGCAGCTGATCACGGTAATGGCGGCCCAGCCAGTAGCTGAGTGAATCACCGACGATGGCGCCGGCCATGGCCCATAGCAGCATGGGCAGGATCGCGATATTGCTGCCGCCCACCGCCGCGCCGGCGAGGAACATCAGCACGGCACCGGGGACGATCAGCCCGACCAGCGCCAGCGACTCGGTCAACGCAATCAGGCCAATGATCACCCCGGCCCAGCCGGGGTTGACCGAGAGCCACTCGAACAGTGGCTCAAGCGCTGATTCGAGACTGCTCACAGATCGGAGAACACCTGCTCAGCGGCATCCAGGGTATGCCGAAGCGCCGCCTCGTCATGGGCGGTGGAGACAAAGCCCGCCTCGAAGGCCGACGGGGCCAGATAGACACCCGCCTCGAGCATGCCGTGGAAAAAGCGCACGAAGCGATCGCCATCACAGGCGGCGACATCCTCGAAGCCCACCACCGAATCGCGGTCGGTGAAGAACAGGCCGAACATGGTCCCGGCCTGATGGGTCCTGAGCGCCACGCCGGCACGGGCGGCCCGGTCCCGCAGGCCCTCGAGCAGCCGGGCGGTCCAGGCCTCGGCCTCGGCATGCACACCCGGCCGGGCAAGCTCGGTAAGGGTGGTCAGGCCGCTGGCCATGGCCAGCGGATTGCCGGACAGCGTGCCCGCCTGATAGACCGGCCCGGTGGGCGCCAGCCAGTCCATGATCTCAGCGCGCCCGCCGAGGGCCGCCGTGGGCAGGCCGCCGCCGATGACCTTGCCCAGACAGGTCAGGTCCGGATGGATGCCGTACCAGGCCTGGGCACCCCCCAGCGAGGCGCGGAAGCCGCTCATCACCTCGTCAAAAACCAGCAGCGCGCCGGTGTCATCGCAGACATCCCGCAGCCCCTGCAGGAACTCGGGCAGCGCCGGCACACAGTTCATATTGCCGGACACCGGTTCGACCAGTATCGCGGCGAGGCTGTCGCCGTATTCGGCCACCAGCTGCCGGACGCTGTCGATGTCGTTGTAGGGGGCGGTCAGAGTGGTCTCGGTGACCGCCGCCGGAACCCCCGGCGATCCGGGAATCCCCAGCGTCAGCACCCCCGAACCGGCCTCCACCAGCAGCGCATCGACATGGCCGTGGTAGTTGCCGCGAAACTTCAGTACCCGGTCACGGCCGGTGTAGCCGCGGGCCAGGCGCACCGCGCTCATGCAGGCCTCGGTGCCGGAGTTGACCATGCGCAGGCGCTCCATGCCGGGCATGATCGCCTGGACCTTTCTGGCCAGCTCGGTTTCAAGCTCGGTGGGGGCGCCAAAACTGGTGCCATTGGCGGCGGTCTGCGCAATGGCATCCACCACCGCCGGGTGGGCATGACCAATGGCGAGGGGGCCATAGGAGAGCACGTAATCGACATACTGTCGGCCATCGACGTCCTCGATCCATGCCCCCTGACCGCGGCGCATGAACACGGGGGTACCACCGACGGCCCGGAACGCGCGCACCGCCGAGTTCACGCCCCCGACCAGATACTGGTTCGCCTCCTCGAAAAGCGCTTCGGATCGATTCGTCATGAATTCTCCGCGTGTTGTTTGGGTGGGCTCAGGCCGCCGGGCCGAAGCCCCGGTCAATCAGGGTGGCGGTGGCGGCCTCGATGTCCGGCGCCGCCGATATCGCTTCGACCACGGCCACGGCGTCGGCCCCGGCCGCCGTCACCTCGGCGATGTTACCGGCGTTGATGCCGCCGATCGCCACCAGCGGGCGGTCCGTGAAGGCCCGCGCCTCGCGGAACACCGACAGCGGCGCCAGTGCCGACTCGGGCTTGGTCGGTGACGGGTAGAGGCTGCCGAACGCCAGGTAATCGGCCCCGGCTTCAGCGGCCGCCCGGGCCCGGTCAAGATCGGCATAGCAGGACACGCCGATCAGGCGGTCCGGCCCCAGCGCCGTGCGGGCCGCCGCCACATCGCCATCGTCCCGGCCCAGATGAACGCCGTCCGCCGCCACCGCCCGGGCCAGCGCAATGTCGTCGTTGACGATGAAACAGGCACCGGCGGCCCGGCACTGGGCGGCCAGCGCTGCCGCTTCGTGCCGCCGGCGCTCGGTGTCATCGGACTTGTCGCGATACTGGACCACCCGGACACCGCCGCGCAGCGCGGCGGCCACCGCCGTCTCCACGGGCACGGGCGGCGGCCGGCGGGCGTCAGTGACCATGTAGAGCCCGGTGATCGGACCGGTCATGATCAGATCTCGATCATCTCGAAATCGGACTTGCCGGCCCCGCACTCGGGACACACGAAGTCATCGGGGATGTCTTCCCAGCGGGTTCCGGGCTCGATGCCCTCATCCGGCAGACCGTCTTCCTCTTCGTAGATCCAGCCGCACACCACGCACATCCAAGAGCGGTATTCCATCGCACCCATCTCCAGTCATTTCTTAGTAGATCGTCCAGCGTATCAAGCCATTGGGACACGGACCACGCCCGTGTCGATCCCGCCATCGGCGCGCAGATCCAGCCAGCGAAAGCCGGGCGCCGCGGGGACCGTCGTAAAGCGCGGCGCGCCCGCCAGGAACTGCGCCGCCGTGGCCGGCGTCGTCAGCATGCGCCGGTCGCGCCAGCGGCCATCGAACGCCGTGTGCACATGCCCGCAGATCATCCCGCGAACCCGCGGATCGGCCGCGATCCGCTCCAGCAGCGCCTCCGGCTCAGCCAGCCCGATGGCATCGAGCCACGGCGTTCCCACCGGCAGAGGCGGGTGGTGCAGCGCGATCAGGCACCACCGCGTGGCCAGCCCGGCCAGTGCCGCGTCCAGCGCCGCCAGCTCGTCGGCGCCCAGCCGGCCCGGGACCTCGCCCACCTGCAGCGAGTCGAGGCTGATCAGGGTCCAGTCACCCACCGACAGGGTCCGACCGGCGTTGACGGCCTCCCCGGCGAACACCGACTGCAGCGGTTCGCGGGCGTCGTGGTTGCCGGGCATCACCCGGACGGGTCGGCCAAACGCCTCGAGGATTCCGCGCAGGCGCTCATAGGCCACGACGGCGCCGTCGTGGACCAGATCGCCGGTATGGACAACCGCTTCAGCGGACGCCAGCCACGGCTGCATGGCCGCGGTCACCGCCCGCAGCCGCGCCTCGGGGATCACGCCGGCATGCTCGGCGGCGGGGTCCGCGAACAGGTGGGTGTCGGTGATCTGCAAAAGCCGCGGGCCATTGGCCGGGGCCACTGTCATGTCCCGCCGTCCCCGTGCACCCACAGCTGGCTGAACCAGAAGTAGCGTCCCTCGCCGTCCGGCGCGGTGCAGTTGTAACGGGTCCGCCCCACCGGGATCGGGGCTTTTCCCTGCACCTCGAAACGCCGATCGGCCTCGAGCCATTCCGGGGTCAGCCGCTCGCCGCGGTAGTAGCAGGCCAGCTGCCCGGCCCGCAGGTCCGGGGTCGGCGCCAGGGTCAGTGACAGCGCCGGCGCCGTGCGCGACCCGCGCACCGGATCCAGTGGCGCCTGCTCGATCACCGGCAGCGCCCGCGAGCGCACCTTGACCCGAAACCGGTCCATTGCGGCATAGCGCTCGTTGAACGAGTGCCGCGGCAGGGCCAACGAGTTGGAATGGATACCGATGGCGCCCGACTGCTGGCCGAACGCCACAAACCCCAGTTCGGCCACTTCATCCATCAGCTCGAGACTGTATTCGCCATAGGGATAGGCCAGCAGCGGCGGCGACTGATGGACGGCGTCGCCCAGCTCGTCGCGCAGGCTGGCCCGGGCGTCCAACAGATCGGTGCGCACGCGATCGCGCCAGCGGGGCCGGGTCTCGCCGTCGCGCCGGTGGAACAGCACGGCATGCGAGCGCGAGTGATTGGCGAAACGCACCCCCTGCGCCGCGAGTCCGCGCATCCGCTCCCAGCTCATGTGCCCCGCCTGACCGGCATTCACCGGCTCGGTGTTGACGAACACCGTGTACGGAAAGCTCCGGGCCTCGAGCATGGGATGGGCGGTTTCGCCGACACTGCGATAGCCATCGTCAAAGGTGATGGCCACCGTGCGCGGCGGCAGGGGCCGATTGGCCTCCAGGGCCTCGACGACCCGGGCCAGCGGCACCACGTCGAACCCCTCGGTCTCGAGGTAATCCAGATGCGCCCGGAACTGCGCCTCGGTGACGTTGGTGCTGGGGTGATCCGCGTTGCCGACGCGGTGATACATCAGCACCGAGGCCACGGTCTCGGGCGTGGGGGCCGGCGACTCTGCCGCCGCCGGCCCCAGGCCACTGACCAGCATCAGCACCAGCGCAAGGCACCGCAGCCGGCCCACCGGCCAGCGCCGGGCGGCGCGCTCAGAACTGCAGATTGAATCCGGCAAAGACGCCATCATCAAAGTCCCGGTCCGAGCCCCCGTCATCAAAGCTCAGCTCGATTTTGCGGTAGCCGAGATACACCGCCGCATCCTCGAGCACCTTGAACTCGCCCCGCACCGAATACTCCTGATAACCATCGATGTCGCTCACCGTGGTCGCCGAAGGGGCAAAGTAGACGCCGCCGGCCACTGCCGCCCGGTTGTACATCGGCAGCGTCCAGCGGGCCTTCGCGCCCACCGCCAGCGCCGCGCCGGTGGCGTCGCGCGGGTCATCGCGGGCATAGGCAAGCTTGCCACCCACGCCGACCAGCAGGGCGTCGCGGCCGGGCTCGGGCTGGTCGACCAGGTGCAGGTTGGCCTCGGCGATGTCGCCATCGTCGTCGTGATGCAGCAGGGCGGCGCCGGCCTCGAGCCCCTCCGGCGGCAGCATCCGGGTATAGCCCAGCTGGGCGGCGTCGCTGCTGACATTGAAGTCGAGCGTATCGGCGGCCACCGGCAGGCTCAGGGCCACCCCGATCAGCACGCCCGGAATCCCTTTATGCATCATCATCGATCCTGTCCTTCCGCTTGAGGGTTCTGCCCTGAATGATACACCGAGATCCGCGCCTCGACAGGGGCCTGACATGGTCGCAGCCGCCCGGGAATGGGATAATACCCCCATGACGATGATCGAAACCCTCAGACAGCAGCTCGGCGACGCGGCCGTGATCGCGCCGGGCCCGGCGATGGCCGGCTATCTCGAAGAGCGCCGCGGGCTGTTCGCCCAGCGGCCGGCGCAGGCGGTGGTGC
Organism: Spiribacter sp. SSL99; assembly: GCF_009805925.1. Classification (NCBI taxonomy): domain Bacteria; kingdom Pseudomonadati; phylum Pseudomonadota; class Gammaproteobacteria; order Chromatiales; family Ectothiorhodospiraceae; genus Spiribacter; species Spiribacter sp. SSL99. Next base: position 51,968 of record NZ_MAOM01000001.1, on the reverse strand, counting down.
GCCCGGCGGACACCCGCGGGGTCGCTACGTGCGTGCGCATCGCCGCTGAATACGGCGCCGGCATCGTGCCCCAGGGCGGCAACACCGGGCTCTGCGGCGGCGCCGCCACCACCCATCCCGATGGGCTGATCCTGTCACTCGAGCGGCTCGACCGCATCCGCGCCGTCGACGCCGACAACTTCACCCTGACCGCCGAGGCCGGCTGCACCCTGAGCGCCCTGCATACCGCCGCCGCCGATGTCGGGCGGCTGTTTCCACTCAGTTACGCCGCTGAAAACGACTGCCAGATCGGCGGTAACCTGGCCACCAACGCCGGCGGCATGAACGTGCTGCGCTATGGCAACGCCCGCGACCTGGCGCTGGGGCTGGAAGTGGTGCTGGCCGACGGCCGGATCTGGGATGGACTGCGGACCCTGCGCAAGGACAACAGCGGCTATGACCTGAAGGATCTTTTCATTGGCGCCGAGGGGACGCTGGGGATCATCACCGCCGCCAGCCTCAAGCTGTTTCCCGCGGTGCGCGAGCGGGCCACGGCGATTGTCGGGCTGGACAGCGCGACGGCCGCGGTCTCGCTGTTCGCCCGCCTCCGTGCGGCCAGTGGCGATACCATCACCAGCTGCGAGCTGATGGGGCGCGGACCACTGAGCCTCGCCCTCGAGCACGCCGCCGATTGCCACGAGCCACTGCCGGAGCGGTTTCCCTGGTATCTGCTGGTGGAACTGACCAGCAGTGCCCCGGCGGCGCTGGACAGCCGCCTCGAGCAGGCCCTGCAGGCGGACGATGCCGGCGCGGGGGATTACCGCATCGCCCCGGATGCCGCCACGGCGGCGGATTTCTGGCGGCTGCGCAACAGCATCCCCGGCGCGCAGAAAGGCGCCGGGGCGAGCATCAAGAACGACGTCTCGGTGCCGGTGGCCGACATCCCCGCCTTCATCGAGGCCGCCAGCGCTGCGGTGACCGAGGCCTGCCCGGGGGTGCGCCCCTGCGCCTTCGGCCACATCGGTGACGGCAACATCCACTTCAACCTGACCCGGCCCGTGGCCACCAGCGACGAGGCGTTTCTGGCCCAGTGGGGGGCCCTGACCCGGCGCGTGCACGACATCGCCATGCAGTACCGCGGCTCGTTTGCCGCCGAGCACGGTGTGGGGCAACTCAAACCCGGCGAGGTGGCGCGGCTGAAATCGCCGGTGGAGCAGGATCTGATGCGCCAGCTCAAGGCCGCCTTCGACCCCGCCGACCGCCTCAATCCCGGCAAGGTGGTGCCGCCGTCGGGGTGATTCAGCGCGAGGCGTCGCGCCGGCGCATCAGCCGCGCGGCATAGAAGCTGCCCACCGCGGGGGCGAAGGTGAGCGCGGTGGTCAGCCAGATCACCGCGTTGCCCGGGTCGAGCAGCAGACCGATGGTTGCCGGGCCGATCTTCATCCACAACGCCCCGATACCGATCACCACGATGTTCAGCGCGAGGGCCAAGAACACCCAGCCCAGGGTTCGCAGCAGGCGCGGCAGATCATTCATGACGGGGCATCCTCGAGTGCCGCGACCACCGGGTCGCCCAGCGTGATCCGCCCCGGCTCCACCACCCGCGCGATGATCCCGCCGTGCCCGCGCATGGCGTTATAGCCCCCGCTACCCAGCGACTGCTCCATGAACGAGCAGGGGTCACAGGTGCCGGTGCCCTCAAGGCACACGTCGCCCACCCGGAAGGACTCGCCGCGCAGGGCGTACAGATTGATGCCGCTGACCACCAGATTGCGGCGGGTGATGGCCGGATCAATGGCGGGGTGGCCGCTGAGCGCGGCGATCACCGGCAGATGCTCGGCCTGTATGAGCGTGACCGCACGTTTGCCGCTGCGCCCGGCGTAGCGATCGCCCACCAGCCCGGTGGCGTCAACCGCCACCGATTCGGGCTTTTCCATGGGCGCATGCCGGGCCGGCCGCAGACCGATCCACTCGAGCCGTCCGGCCCGGGGATACTGGCTCATGAGCGTGCGCAGTGTCGTCGTCATGCGCGGATCATACCCCGATTGGCGGCGCGCGGTGGAGAGCCGCCAGGTCCTTGGCCAGGGCGACGGTGGCCGCCGGCGGAATCGGGCCGATGGGCGCCAGATTGATGTCCAGTGCCGGCGCCACCCGCCCATGGGCGCGTTGATGGGCGACGATCTGCGCCCAGGCGTGGCGTATCTGCTCGAGCGAGCGGGCCAACACCTGCGCGTCATCGGCGGTCAGCCAGTCGTACAGGGCATCCGAGACCGTTACTCCCAGCCACAGCAGAAAGCGCAGATTGCGGGCGTTGCGGATGGGGCAGAACGCCAGCAGGATCTCGGGCGGCAGCGCCGCGCGGGCGGCCAGCGTATCCAGCAGGGCGGTGAAGGCCTCGGGCTCATAGAGAATCTGGGTGGTGAAAAAGTCCGCGCCGGCCGCGGTCTTCGCAGCGATCCGCTCCGCCTCGTCATGCCGCGAGGGGATGCAGATATTGCCGATGCGCAGCGACTCGACCCGACTGCGCTCGCGCAGCAGGCCATTGGCCCGGGTCACGCCGGGGCCGGGGTAGCGCACCGAATGGCGCCCGCCGCCCACCAGCACGAACCGCCGGATGCCATAGGCCTCCCAGGTCTCATTGACCCAGTCCACCAGCGCCTGCTCGCTGGCATGGTGCACCACCACGTGATTGATCATCGACTCCACACCCAGACGCTCGTGCAGCACCCGCGCCAGATCCCGTGGCGCCATGCGCGGCGCGAACGGCTGCCGACGCTCGCCCTGATCGCTGCGCGACGGCTCCTCATGGATCTCGGGGATGTTCACGACATCGATGGGGCAGGCGGCCTGCACCCGGGCCACCTTCTCGACCACCGCCTCAATCGCGGCTTCACCCCGATGGAGTTCGGGCGGAACGGCCTCCAGCACGGTTTTCACGGATCACTTCCCTGGCTGATGCGATGAATGAACGGCCAGGCAGTCTCGTGCGCCCCCCGTCTGGCGTCAAGTCGCCGGCATTCGTCCGCCGCCCGGGGATGTTAATCTGCCCTCCGAACACACGAGGACACAATCATGAACCGAATCATACGCAGCCTGGTGCTGCTCGGACTGGTCAGCCTCCTGGCCGCCTGCAGCCAAGGCACGCAGAACCTGCGCCTGTCGCCGCAACCGCCGGCCACCGAGCCGGTCACCGACAGTGATCGCGGGATCGCCCTGCAGGTGGTCGACAATCGCAGCCAGTCGGATCTGGGGATTCTCGAGAACCCCAACCGCAGCATCATCCGACTGGTGGCCGCCCAGGATCTCGCCTACACCGTGCAGCTGGCCGCCGCCGAGGGCCTGCGCGGCTACGGCTTCCGCCCCACGCTGTGGGATGGTGCGGGTGAGCCGCGTCTGGAGATCGGCATCGAAACGTTGAGCCATGATGTGGCCGTCGGCGTGCCCTATGAGCTGACCACCCGCATTACGCTGGACGCGGTGGCCGTCGCCGGGGGCGAGCGCTTCACCAGTCAGGCGCAGACCACCCGGACCCGGCAGCGCGTCCTGCCGCCCAACGCCAAAGCCAATGCCGAGGCCGTTGATGCCGCCATCACCGAGGCCCTCGACCGGCTGCTGAATGCCGAACTGGCCGCGTTCCTCGCCGACCGTGAATAGCCGGGCGTCCACGGAGCTGTCTGACGAGCGCGCAGCGGGGCTACCGACACCGCGCGCCGACTGGGCGCTGTTCCTCGACTTTGACGGGACACTGGTGGAGATCGCCGAGCACCCTGAGGCGGTCCATGTCCCGGCGCAGCTCATCGGACTGCTCGATGCCCTGGTGCAGAGCCTCGATGGCGCGGTGGCCATCGTCTCGGGACGGCCCCTCGAAGGACTCGATGCGCTGCTGGGCGGGGCACTGCCGGCGGTGGCCGGACTGCATGGCCTCGAGCGCCGCAGCCTCGGCGGCCAAATCCATCGGCCCGCCGATCGACGCGCCGAACTGGACGGCCTGCGCCAGGCGCTGGAGGCCTTCGCCGGCGAGCATCCCGGGGCCCACGTCGAGGACAAGGGCAACGCCATCGCCCTGCATTACCGCGGCGATCCCGCCCTCGAGCGCCCCGCCCGGGCGCTGGTCGAGCATCACTGCGAGTCCCTGGGGGAATCATTCCGGCTGCAATCCGGCAAGCAGGTGCTCGAGGTGGGCCCGGCCGGGCATGACAAGGGCACCGTCATCGAGGCCTTCATGGCCGAGCCGCCCTTCCACGGCCGGATACCGGTCTGCCTGGGGGATGACGTGACCGACGAGGACGCCTTTGCCGCCGTCAACCGCCTTGGCGGCCACTCGATCCGCATCGGCACCGACCGACCCACCGCGGCCAGCCATGCGCTGGCATCCGTCAACGAGGCTTATCAATGGCTCAACCGGCTGCCCCGACACCTTCGCCCGATTCAATAGATCTTGAACTGGGCATGATCGGCAACGGCCAGATCAATGGCCTGATCGATCCCCTCGGCCGCCTCGTCTGGGCGTGCCTGCCCCGCTTTGATGCCGAGCCCGCCTTCTCGCGGCTCGTCGACTCACAGGACCGCGGCCACTTCAGCATCGAGCTCTGCGACCAATGCGCGGTCAGTCAGTCCTACCATCCCAACACCGCGGTCCTGTCCACCGAGCTGACCGACCGTTACGGCGCCATCCTGCGCATCATCGACTTCTGCCCGCGGTTCCGGCAGTACGACCGCACCTATCGGCCGGTCATGATCATCCGCCGCGTCGAAGTCGTGCGCGGTCATCCGGTGATCCGCACCCGGCTGCGCCCGGTGAGCGGCTGGGATGCCAGCGCGCCGTCCACCACGCGCGGCAGCAATCACGTCCGCTTTCTGCGCCACGACCAGGTCCTGCGCGTCACCACCGACGCGCCGCTGACCCATGTCCTCGACGAGACGCCGTTCGTGGTCGACGCCATCATGACCTTCATCCTCGGCCCCGATGAAAGCGTCAAGGAATCGGTGGAGGCGATGGGCCGCCGGTTTCTGGAGCAGACCGAGATGTACTGGCGCGACTGGACGCGCTCGCTGGCCATTCCCTTCGACTGGCAGCAGGCGGTGATCCGCGCCGCCATCACCCTCAAGCTCTCGGCCTACGAGGACACCGGCGCGGTGATCGCCGCCGCCACCACCTCGATCCCCGAGGCGGCGGACAGTGGCCGCAACTGGGACTACCGGTACTGCTGGCTGCGGGATGCCTACTTCACCGTGCATGCGCTCAACCGCCTGGGCGCGACACGCACCATGGAAGGGTTCCTGCGCTACATCATCAACCTGGTGGCCGCCAGCGGCGATCACCGTCTGCAGCCGCTCTATGGCATCGGCGGCGAGCGCCGCATCGAGGAGACCACCGCCGACGCACTGGGCGGCTATCGCGGCATGGGGCCGGTGCGCGTGGGTAACGCCGCCTACTACCAGGTCCAGCATGATGTCTACGGCACGGTCATCCTCGCCGCCACCCAGGCGTTTTTCGACGCCCGCCTCGAGCGGCCCGGCGACCAGGCGCTCTACCAGCGCCTCTGCGCCCTCGGTGAAGAGGCCATCCGCCACCACGACCAGCCCGACGCCGGCATCTGGGAATACCGCGGCCGGGCCCGCGTGCACACCTACTCGGCAATGATGTGCTGGGCGGCCTGTGACCGGCTGCGCCGCATCGCCGAGCAGCTCGGGCTGGATGCCGACGCCGGCTACTGGTCGGGCCAGGCCGCCACCATCCATGCCACCGTCTGCCGCGAGGCGTGGAGCGATACCCACAATGCCTTTGTCGAGAGCTTCGGCGGTGACAGCCTTGATGCCAGCCTGCTGCTCATGCACGAGCTGGGCTTTCTGGCCGCCGATGATCCGCGCTTCATCGGCACCGTCGAGGCCATCGAGGCCCACCTGCGCCGGGGCGACCATCTGTTCCGCTATGCCGCCGCTGATGATTTCGGTCGGCCTGAGAACGCCTTCAACATCTGCACCTTCTGGTTCATTGACGCCCTCCAGGCCATCGGCCGCCATGACGAGGCGCGACGGCTGTTCGAGAACATGCTCGGCCACCGCACCCGGCTGGGCCTGCTCTCCGAGGATCTCGACGCCAACCACGGCGAACTCTGGGGCAATTTCCCGCAGACCTACAGTATGGTGGGGCTGATCAACTCGGCCATGCACCTGAGCCGCAGCTGGGAGGAAAGCCTTTGAGTCGACTGGTCGTTGTCTCCAACCGGGTCCCCCTGCCACAGCCCGGCCAGCCTCAGGCCGGCGGACTGGCCGTGGCCCTGTCCGATGCGCTGTCGCGACGCGGCGGCCTGTGGTTCGGCTGGTCGGGCGAGGTCAGCGAACAGCCCGACTCCCGCCCGTCGATCCGCCACCACGAGGGCATCGACTACGCGACCCTGTCGCTGAGCCGTGAGGACTATGACGACTTCTACCTGGGCTATTCCAATGCGGTGATCTGGCCGGTGTTCCACTTCAACCTGGGGGCCATGGACTATCAGCGGCGCTATTCCCACGCCTACACCCGGGTCAACGCCCGCTTCGCCGACTGCCTGGCCCCGCTCATCGAGCCCGACGACACCCTCTGGATCCACGACTACCACCTCATGCCGCTGGCCCGCGAGCTGCGCGAACGCGGCCTGCGCAACCGCATCGGGTTTTTCCTCCACATCCCCTTCCCCGACTACGACGTGCTGCGGGCCATGCCGGGCCATCGGGCCCTGCTGGAGGATCTGTGCCGGTTCGATCTGCTGGGTTTTCAGACCGCCAACGACCGGCATGCCTTCGAGGAATCCGCCACCCGGGCCATCGGGGCGCTGGTGCGAGCCTCCGGGCAGCTGCGCCACCGCAACCGCGACCTGCGCACCGGCGTCTATCCGGTGGGCGTCGACGTAGCGGCCCTCGCCGACCTGTCCGCGCAGACCCTGACCACACCCGCCGTCCAGCGGCTGCTCGACGGGCTTGGCGAGCGCGATCTGATGATCGGCGTCGACCGCCTCGACTACTCCAAGGGCCTCGAGCAGCGCTTCCGCGCGTTCGAAGCGCTGTTCGATGACTACCCCCACCGCCGCGGGCATACCGTGCTCATGCAGATCGCCAGCCCCTCGCGCGGGGACATCGCCGAGTACGCCGATCTGCGCCAGCGCCTGGAGGGGCTGAGCGGGCATATCAACGGCGTCTATGGCGATCTCGACTGGGCGCCGCTGCACTACCTCAACCGCACCTTCGAGCGGGGTGCCATCATGGGGCTCTACCGCGCGGCGCGGGTGGGGGTGGTCACCCCCCTGCGCGACGGCATGAACCTGGTCGCCAAGGAGTTCATCGCCAGCCAGGATCCGGACAACCCCGGGGTGCTGGTGCTCTCGGACCTGGCCGGGTCGGCCGCCGAGCTGAGCGACGCGATCCGCGTCAATCCCTACGACACCGATGCCATCGCGGCCGGGCTCAACCAGGCCCTGGCGATGCCGCGACCCGAGCGCCGGCGGCGCCACGAACGCATGATGGCGGTGCTCCATCGCAACGACATCGGCGCCTGGGAACGGCGCTTTCTCGATGACCTCGGCGGCGGCCACGACTGACCCGGGCGCCCCCGCTGCGGCGCGCATCATCATGCATGTGGACATGGATGCGTTCTTCGCCTCGGTGGAACTCAAGCGCCGCCCCAGCCTCCGCGGCCAGCCGGTTATTGTCGGCGGGCGCGGCGATCCGGCCCGGCGCGGCGTGGTCTCCACCGCCACCTATGAGGCACGGGTGTTCGGCATCCACTCGGGCATGGCGCTGCGCACGGCGGCGCGGCTGTGCCCCGATGCGGTCTTTCTGCCGGTGGACTTTCCCGCCTACCACGAGGCCTCGGCGCGGGTCTTCGAATGCCTGGCCGCGGTCAGTGAACGCCTGCAGCCAGTGGGCCTGGACGAGGCCTACATGGACATCAGCCATCGCAGCGATGACCCGCTCGGCATCGGCCGGAGGCTGAAGGATGACATCCATACCGCCACCGACCTGGTGGCCTCCGTGGGGATCGGTCCCAACCGACTACTCGCAAAGATCGCCTCGGACCTGGAAAAGCCCGATGGACTGACCCGGCTGCGTCCCGCTGACGTGCCCGAGCGGGTCTGGCCACTGCCGGTACGAACCCTGCATGGCGTCGGCCCGCGCACCGCCGAGCGGTTGGCCGGTCTGGGTGTGGAGACGGTCGGGGATCTGGCCCGGATGGGCCGGGATGGGCTGTCCACCGAGTTCAGTCCGCGGCATGCGCAGTCACTGAGCGACTCGGCCCATGGCATTGACGAGCGCCCCGTGCAGACTGAGCGCGTCCGCAAGTCCATCGGCCGCGAGCGCACCTTCCAGCAGGACTGCCGCAGCAGCGGGCGGCTCGATCATGAAGCGCGGCTGATGCTCGATGAGGTGCGGGGACGGCTGACCGCCCGCCAGCTGGGCGCCCGGACCGTGACGGTCAAGCTGCGTTACCGCGACTTCACCACCCATACCCGGTCCCAGAGCCTGGCCAGTGCCACCGATGATCATGAGGCACTGGCGGCGCTGGTCCGCCAGTGCCTGTTCGCGCACCGGCTGCATCGCGCGGTGCGCCTGCTGGGCGTTCAGCTCTCGGGGCTGACGCCGCTCTAGAGCCCCAGGTCGTCGCGCACGATGGTCACCGCACCGGTGCCATCGACGTTGGTCACGCCCTCAAGCCAGCGGTTGAGCAGGTCCGGGTTATCCATGATCAGTTTCTGGCCCGCCTCCATGGGGGACATTTCCTCGTTGATCACATAACCGCCCGCCTGGCTCTGCTCTTCGACCGTGTAGGCGTACTGCTCAAGGAGCCGGCCGACGTTGCTGCAGCGCTCGCTGTAGCCGGCGGTGGTGATGGTGTAGACCGTGGCGCCGCCCTGGTTGGGGCCGAAGTACTCGGCACCGCCGGTCAGGTAGCGCATGTCGATGTTGATGTTCATCGGATGCGGCGCCCAGCCCAGAAACGCCACCCACTCATCGCGGGGCACCGAGCGCTGCACCTGGGTGAGCATGCCCGCCTCGGAGGACTCCATGAGCTCCCAGTCGCCCAGTCCGAAGGCATCGTCGTCGATCATCGCCTGGATGGCGGCATTACCGTCGTTGCCGGCCTCGATGCCGTAGATGCGCCCCTCGAAGCGGTCCTGATAGTCATCCAGATCGGCGAAATCGCGGACGCCGGCCTCCCAGACGTAGTCCGGGACCGCCAGGGTGTACTTGGCACCCTCGAGGTTGGCGCTGATCTGCTCGATCTCGCCATCGTCGAGATAGGGCCGGATCATGCTTTCCTGGGTGGGCAGCCAGAGGCCCAGAAAGGCATCACGCTGGCCGTCGGCCACCGACTGGAAGGCGATCGGCACCGAGGCCGTGGTCAGCTCCACCTCGTAGCCCAGCGTCTCGAGCAGGTATTCCATGACCTCGGACTTGATGGTCACACCGGTCCAGTTGACGTTGGCAAGCCCCACCGACTGGCAGCTCTCCGGCTCGTTGGCGCTGGCGTTCATGGCGGACAGTGACACCAGAGCGGCACCGGCGACCGTCGCGATCATTCGGGTTTTCATAGGTTCTCCAGATTTACCGACTCGTTTTGAGTGGCTTAAGCACACCACAGTATTGATTGAGTGGTCAATCAATGAAGATTAGACTGGCGGGCATTCGATCGGGAGGCGTTGGCATGGCGCGGAAAGGAATGGAAACGGTGCGGCGCCGGCAATTGATCCAGGCGACCCTCCAGGTCATCCATGACCAGGGGCTGCAGGCCACGACACTGGGCCGGGTCGGCCAGCAGGCCGGCATTTCGCCGGGTCTGGTCGCTCACTACTTTGGTGACAAGCGGCATCTGCTGGCGTCGACCTACCTGTCGCTGGTGCGCTCGCTGGAGCAGGAATACCGCGCGGCACGGGCGGGAACGGCGGCCGGGCTGCCGCGGGTGCGGGCCATCATCGACGCCAACTTCGCCGCCAGCCAGTCCGATGCCGTCACCGTCAGCTGCTGGCTGTCGTTCTGGGCGCAGGTCAACCATGTGCCCTCCATCGCCCGCATCCAGCGGGTGGTGACGCGCCGCCTCGAGAGCAATCTCACCCATGCGCTGGCGGCCTTTCTGCCGCGCGCCGAGGCGGTGCGACTCGCCGAAGGCCTGGGCGTGATGATCGATGGCCTGTGGCTGCGCGCCAGTCTGCGCACCGGCGGCCTGGATGTGGCCGCGGCCCGCGCCCTGGCCCATCGCTACCTCGACTCCGAACTCCATGCACTGACCGGAGGCCCGCATGTCCAGACCGCCTGAGCGCCTGCTGTGGATCGACAACACCTGGGTCGACGCCCGGCAGGGACGACGCTTCACCACCACCAACCCGGCCACCGGCGAGCCCCTCGCCGAGGTGGCCGAAGCCGATGCCAGTGACGTCGACGCCGCCGTGCGCAGCGCCCGGGCCGCCCAGGCCGACTGGGCGGCGAGGTCCGGTGTCGAGCGGGGTCGCATCCTGGCGGCCGCCGCCGCAACGGTGCGCGCACACCGCGATGAGCTCGCCCGGCTTGAATGCCTGGATGGTGGCAAGCCCATCGCCGAAACCCCCGAGGCCGATGTCGATTCCGCGGCCGACTGCCTGGAATACTTCGCCGGTCAGGCCGGCAGCCTGCAGGGCGAGTACCAGGACGTGGCAGGCGGGTTCTTCTACACCCGCCCCGAGCCCCTCGGGGTCTGCGGCGGCATCGGTGCCTGGAACTACCCACTCCAGATCGCCGCCTGGAAAAGCGCACCGGCGCTTGCCGCCGGTAACGCCATGGTTTTCAAGCCCGCCGAGCTGACGCCGCTGTCGGCCCTGCGGTTCGCTGAGATCCTGGCCGAGGCGGGTCTGCCGGCCGGACTTTTCAATGTGGTCCAGGGCGCCGCGGAGACCGGGCAGGCCCTGACCCGCCATCCTGGCATCGACAAGATCTCGCTCACCGGCGAAGTGGGCACCGGCAAGGCCGTGATGCGCGATGCCGCCGACACCCTCAAGGCGGTCACCATGGAGCTCGGTGGTAAGTCGCCGCTCATCGTATTCGACGATGCCTCGCTGGATGACGCCGTCTCGGGGGCGCTGCTCGGCAACTTCTACACCCAGGGCGAGATCTGCACCAACGGCACGCGGGTGTATGTCCACGAGGCGGTGATCGAGGCGTTCATCGACCGGGTCCTGACCCGCACCCGGGGACTGACCATCGGTGATCCGGCCGATCCGGACACCGACATCGGCGCGCTGATCTCGCCCGCCCACCGCGATCATGTCCTCGAGTACATCCGGCGCGGCGAGGCGGAGGGCGCACAGCGCCTGATCGGGGGTGAAGCGGTGACGGTCGCCGGCTGCCCGGGGGGCGCCTTCGTCTCGCCGGCGGTGTTCCGGGTGGAGAATGACGACTGCGTCATCGCCCGCGAGGAGATCTTCGGCCCGGTCATGACCATCCTACCGTTCCGCGACGAGGCCGACGTCATCCGGCGTGCCAACGACACGCCCTACGGCCTGGCCGGCGGGGTGTTCACCCGCGATCTGTCCCGCGGCCACCGGGTGGCGGCGGCCCTGCAGGCGGGGGTCATCTGGATCAATCACTACAACCTGACCCCCATCGAGATGCCGTTCGGCGGCATGCGCCAGTCAGGGATCGGCCGCGAGAACAGCCGCCGCGCCCTTGACCACTACACCCAGCTGAAAAGCGTGTTCGTCGCCAGTACCGGCGTCGACGCCCCCTACTGACGGATCGCGTATGCACACAGAAACCTTCGACTACGTCATCATCGGCGCCGGCTCGGCCGGCGCCGTGCTCGCCCACCGGCTGACCGAGGATCCGGACTGCCGGGTGCTGCTGCTGGAAGCCGGGCCCATGGATTACAGCCTCTGGATTCACATGCCCTCGGCCTTCGACAAGCCCATGGGCAGCCGGCGCTACAACTGGGGTTACGCCACCGAGCCCGAACCGGCCATGGACAACCGGCGCATGGATTGCCCGCGCGGCCACGTGCTGGGCGGGTCCTCCTCGATCAACGGCATGGCCTATGTGCGCGGCAATGCCCTCGATTACGAGGGCTGGGCGGATGACTTCGGCCTCGAGCAGTGGCGCTACTCGAAAGTGCTGCCGTACTTCCGCCGCGCCGAGGACTTTGATCAGGGCGCCAATGACTACCACGGCAGCGGCGGCCCCCTGCATGTGACCACCGGGGCGATGCGCAATCCGCTCTACCGGGCCTTCGTCGACGCCGGTGTGGCGGCCGGCTACCCCGAGACCGACGACATGAACGGCTATCAGCAGGAGGGCTTCGGGCCCATGTTCATGACCACGCGCAACGGAGTGCGCTGGTCCACCGCCAACGCCTACCTGCGCCCGATCATGCGCCGGCCCAATCTGACCCTACGCACCGGGGCGCTCACCGAGACCCTGCAGTTCGATGCCGACCGGGTCATCGGCGTGCGCTACCGCTATCGGCGCGAGACCCGTGAGGCACGGGTCGACCGCGAGGTGCTGCTGTGCGCCGGCGCCATCAACTCGCCGCAGATCCTGATGCGCTCGGGCATCGGTCCCGCAGCGGCACTGCAGGACCACGGCATCGACGTCCAGCAGGATCTGCCCGGCGTCGGCGAAAATCTCCAGGACCACCTCGAGGTTTACGTGCAGTACGCCTGCCGCGAGCCGATCACCCTGTTCAGCGCCCTCAAGCCCTGGAACCAGGCGCGCATCGGCATCCAGTGGCTGACCACCCGCGGCGGGCTGGGGGCCACCAACCACTTCGAGTCAGGCGGGTTCATCCGCAGCGAAGCGGGCGTGCCCTATCCCAACCTGCAGTATCACTTCATGCCCATCGCGCTCAGCTACGACGGCAGCGTGTCGGCGGACTGCCACGGCTTTCAGGCCCATGTCGGGCCCATGCGCCCCGAGAGCCGCGGCCGCGTCACCCTGTCGGGGGCGGATCCCGAGGCGGCCCCGCGGATCGTATTTAACTATATGGCCAGCGAACGCGACCGGCGGGAGATGCGCGCCGCCGTGCGCCTGACCCGCGAGGTCATCGAGCAGTCCCCCATGGACCGGTTCCGCGAGCGCCCCCTGTCCCCCGGGCCCGAGGTGCAGAGTGACGCCGAGATCGACGCCTGGGTGCGGGCCAACGGCGAGAGCGCCTATCACCCCAGCGGCACCTGCCGGATGGGGACGGCCGGCGATCCGCAGGCGGTGGTCGATGGCGACGGCCGGGTGCATGGCGTCGCGGGCCTGCGGGTGATCGATGCCTCGATCATGCCGCGCATCGCCAGCGGCAACCTCAATGCGCCCACCATCATGATCGCCGAAAAGCTCGCCGACCGGCTGCGTGGCCGGGCGACCCTCGACGAACCACAGCCCTGGTATCAGGCGGCTGACTGGCAGACGCGGCAACGCTGATACGGATCGTCTTCTGCGGTACAATGCTGCTATGCAACATAGTTCCAGCAGGAGTTCCGGCCGATGACAGTCCGCAACCTCGATTACCTTTTCAAGCCGCGCTCAATCGCCATCGTCGGCGCCAGCCGGCGGCCCGGATCGGTCGGCGCGGTACTGGCCCGCAACCTGTTCAACGGCGGCTTCGACGGCCCGATCATGCCGGTCAACCCCAAGCACCAGTCCATCGAGGGGGTACTGAGCTACAAGTCCATTGATGAGCTGCCGGTCACCCCGGATCTGGCGGTGGTCTGCACCCCGCCCAAGACCGTGCCCGAGGTGGTCCGCCAGCTGGCCGAACGCGGCACCCGCGGCGTGGTGGTCATCACCGCCGGCTTCGGCGAAGGCGACGATGACGAGGGCATGGAACTGCGACAGCAGGCGCTGGATGCCGCGCGCCCGCATCTGACCCGCATCATCGGCCCCAACTGCCTGGGCATTCTGGTCCCCGGGTTCGGCCTCAATGCCAGCTTCGCCCATCTGGCGCCCCCCGAGGGCCGCATCGCCTTCGTCACCCAGTCCGGCGCCATCGTCACGTCGGTGCTCGACTGGGCCGAGCGTCGCGGGATCGGGTTTTCGCACATGATCTCGCTGGGCGACATGGCCGATGTGGACTTCGGCGATACCATCGACTATCTCGCCAACGATCCCAACACCAAGGCCATCCTGCTCTATGCCGAGGCGATCACCGACGCCCGCAAATTCATGTCGGCCGCCCGGGCGGCGGCGCGCATGAAGCCGGTGATCGTGGTCAAGTCGGGGCGGCATGCGGCCAGCGCCCAGGCGGCGGCGTCGCATACCGGCGCCCTCGCCGGCTCGGACAAGGTCTATGACGCGGCCTTCCGGCGCGCCGGCATGCTGCGGGTGGACACCCTCGGCGAGCTGTTCGCCGCCGTCGAGACCCTCGCCACCACCGGCACACCCAACGGCGACCGGCTGGCGATCCTGACCAACGGCGGGGGCATCGGCGTACTGGCCACCGATGCGCTGATCGGCCACGAAGGCAAGCTCGCCACCCTACCGGATCACACGGTGCAGGCCCTCAACGAGGTGCTGCCACCCACCTGGTCCCACGGCAACCCGGTGGACATCATCGGTGACGCCCCGGGCAAACGCTACGCCGACTCCCTGGCGGTGCTGGCGGACAGCGACGCCGCCGACGCCATTCTGGTCCTCAACTGCCCCACGGCGGTGTCCGACAGCATGGATGCCGCCGAGGCGGTGATTGCCGAGCAGAGCCGCCAGCAGTCGCAGCCCGGGCGTCGCGACAGACAGCCCAAGCTGCTGACCTGCTGGGTCGGCGAGCACACGGCGCAGAACGCGCGCCGGCGTTTCTCCGAAGCCGACATCCCCAGCTACACAACGCCGGAAGGCGCCGTGCGGGCGTTCATGCACATGGTGGCCTACCGCCGCAACCAGGAGCAGCTGCTCGAGACGCCACCGTCGGTGCCGGAGCTGTTCACGCCGGATTACGAGACGGCCAACCGGCTGGTGGAACAGGCCGCCGCCGAGAACCGCGAGATCCTCAGTGAACCCGAGGCCAAGCAGCTGCTGGCCGCGTTTGGCGTCGAGGTGGTCGCCACGGAGGTCGCCGAGTCACCGGAGGCGGCGGCGGATGCCGCCGAGCGGCTGGGGTATCCGGCCGCCATCAAGATCCTCTCGAAGGACATCACGCACAAAAGCGATGTCGGTGGTGTCGCCCTCGATCTTGAGGATCACGACGCGGTCTATCGCGCCGCCGAGGCCATGCGCCGCCGCGTGGCGGAGACCTATCCGGACGCCGACCTGCAGGGTTTCAGCGTCCAGCCCATGGTCAAGCGGGCCGGGGCGTGGGAGCTGATCGCCGGGTTTACCGAGGACGCGCAGTTCGGCCCGGTGGTGCTGTTCGGTCAGGGTGGCACGGCGGTCGAGGTCATCAAGGACCAGTCGCTGGCGCTGCCGCCGCTCAACATGAAACTCGCCAACGACATGATCGAGCGCACCCGGGTCTACGACCAGCTACAGGGCTATCGCGACCGCCGGCCGGCGGATCTCGATGCCGTCGCCCTCACCCTGACGCGCATCGCCCAGATCGCCGCCGACATCTCGCGGGTCAAGGAGCTGGACATCAACCCGCTGCTGGCCTCGGCGGACGGGGTGGTGGCCCTGGACGCCCGGGTGCGCATCGGCGAGAACGGCACCGGCACGCGGCGCCTGGCGATCCGGCCCTATCCGCGTCAGCTCGAGAAGACCGTGGTGGCCGACGACGGCGCCGAGTACCTGCTGCGGCCCATCGTCCCCGAGGACGAGCCGGCCCTGCACCGGGCGTTCGCCCATCTGACACCCGAGCAGATCCGGCTGCGGTTCTTTGCCCCCATGAAGCAGATGAGCCACATGGCCGCGGCGCGGTTCACGCAGATCGACTACAACCGCGAAATGGCGCTCATCATCACCGATGCCGACAAGGTGCCGGGCGAGGCCGAGATGTATGGCGCGGTGCACATCCATGCCGATCCGGACGATGAAAAGGCCGAGTACTCGATCATCGTGCGCCACGACCTGACCCGGCAGGGGCTGGGCCGGCTGCTCATGGAGCATGTCATCGACTACGCCCGGGACCGCGGCATCGGCGAGATCGAGGGTGATGTGCTGCGCGAGAACCAGCCCATGCTGGCGCTCTGCAGCCAGCTCGGCTTTGAGCAGCACACCGATGCCGAAGACCGCGACATCGTCCGGGTCTCGCTGCCGCTATGACCGGTACTTCATGATCTCCATGAGCTCATCCACGATCACGTCGGCATCGCCGCGTTCGCGGGCGCTGGTGACGTGGTGGTGGAGATGGCTGCGCAGGACCGTGTCGCCTACCTTCTCCAGCGCACCGTCCACCGCCTTAAGCTGGCGCAGGACGTCCACGCAGTAGACATCCTCGCGCTCGAGCATGCGGACGATGCCCTCGATATGCCCGCGGATCGAGGCCAGCCGCTGGCGGGCGGTCTCGCGGACCGCCGGGTCAAGGGCGAGATGACAGTGCTCGACGGAATCGTTCATGCCGTGGCCTCCGTGGATGCCGACGCCGGACGGAACCGGCGCAGGCGCAGTGAATTGGTGAGCACGAACAGGCTCGACAGGCTCATGGCCGCCGCCGCGGCCATCGGGTTCAACAGCCAGCCGGTGAACGGGAACAACAGTCCCGCCGCCACCGGGATCAACAGGACGTTGTAGCCATAGGCCCAGACAAAGTTGCCCTTGATCGTGCGATGCGTGCGACGGGCCAGCGCCACGGCATTGAGCAGGCCGTTGAGGTCGGCCCGCATCAACACCGCGTCGCCGGCCTCGATGGCCACATCGGTGCCGGTGCCGATGGCGATGCCCACGTCCGCGCGGGCAAGCGCCGGGGCGTCATTGATGCCATCGCCGACGAACGCCACCCGGCGGCCCTCGCCCTGCAGGCGCTGCACCTCGCGGGCCTTGGCGTCGGGCAGCACGCCGGCCATGACCTCATCGATCCCCAGCCGATCGGCCAAGGCATGGGCGGTGGCCGCCTGGTCACCGGTGACCATCGCCACCCGCAGGCCCTGGGCGCGCAGCGCGGAGATGACCGCCGCGCTCTCGGGACGCGGCGGATCGGCGATGGCGACCACCCCCAGCAACTGACCGTCCACGGCGGCATAGACGGGAGTCTTCGCCGCCTGCATCAGCGCCTCGACCTCGGTCTGCACGGCCGTCGTGTCAACGCCCAGCCATTCCATGTAGTGCGCCGCGCCGATGTGCACATAGCGGTCATCCACCCGGGCGTGCACCCCGTAGCCGCTCACCGCCTCGAACCCGGTAGCGGTAGGCCAGGCAAGGCCGCGTTCGCGCGCGGCGGCCACCACCGCGTCGGCCAGCGGATGCTCACTGTGGGATTCCACTGCCGCCATGAGGGTCAGCACATCATCGTCGCTGCCGGTGGCGCCGATCTGATCGGTTACCTGCGGGCGGCCGAGGGTCAGCGTGCCGGTCTTGTCGAGGACCACGGTATCGGTGCGGGCCAGCGATTCCAACGCGGCCCCGCGCCGCAGCAGCAGACCGTTCTCGGCCCCCTTGCCGGTGGCCACCATGACCGCGGTGGGGGTGGCGAGCCCCATGGCACAGGGACAGGCAATGAGCAGGACGCTGACCGTGGCCACGAAGGCATAGGAGAGCACCGGCTCAGGGCCCACGGTCAGCCAGATGGCGGCGGTCAACAGCGCCACCACCAGCACCACGGGGACGAACACCCCGGCGATCCGGTCGGCCATCTGCTGGATCGGCGGTTTTTCGGCCTGGGCTTTCTCGACCATGCCGATGATCTGCGCCAGCACCGTATCGGCCCCCACCTCGGTGACGGTGGCGGTCAGCGATCCCTGGCCATTGACGGTACCGGCCACCAGGCGATCACCCTCGGACTTGGCCACCGGCACTGGCTCGCCACTGATCATCGACTCGTCGACGCGTGACTGACCCTCGCTGACCCGGGCGTCCACGGGAATGCGCTCGCCGGGCCGGATCATGACCGTCTCGCCACGCGCCACGGCATGGATGTCCACTTCCGTGGGGCCCTCATCACGCACCACGCGGGCGGTGCGTGCCTGCATGCCCAGCAGGCGCTTGATGGCCATCGAGGTCCGGCCACGGGCGATCTGCTCGAGATAGCGCCCCACCAGGATCAGGGTGATGATCACGCCGGCGGCCTCGAAGTAGCTGCCGGCGGTCCCCGGCGGGAACATCCCCGGCACCAGCAGGGCCAAGAGCGAGTAGCCATAGGCCGCGCCCGCACCGATCATGACCAGACTGCTCATCGCCGGCGCCCGGTGGCGCATCTCGGTCAGCCCCTTGCGGAAAAAGTCCCGGCCGGCCCAGAAGACGATGGGCGTCGCCAGCAGCCATTCCACCGCAATCCAGGCGCGCTCGGGCAGCCACTGGGCAAACCACGCGGCGCCCCCGGGGATGTGCCGGCCCATGGCGATGGCCACCAGCGGCACCGCGAAGGCGGCGGCGGTCAGTACACGCCGGCGCAGCACGGCCTGCTCGCGTGCCGCCGCATCCTGGCCCGGCGCCTCGTCGCCGGCGTCACCACGCCGCTCGGCTCCATAGCCGGCCGCCTCCACCGCCTTGATCAGATCAGCGCTGTCGAGACTCCCGGCGATCACCTCGACATCGGCCGTGCCCATGCCGAGGTTGATGCTGGCGTTCACCACCCCCGGCAGGGCATTGAGGGCGTTTTCGACCGTGCGCACGCAACCGCCGCAGGTCAGGCCACTCAGTGCGAGTTGAATGGACTCGTGTCGGGCGGGATAGCCGGCGTCATCAAGCTGACTGTCCACCCGGTTCAATCCCTCGGCGGGGTCATGACCGGCGTCAAAGGCCACATGGGCCCGGGCGGTGGACAGATTGACACTGGCTGTCTCGACACCCGGGACACGACGGATCGCCTGCTCGGCGCGATTGACGCAGCTGCCACAGTTCAGGCCGGTGACCTCAAGGTCGAAGGTGTCTGCGGGCATGAAGGCCTCGATCATTACGAAGTGATGCCCTTACGGTACCCCTCCCCCCGGGGGGCCGGTCAAACGCAGCGATCACGATGGCCGGGCACAAAAAAGGGGGCCCGAAGGCCCCCTTTGGTTCATCCAGGCAATGAATGCGCTGGATTACATGCTCTCACGCCAATCGGCAACGAGCTCGTCGTAGGGCACGGTCTCGCCCTGCGGCTTCTCGTTTTCCAGCGGAGGCTTCGGCGCGCCGGGCTGGTTGAACCAGTACTCGGCAGTCCGCTCCTCGTTCAGGCGCGGTCCGCAGACTTCCTGCACACCGGCCCGCTCGAGGCGCTCCATGACGCGATCCTGCTCAGCCGCCAGGTTATCCATGGCGCCCTGCGGGGTCTCTTCACCGGTCACGGCAGCGGCCACGTTCGACCACCACAGCTGAGCCAGACGCGGATAGTCAGGCACGTTCGTGCCGGTATCCGTCCACAGCTCACGCGCCGGGCTGCGATAGAACTCAACCAGACCACCGAGCTCCGGTGCCCGCTCCGTCATCGACTCGGACATGATGTCCGACTCGCGGATCGGGGTGAGGCCCTCGTTGAGCTTCTTCAGCGACACGACCTTCGAGGTCACGAACTGGGCATACAGCCAGGCGGCCTTGCGGGCCTCCGGATCGGCATGCTTGAAGAACGTCCAGGAACCGATGTCCTGATAACCGACCTTCATGCCCTCTTCCCAGTACGGGCCGTGGGGCGAGGGGGCCATGCGCCACTTCGGCGTGCCATCCTCGTTCACCACCGGCAGGCCCTCTTCGACCATCGAAGCGGTGAAGGCCGTGTACCAGAAGATCTGCTGGGCGATCTGACCCTGGGCCGGGACCGGGCCCGCCTCCGAGAAGGTCATGCCCGAAGCGGACGGCGGTGCATAGTCACCCAGCCAGTCGATGTACTTGGTCAGTGCATAGACGGCGGCCGGGCCATTCACGGCACCACCACGGGTCACATCGGAACCGACCGGATGGCAGTCCTCGACACGGATGCCCCACTCGTCAACGGGCAGACCGTTGGGCAGGCCCTTGTCACCGGCACCGGCCATCGACAGCCAGGCGTCAGTGAAACGCCAGCCGAGGGACGGGTCCTTCTTGCCGTAGTCCATGTGGCCATAGACCTCACGACCATCCAGCTGGCCCACGTTCTCGGTAAAGAACTCGGCGATGTCCTCATAGGCGGACCAGTTCACTGGCACACCCAGCTCATAGCCGTAGATGTCCTCGAACTGCGCCTGAAGGTCTTCGCGCTGGAACCAGTCATAGCGGAACCAGTAGACGTTGGCGAACTGCTGGTCCGGCAGCTGGTACATGTTGCCGTCCGGCGCGGTTACTGCATCCAGACCGATGAAGTCGTCCAGATCCAGGTACGGCGACGTGACGTCGGCACCCTCGCCTTCCATGTAGTCAGTCAGCGAGACCACCTGACCATAGCGATAGTGGGTACCGATCAGGTCAGCATCGTTGATGTAGCCATCATAAATACTCTCACCCGACTGCATCTCGGTCTGCAGCGCCTCGATCACGTCACCCTCACCGATCAGGTTGTGGGTGAGGTTGATGCCGGTGATGTCGGAAAAGGCCTCGGCCAGGACACTGGCCTCGTACTCATGGGTGGCGATGGTCTCGGAGACCACGGACACGTCCATGCCGCGGAAGTCCTCAGCCGCGTCGATGAACCACTCGAGCTGCTCGAGCTGCTCTTCGCGGGTCAGTGTCGACGGCTGGAACTCGTCGAGATACTGCTCGGCGACAGCCATCTGCTCATCGGTGGCCGCCTGGGCATTGCCCAGCCCGCCGACACCGAGGGCAGCAGCCACGGCCAGTGCAGTCAAAGGACGCATGGCGTTTTTCTGCTCTGTCATGCTTTTCTCCTCCAGGAAGGGGACATTACCCCATTACTCAAGGACAGAGGCACTGGCCAATCCAGTGCTTGCCCACTTCTAGCCCCATCGAAGCATCACCGCGGCGTAAACCACAGAAATGCCCGAGGCAAACAAAAGGCTCGCGTCCGAAAACGCCAGCCAGATGAGATGGATGAAGGCCGCCCCCAGCAGGCTCATGAACAGACGATCCCCGCGGGTCGTCGGCACTGGCAGGAAGCCCCGCCGCTCGTAGGTCGGCATCACGAACTGCAGGACGCCAAAGACCACCAGCATCACGGCTATGGCGATGAAAAAGATCGCCACCGGCTGGGTCCAGGCCATCCAGGACAGATTGAAGCTGATTCCTTCGTTCATCGTTGCAAACTCCGATTACACGCGGCCGAGGGCAAAGCCCCGGGCGATGTGCTTGCGCACGAACCAGATCACCAGGGCGCCGGGCACGAGCGTGAGAATACCGGCCGTCGCAAGCAGCCCCCAGTCAAGCCCGGAGGCACTCACCGTCCGCGTCATGGTGACCGCGATCGGCTTCGCCTCGACGGAGGTGAGGGTCCGCGCCAGCAGCAGCTCGACCCACGAGAACATGAAGCAGAAGAACGCCGTCACACCCACGCCGGAACGGATCAGAGGCAGGAAGATGGTGATGAAAAAGCGCGGCCAGCTGTATCCATCCAGATAGGCGGTTTCATCGATCTCCTTCGGCACCCCGGACATGAACCCCTCAAGGATCCAGACCGCCAGTGGCACCGTGAACAGGGTATGGGCCAGCGCCACCGCAATGTGCGTGTCATACAGCCCGACACTCTGGTAGAGCTCGAAGAACGGCAGCAGGAACACCGCCGGCGGCGCCATGATGTTGGTCAGCAGCCAGAAGAACAGGTGCTTGTCACCGAGGAAGTTATAGCGGCTGAACGCATACGCGGCGGGCAGCGCCACGGTGAGCGATATCACCACGTTCATCGCCACATACAGCGTCGAATTGATGTACCCCGGGAACCAGGTGGGATCGGTGAAGATCTTCACATAGTTGGCCACCGTCAGGTTCTCCGGCCACAGCGTGAAGGTCGACAGGATTTCCTGGTTGGTCTTGAGCGACATCATCAGCAGCCAGTAGATCGGCAGCATCAGGAAGATCAGCCAGGCGGCCAGGAAGATATAGCGTCGTTTCGAACCCACGGCCTAGCCCTCCCGGTCCATGTTGAGAATGGTCAGATAGAACACATAGCTGAACAGCAGGATGATCAGGAAGTAGACCAGCGAAAACGCCGCTGCCGGTCCCAGATCAAACTGGCCGACGGCCATGGTCGTCAGGCTCTGACTGAGGAAGGTGGTCGCGTTGCCCGGACCGCCGCCGGTGAGCACGAACGGCTCGGCATAGATCCGGAAGCTGAAGATGAAGCGCAGCAGGATCGCGATCAGCAGCACGCCCTTCAGCTTAGGCAGCTCGATGAACCGGAACACCGCCCAGCGCGATGCGCCATCAATGCGGGCCGCCTGATAGAACGCATCGGGAATCGCCTGCAGGCCGGCATAGCACAGCAGGATGACCAGCGAAGTCCAGTGCCAGACGTCCATGACCAGGACGGTCAGCCAGGCGTCCAGCGAGTCGCCCGTGTAGTTGTAGTCAAAGCCGATGCTGTTGAGGATGACGCCGGCAAAGCCCACGTCCGGGCGGGAGAACACCTGCCAGATCGTGCCCACCACGTTCCACGGCACCAGCAGTGGCAGCGCCAGCAGCACCAGCGACACCGACACCCATGGCCCCTTTTTGGGCAGACACAGCGCAAGGCCCACGCCCAGCGGAATCTGGATGAGCAGCACGGCCGCCGAGAACAGCAGCTGCCGGATGAGTGCCCCATGCAGCGCCGGGTCGCGCAGCACTTCGGTAAACCAGGCGGTGCCGACAAAGAACCGGGAATTGGGCCCGAAGATGTCCTGCAGCGAGTAGTTGACCACGGTCATCAGCGGCATGATGGCGCTGAACGCCACCACCAGCACCACTGGCAGGACCATCAGCCACGCCCATTGGTATTCGCGCTTTTCCACTTTTCCTCCCCTTAACCGACTAGCTTGTCGTCGGCATACAGCAGCGCGTTGTCGACGGGGAACACCACCCGCAGACCGTCGCTGTCGATCTTTTCGGATTCATCCAGCCGGACGTGGACCTCGTGCTCACCCAGATGCCCGGTGACGAGCATGTAGTCGCCCAGGTCCTCGACCTTGTCGACCTTGATCAGGTGCCCGGTCTCGTCGCCCTCGGCCGGACGGATCAGCTCGGGGCGGATGCCGAGCTGCAGATTGCCGCCGGCCAGACGGGCGGCCTCGGCCATTGCCGGGTCAACGGCGATCCGCTCGTCCCCGACCACGGCCTCGCTACTCTCCACCGAGCAGGCCATGAAGTTCATGCCCGGGCTGCCGATGAAATACCCGACAAAGGTGTGCTCCGGCCGCTCGAAGAGTGCCTGCGGCGTGCCCACTTGGAGCACCTGACCGGCGAGCATCACCACGACCTTGTCAGCGAACGTCAGCGCCTCGGTCTGGTCATGGGTCACGTAGACGAGGGTGAGATTGAGCTGCTCGTGGACTTCGCGGAGCTTGCGCCGCAGCTGCCACTTCAGATGCGGGTCGATCACCGTCAGCGGCTCGTCAAAGAGCACCGCCGCCACGTCTTCGCGCACCAGCCCTCGTCCCAGCGAGATCTTCTGCTTGGCATCGGCGGTCAGGTTGTTGGCCCGGCGCTTGAGCACGTCCTCAAGGCCCAGCATGGTGGCGATGTGCGTCACCCGCTGGTTGATGTAGTGCTCGTCCATGGACCGGTTACGCAACGGAAACGCCAGATTGTCGAACACCGTCATCGTGTCGTAGATGACCGGGAACTGGAAAACCTGGCCGATGTTGCGACGCTCCGGCGACAGGTTGGTCACATCGCGGTCGCCGAACATGACCTTGCCCTCGGACGGCTGGACCAGCCCCGAGATGATGTTGAGCAGCGTCGTCTTGCCGCAGCCCGACGGCCCCAGCAGCGCGTAGGCGCCCCCGTCTTCCCAGACATGCTGCATCGGCTGCAGGGCATAGTCACCGCCCGGCGCGTACTGGTGGGCGAGATTATTGAGTTCTATTCGTGACATTGATCTACCCGCGTTACTGCTGCGGCGCGGCCACGAGCTGGTCCGCGCTGTCGAATACGTAGGCCCGGTTCAGGTCGGCATGCACATCGAAGCGCTCACCGGGGTGGACCACATGAACGCCGCGCTCCTCGACCACCCAGTCATGGCCGTTGACCGCGAGATGGACATAAGTGACCGACCCGGCCACTTCCGCCACTTCGACCTCGCCCTGCATGGTGATGCGGTCGTCATTCGGCGTCGCGTACAGATGATGCGGACGCACGCCCATGGTGTAGCGCCCCGGCACCAGGTCCTTCATCTGCCCGGGCAGCGGCTGATCGAACAGCCCCTCCACCTTGACCCGGCCGTCGTCGACCTGGATGGGCATCAGGTTCATCGGCGGGTCGGCGAACACCTGGGTGACGGTGGTGCTCGCCGGATGGCGATAGCACTCGGCGGTCACGCCATGCTGGATCACGCGCCCTTCGTGCAGCACGGTGGTCTTGCCCCCCAGCACCAGGGCCTCTTCGGGCTCCGTGGTCGCGTAGACCACCACGGTGTCACGGTCGGCGAACAGATTGCGCAGTTCCGAACGCAGGCCCTCACGCAGCTTGTAGTCGAGGTTCACCAGCGGCTCGTCGAGCAGCACCAGTTTGGCATCGCGCACCAGCGCGCGGGCCATGGCGCAGCGCTGCTGCTGGCCACCGGAGAGCTCCGAGGGCAGGCGGTCGATGAGGTGGTCAATGCCCAGGCGCTCAGCCTCGGTGCGTACACGCCGGTCGATCTCGGCGGCGGAAAGGCCGGCCAGCTTGAGCGGCGAGGCGATGTTGTCGTAGACCGACAGTGACGGGTAATTGATGAACTGCTGGTAGACCATCCCCACCGAGCGCTTGCGCACCGGGACCTTGGTGACCTCGTGGCCATCTTCGAGGACCCGGCCGGTATTGGGATGATCCAGCCCCGCCATGATCCGCATCATTGTCGTCTTGCCGGCCTCGGTCAGGCCCAGCAGCACATTGAACTCGCCCCGCTGGAAGGTGAGGTTCACATCCCTTAGATGCGCCTCACCGCCAACGGTGCGATTAACCCCCTCCAGGACGAGACTCATTACGCAGTTGCCCTCTTTTTCTCGTGCCCCGTAAACCAGGCGTTGACCCGCTCGCGCTGATCGGCATCCAGCATCAGGCCCAGCTTGCTGCGCCGCCAGATGGCGTCCTCGGCGGTCATCGCCCATTCGTGCTCGGCCAGGTAGCGCAGCTCGGCCTCGTAGCAGTCGGACCCGAAATGCTCGCCCAGATCATCCAGCGACCGGGCCTCCCCCAGCATGGTCTCGACCTGTGTGCCGTAGTTGCGCACCAGCCGCCAGGCCATCGCCTCGGGCAGCCACGGGCGCTCGCGCCGCAGCCGCTCGAGGTAGCGCTCGAAATCGCCGTCCGGAATGTCGCCACCGGGCAGCGCCTCGTCGCCGGTCCAGTCTGTGATCGGCGCGCCCAGCAGCGGCGCCACCTGATCCACCGCCTGGCGCGCCAGTGTGCGGTAGGTGGTGATCTTACCGCCAAAGACCGACAGCAGCGGGGCGCGTCTGTCATCCAGATCAAGGCTGTAGTCGCGGCTGACCGCCGAGACGTCTTCCTCGTCCGACTCGTCATACAGCGCCCGCACGCCGGAGTAGGTCCAGACCACATCCTTGGGCGCGATCTGATCCTTGAAATAGCGGTTGACCGCGTCGCAGAGATACTGGATTTCGTCGTCGCTGGCAGTGGCCTCGGCCGGGTTGCCCTCGTAGGCGACGTCGGTGGTGCCGATGAGGGTGAAATCCTGCTCGTAGGGGATGGCGAAGATGACCCGGCCATCGGTGTTCTGGAACAGGTAAGAGTCGTCATGCTCGAAGATCTTGGGCACGACGATGTGGCTGCCCTTGACCAGATGCACGTCCTTGCCGTCGTTCATGTCCATGGCGTTGCCAAGGAACTTGGCCACCCAGGGCCCCGCGGCGTTCACAACCGAACGTGAACGAACATTCCGAACATCGCCGTTCACGGTGTCGGTGAGCTGCACACTCCACTCATCATCGCCACGTTCGGCGCCGGTGCAGCGGGTGCGCGGCAGCACGGTCCCGCCGCGCTGCTCGACATCCATGCAGTTGAGCACCACCAGGCGCGAATCCTGCACCCAGCAGTCGGAATACATGAAGCCCTTGGTGACGCCATCCTTGAGCGGCTCGCCGGCGTAGTGGGTGCGCAGATTGAGCCCTTTCGAACCGGGCAGCTTCTTACGGCCACCGAGGTGGTCGTAGAGGAACAGGCCCATGCGGATCATCCAGGCCGGGCGCAGCTCCTTGACGTGCGGCATCACGAAGCGCAGCGGCCAGATGATGTGCGGGGCGATGCCCATCAGCACTTCGCGCTCTTTCAGCGCCTTCTGCACCAGCCGGAATTCGTAATATTCAAGATAGCGGAGCCCGCCGTGCACAAGCTTCGTACTGGCGGACGAGGTGTAGTTGGCGAGATCGCCCTGCTCGACAAGCAGTACCCGCAGCCCGCGGCCTGCCGCGTCGCGCGCTATGCCTGCCCCGTTGATGCCGCCGCCGACGACGACGACGTCGTAGCGGTCGGTCTGCTGACCTTCAGAAGCCACAGGTGCCTCTCCTCCGTTTCCGATGTGGGCGACTATACTGCCGCCTTTTAATGTTCGGTTTCAAACATACCACTGCGCCGGTCGGAGTCAAGCGAGCCGTCAGCGCCCGCGGATGCGTCAGTCACCACCAGACGGCCGCCATTCTCTTTCATGACCCGGCGCACGTACGCCGGCGGTTCGGCATCAGTGTACAGTTCATCAATCTCGCCCAGGCTTGCCACCCGCACCATCGCGTTGCGGCCGAACTTGCTGTGATCCGCGCCCAGCAGGGTCGAGCGCGCGTTGCGCAGGATCGCCTGGATGACGCGCACCTCGTGATAGTCGAAATCCAGCAGCGTGCCGTCGGCCTCGATGCCGGAGATGCCCAGCACCGCATAGTCGACCTTGAACTGATTGACGAAATCGATGGTTGCCTCGCCGGTGATGCCGCGGTCGCGCTGGCGGACCACGCCGCCGGCCACGATCACCTCGCAGTCGGGGCTGTCAGCCATGGCGCTCGCCACATTGAGGTTGTTGGTGATGACCCGCAGGCCGTGATGCTGGCGGAGCGCCAGGGCCACGGCCTCGGTGGTGGTGCCCAGGGTGATGAACACCGACGCCTTGTCCGGGATGCGCGCGGCAATGGCGGCGCCGATACGCGCCTTGGCCTCGGGCAGCAGGATGCGACGCGCCTGGTAGTGGACATTCTCGACGCTCGAGGGCAGCCCGGCCCCACCGTGGTAGCGGCGCAGCAGGCCGGCCCCGCACAGGGCGTTGATGTCGCGCCGGATGGTCTGCGCCGTCACCGCAAAATGCTGCGCCAGCGCCTCCACCGAGACGAACCCCTGCTCTTGGACGAGATCGAGCATGGCCTGTTGCCGGCCATTGAGCCCGATGGGTAGATCCTCCGCCGCGATCAACGCGCGCCTCCTCCGTTCGGTTTCGAGCACCAAACTTGACATTTTTCTTCTGCACTCGATCATACCGCCTAATCAGAAAGGCGCAATCATATCGAGGAGAGCGGCATGGCCGATAATAACGGCATACTGGCCATTGATCAGGGGACAACCAGCTCACGGGCCATCGTTTTCGATCTCGAAGGCCACATCGTGGCGACCGCCCAGGAGGAATTCTCCCAGCACTACCCGCACAGCGGCTGGGTGGAGCACGAGCCCCAGGATCTGATCGACACCACCCTCGATACCAGCCGCCGGGCCCTCAAGGCGGCCAAGGCCGCCGGCGTCCATGCCTGCACCATCGGCATCACCAACCAGCGCGAGACCACCATCGTCTGGGACCGGCGCACCGGCGAGCCGGTGCACAATGCCATTGTCTGGCAGGACCGCCGCACCGCCGAGCGCTGCGCCGCACTGAAGGCCGCCGGCCACGAGGCGATGGTCGCCGAGCGCACCGGGCTGCTGCTCGATCCGTACTTCGCCGCCACCAAGATCGCCTGGATCCTCGATAATGTGCGCGGCGCGCGGGAACGGGCGCGGAAGGGCGAGCTGGCCTTCGGCACCGTCGACACCTGGCTGCTCTGGCGGCTGACCGGCGGCCGCAGCCATGCCACCGATGCCACCAACGCCAGTCGCACACTGCTGTTCAACATCCACCGTCAGGCCTGGGACGACGAGCTGCTCAGCCTGTTCGACATTCCCGCCGCGATCCTCCCCGAGGTGCTCGACAGCGCCGATGACTTCGGCACCACCGACCCCGAGCTGTTCGGCAGCGCCCTGCCCGTCGAGGGCATCGCCGGTGACCAGCACGCCGCGGTGGTCGGCCAGTGCTGCTTCCGGCCGGGGATGATCAAGAGCACCTACGGC
Organism: Spiribacter sp. SSL99; assembly: GCF_009805925.1. Lineage (NCBI taxonomy): Bacteria > Pseudomonadati > Pseudomonadota > Gammaproteobacteria > Chromatiales > Ectothiorhodospiraceae > Spiribacter > Spiribacter sp. SSL99. The sequence continues at coordinate 23,585 of NZ_MAOM01000001.1, read as the reverse complement.
ACCGGCTGCTTTGCACTGATGAACACCGGCGATACCGCCGTGCCGTCGCAGAACCGCATGCTGACTACCACGGCCTATCGCATCAACGGCCAACCCACCTATGCCCTCGAAGGCGCGATCTTCATCGCCGGGGCCGCCATCCAGTGGTTGCGCGACGAGCTGGGCATCATCGCTCACGCCTCGCAGAGCGAGGGCCTGGCCAATGATGCCGAGGCCGAGGGCCTGTACATGGTGCCGGCCTTCACCGGTCTGGGCGCGCCGTGGTGGGATCCCAACGCCCGGGGCGCGATCTTTGGCCTGACCCGCAATACCGGTGTCGCCGAGTTCGTCCACGCGGCACTGGACTCGGTCTGCCTGCAGACCGGCGACCTGCTCGAGGCCATGGCGGATGACTCGCAGACCAAGCAGGCCACCCTGCGTGTCGACGGTGGCATGGTGGCCAACAACTGGCTGCTGCAGCGGCTCGCGGACCTGACCGGGCTGGATGTCGAGCGCCCGAAGGTGATCGAGACCACCGCGCTGGGGGCCGCCTATCTGGCCGGGCTGCAGCACGGCCTGTACCAGTCGCTGGAGAGCCTCGAGTCGCAGTGGTCGCTGGATGATCGGTTCAAGCCGGCCATTTCCCACCAGGCCCGGGAACACATCGTTGAGGGCTGGCACGACGCGGTCCGTCGGACCCTGACGACCGGGCGCTGAAAACGCTACTATGGCGGTATTCAATGCCGTTGCCGGAGGATGGATGCAGTATCTGCACACAATGGTCCGAATCAGTGACATCGATGCGTCGCTGCGGTTTTACTGCGACCTGCTCGGCCTCGAGGAGATCAGCCGTCAGGACAGCGAAAAGGGGCGTTTCACCCTGATCTTCCTGGCCGCGCCGGCCGACCGTGACCGGGCCCGCTCCAGCGATCGGGCGCCGATGCTCGAGCTGACCTACAACTGGGACCCGGAGACCTACACCGGCGGCCGTAATTTCGGTCATCTGGCCTATCGCGTCGACGACATCTACGCCACCTGCCAACACCTCATGGACAATGGCGTGACCATCAACCGGCCGCCGCGCGACGGGCACATGGCGTTCGTCAAATCCCCCGACGGCATCTCGGTGGAGCTGCTGCAGAGTGGCGACGCGCTGCCCGCGCAGGAACCCTGGGCCTCCATGGCCAACATGGGGAGCTGGTAATGCCGGCGGCCGGCGCACGGCCCATGGATGACCGGCGCCGCGACCGGTGGGGCCTGGCCGGCTGGACACTGCTGGTGGTGGTGACCGCGATGGGCGGCATCCTCAGCCCGCCCGGGGCCTGGTACGCGGCGCTCGACAAGCCGCCGATGACCCCGCCGGACCTGCTCTTCCCGATCGCCTGGACGCTGCTCTATGGGCTGATGATCGCCGCGGCCTGGCAGGTCTGGCGACGGATCGGGCTGCTGGCGGGCCTTGCCGTGCTCATCCCGTTCATCGCCCAACTGGGCGCCAACGGCCTGTGGAGCATCCTGTTCTTTCAGTGGCATCGCCCGGATCTGGCACTCGTGGACCTGGTGGTGCTCTGGGCGCTCATCGCGCTGACCATGCTGCGCTTTCGCCGGGTGCACCCGCCGGCGGCGTGGCTGCTGGCGCCCTATCTGGTGTGGGTGACCTACGCCGGGTATCTCAACATCGGCGTCATCCTGCTGAACGGGCCCGCGCCGCCGGCCTGATCAGCCGCGCTCGATGCGCTCGCGCCATTCCGCCTCGGTAAACTCAATGCCCTCGCGTTCCCACGGCGGGACCGGCGTGAACACCTCGACGAGGAAGTCGACGAACGCCCGGACCTTGCGCGACAGATGCCGGCGGTGGGGATAGAGCAGAAAATACGCCGAGCGCTCGTGGGGATACTGCGGCAGCACCGGCACCAGGTCGCCGCGCCGGATGGCGGGCATCACCAGCCAGGTGGACAGCCGCGCCAGACCCACCCCGGCCAGCGCCGCCTCGTACAGGGCGTCGGCGGTGTTGGCGCGGAAGTTCCCGCCGACATGCAGGGTCCGATACCCCTGCACCGGATCCTCAAAGGCCCAGTCGTTGAACTGCGAGACCTCGTAGAGCGTCAGGCAGTTGTGTGAGAGCAACTCCTCCGGCGTCGCCGGCGCCCCGTGCTGCTCGATGTAGTGCGGCGATGCGCAGATGATCCGACGATTGACGCACAGCCGGCGGGCGATCAGTGACGGGTCATCCATCTGCTCGCGCCACTGGATGGCCACATCGATGCCTTCCTCGATCAGGTCCACCTGGCGGTCGGTCAGCTCGAACTCGATGTTGAGCTCGGGATAGCGCTCGAGAAAGTCCTGGATGCGGGGCAGCACCTCGACCCGGCCGAAGGCCACCGTGGCCGCCACCCTCAACGTCCCCCGAGGGTTCTCGTTCAGCGCCGTGACCGCCTCTTCGGCCTCCTCGATCTCCTGGATGATCCGCGCGCAGCGCTCGTAATAGGCATGCCCCACCTCGGTCAGGCTGACCCGCCGGGTGGTGCGGTTGAAAAGCCGCACGCCCAGCCGGTCCTCGAGACGCCGGATCTGCTTGCTGACCGCCGACGGCGTGAGGTCGAGATCGCGGGCCGCCGACGAAAAGCTGCCCCGGTCCACCGCCCGCACGAACATGTGCATTTCCGCCGCCCGATCCATCGCTTACCTATTCCTGTCCGTCACTAATGAAATGCTGTTTCGGATTATTACCTCTTACGAGGAACAGCATACAATCCAATACAACGTCACCATAGCCCAGGAGATCAACCATGCACATTCGCAGCAATCGAGAGGTCGACCCCGCAGCGGCCCTTCGCCAGGCCGAGATCATTCACAGCGCCTATCGCAGCGGCGCCTGCCAGTCGATGGTCGCAGGCCTGCGCGAGCAGCTCGCCGAGCGCCAGGCCCGCCGCTACGGACTGCCCCGGGCCCGCTAGGCGGGGAGTAGCGCGCGCAGGCTCCACAGGGCGATCATGCCCAGGATCAGGGTCGGCAGGGTGGCCTGGGTTTTCCAGGCCACTCCCCCGGCCACCAACCCGGCCAGCAGCCGTGGTGCGTCGACACTGCCGTCCCCCTGCCACTGCACCAGCCCCGGCAGGACCAGCGCGGCGAACACCGCCGGCGGCACATAGCTGAGGCCGCGACGCACCAGATCGGGCATCTGCAGCCCGTGACCGAACACCAGAAAGGCGCCGCGCCAGATGAACGTGCCGACGCCGATCGCCGCCACCATCCACCACAGCGGATCAACCACGACGCCACCCCTCGGCCACGACGCCGGCGACGATCCCGGCGAGCGAAGCCAGCGTCAGCCCCAGCCCCGCGGGCAGATCACGCCCCAGCACCGACAGGGAGCCGGCCACCAGCGCGGCGATGACGCCGGGGCGGCTGCTGATCGACATCACCAGCAGCGCCAGAAAGATCAGCGGCACGATGAAGCCCAGCTCCCAGGCCGGCGGCATCGCCGTCCCCGCCCAGTAGCCAAAGGCCGTGGCAAGCTGCCAGACCCCCCACAGCGGCAGCGCCACCCCAAAATAGAACCAGTGATTGAAGCGCTCGCCGCCGCGGGTCATGACCCGGGAGATGGTCAGCGCATAGGCCTGATCGGTGAGGATATAGGCCATCAGCGATCGACTGCCCGCCCCCACATGCCGGAAATGCGGCGCCAGATGGGCGCTGTACATCAGCATGCGCAGATTGATGATGAGCGCGGTCAGCACCACCAGCGGCGCCGCGGCACCGGCGTCGATCAACTGAATGCTCGCGAGCTGCGAGGCGCCGGCGAACACGATCAGCGACATCCCCAGGGTCAGCGCCGCGCCCAGCCCGGCATCCAGACCCGCCACCCCCGCGGTCACCCCGAACGGAACGATCGCGGCGACCATGGGCGCGACGGCCTTCAGGCCATCACTGAACGCCTGCTGACGGGCGGATGCCATCCCGGCGCCCTCAGGCCGCCGGCGGCGGCGTTGCCGTGAACGAGGGCCGCTCCAGCATGCGCGCGAGCCACTCGCCGGCCGCCGGCTGTGCCGCCCGCCAGGGGATCTCGCCGCCAAAGCGAAAATCCACCCAGGCCAGGGCCACCGCCGTCGCCAGATCCCCAAGATCGGGATCCTCCGCCGGCGCCTGCCCCTCGATACCCACCGCCAATGCGTTGGCGGCGCGCTCCAGGGCGTCAAAGCGCCGCCGCGCCAGCGGAGTGTGGGGATCGCCATGACGGCGCTCCGTGATCACGCCGGCCCCATTGTCGATGCAGCCAATCGCCTGACCCAGCCGCGCATGCACCGACTCCACGGCATCGCGCGGCATCAGGCGCGGCTCGGGGTAGCGGCGCTCGAGGAACAGCGCGATCACCGCCGCCTCGCACAGCACCTGACCACTGGGCATGACCAGCGTGGGGACGCGCGAGTGGGTGTTGACCGCGACCAGCTCCGCCGGCGACGCCCAGGGATCGACGAAGCGATAGTCCACCCGATCCTGGAGCTGCTTTTCCAGCAGCGTCACCCGCACCAGGCGGGCGTACGGTGAGGTCGGTGATGTGAACAGTTTCATGGGCTGCCTACCCCCCGGTTGGATACGGCCTGATGCACATTATGCCCGAGCATCAGCAGACACGGCGTCAGCACCAGAGTAAGCACCGTGGCAAACGTGAGGCCACCGGCAATGGTGGCCGAGAGCTCCGCCCACCACTGGGTGGACGGCGCGTTGAACTCGATGCGGCGGCCCAGCAGATCGACGTTGAGCTTGAGCACCATGGGCATCAGCGCCAGCACCGTGGTCACCGAGGTGAGCAGCACCGGGCGCAGACGCTGCACGGCGGTCCGCTGAATGGCCTCGCGCACCGGCAGGCCGTCGGCCCGCAGGCCATTGTAGGTGTCGATGAGCACGATGTTGTTGTTCACCACAATGCCGGCCAGGGCGATTGCGCCCACCCCGCCCATGACAATGCCGAACGGCCGCTGGGTGACCATCAGCCCCAGCAGCACCCCGGCGCTGGACAGCACGATGGCCGAGAGCACCAGCAGCGTCTGATAGAGACTATTGAACTGCGTGAGCAGGATGATGCACATCAGCGCGATCGCCACCACAAAGGCCGTCGACAGGAACGACTGCGCCTCGCGCTGGTCCTCGTCCTCGCCCTTGAACGCCACGCTGACGCCGGCCGGCAGCGGATCCTCGGCAATCGATGCGCGCAGCGCCGCGACCCGGTCATCCACCAGCCGGCCCGCCTCGACATCGGCATTGACGGTCAGCACGCGCTGGCGGTCGATCCGCTCCAGCGTGCCGGTCCGGGGGGTGGGCTCAAAGTCGACGAAATGGCTCACCGGGACCTGGCCGTGGCGCGTCGGCACCCGCAGCTCGCCCAGACTGCCGAGGCTGCGATCCTCAAGCGGGTAGCGCACGCGGATGTCCACCTCGTCATCGGCGTCGTCCGGGCGATAGTCGGCGATCAGTATCCCGTTGGTCACCAACTGCACGGCATTGCCCACGCGCTGGACATCGGCGTCGTATCGGGCCGCCCGTTCGCGGTCCACGCGCAGGGCCCACTCGATGCCCGGCAGCGGGCGGTTGTCTTCGACATCGGCAAAGCCCCCCAACCGGTGCATGCGCTCGCGCAGCGCCTCGACCCCGGCCGCGAGCCGATCCTTATCGCCCGAGACCTGCAGCTCCACCGGTTTCGCCTGACCCGGTCCCTGGGTCTGCTCGGCGATCTGGATGCGGATGCCGGGGATATCGGCAAGCGCGGCGCGGATGTCCTCAATGATCGCCGTCGCCGGTCGGCGCCGGGTCCAGTCGATGAATTCCAGTTGCACCACGCCGATGGCATCGCGGGCCAGCGACTGCCCGCCGGTGCGGGTGGGATCGGCGAAGGTGCGGGCATAGGCGAAGTCGACCTCGTCGAACCCGGCCAGACGCGCCTCCACCGTCTGCACCAGCGCGTCCTTTTCATGGATCGACAGATCCCCCCGGGCCTGGACCTGCACGCGGGCATAGTCGGGCTCGGTGGCGGGGAAGAACTCCACGCCGACGCCGAAGCGGCCATAGGCGATCCACGTCGAGACCACCACCGCCAGAATCACCAGCAGCACCGTGCCCGGCATGCGCAGTGCCCCGCGCAGCAGCCGATGATAGCCGCCGGCCACCCCGCCCAGGGTGTCAAGATCACCCGTCTCGGCGATCTCAATGCGGCGATGATGCCCGCCGGGATGCGCCTCGCGCCGGCCCAGCCAGCCACCCAGCACGGGGATGAACACCAGCGCCATCGCCAGCGAGGCGGTCAGCGTCACGATCACCGTAATGGGCAGGTACTTCATGAACTGACCGACCAGCCCGCCCCAGAACAGCAGCGGCACGAACACCGACAGCGTCGTGATGGTGGCGGCGATGATCGGCCAGCTCATGCGCCAGGCGCCGTAGCGATAGGCCTCACGCGGCGACGCCCCCTCGGCCAGGCGGCGTTCGGCAAGCTCCACCACCACGATGGCCGCATCCACCAGCATGCCCACCACCAGGATCAGGCTGAACAGCACGACGATGTTCAGCGTGTAGCCCATGGCATTGATCACGAGAATGCCGGCCAGAAACGAGCCCGGGATGGCCAGGCCCACCAGCAGCGCCGGCCGCCAGCCCATGACCGCCACCACCACGATCATCACCAGCACCACCGCGGTCAGCACGTTGTTCTGCAGATCCCGCAGCATGGTGCGGATATCCTCGGAGCGATCCTGCAGATAGGTCACCTGCATGGCCGCCGGCCAGTTGCCGCGCTCGGCCGCGACGATCCCGCGGATGCGGTTGTTGACCTCGATGATGTTGGCGCCGACCCGCTTGGAGACCTCCAGCGTGACCGCCGGCTCGCCGTTGACCCGGGCAAACTCGTCGACGTCCTTGAAGGTACGCCGCACGCTCGCCACATCACCGAAGGTGACCACCCGATCATCGGTCACCTTGACCGGCAGGCCGAGGACGTCGTCCATGTCCTGGATGACGCCGGGGACCTTCACGGATAACCGCCCGGCGCCGGTGTCCAGTGCGCCCGCGGCGATCAGCCGGTTATTGCGCTCCACCCGGGCGAACAGATCGGCGTAGGAGACGTCATAGGTCTGCATGACCCGGTCGTCCACCGACACCTCGAGCAGCTCTTCGCGATTGCCACCAATGTCGGCCTCGAGCACCCCGGGCAGCGATTCGATGCGATCCTGCAGGGCCTCGGCGGTATCGATCAGCGCGCGCTCGGGGACCGCCCCGGACAGCGCCACGGTCAGCACCGGAAACAGTGCCACGTTGACCTCGTCGACACGCGGTTCCTCCGCACCCTGCGGCAGCTCGGAGCGGGCGATATCCACCCCCTCACGCACGTCGTCCAGGGCCCGGTCGGCGTCAAAGCCGGCATCGAATTCCAGCAGCACCGAGGCAAACCCCTCGGTGGCGGTCCCCTTGATCTGATCGAGCCCCTCGATGCCCGCGAGCTCGCGCTCCATGGGGCGCACCAGCAGCCGCTCGGCGTCCTCGGGCGAGATCCCCTCGTAGGCCATCGAGACATAGACCACCGGGATATTGACGTCGGGCTCCGCCTCCTTGGGGATGGTCTGGTAGGCCACGGCCCCCATGACCACAATCAGCAGCAGGACCAGCGTGACCGAACGGCTGCGGCTTAACGCGGCATCAATCAGCGCGCGCATCGGTTCAGCCGCCGTTGGCGGAGGCGTCGGCCGCGACCGGGTTCACGGTGTCGCCGGGGCGGACAAAGCCCTGCCCCACGGTGATCAGGCGCACCCGATCCGGCAGCCCGGTCACCCAGACGCCGTCGCGCTCGGTGCGCACGATATCCACCGGGGCAAAGGCCACCTGATCGGCGTCGTCGACGGTCTTCACGCCGACCTCGCCCGACGCCGCCAGCGCCAGCCAGGCCGGACTCAGGAAATGCGCGCGCACCGTCTCCAGCGGGATGCGCAGCGTGGCGCTGACGCCCGCCGGCAGACCGTCGGGGTTGGCCGCCTCGACTTCGACCCGAAAGGTGCGCGAGCCCGCCTCGGCGGCGTTGCCGATGCGCCGCACCGTGCCGGTCAGGGTGTCGCCGGTGGCCAGTTCGATGCGCACCTCGCGCCCGGTTTCGACCTGGCGGATGGACTGCTGAGCGACATGGCCGATGGCGACCAGCGGGTCGACATCGATGATCCGCACCACCTGCTCGCCGGCGGCCAGATAGTCGCCGGTGTCCACACCACGCGATTCCACCTGACCGGCGATGGGTGCCGTGATGCGGGTGTTGTCGATTTCCTCTTCGATGGCGGCGCGCCGGGCGCGGGCCGATTCCAGCGCCGCGCGCGCCTCGGTGACGGCGATCTGCGACTGAAAGCCATCGCCCGAGAGCTGCCGGGCGGCCTCGAAATCCGCCTCGGCCTGGTCAACCCGGGCCTGTGCCTCGGTACGGCGGGCTTCGCGATCGCCCATGGCCAGCTCGACGATGGGATCCCCCGGGGCGACGGTGTCACCGGCTTCGACCTGCACCGCCGCCACCTGGCCACCGGTTTCAGCACGCAACTGGACATCGCGGTCAGCCACGGTATCCCCCTGACTCTCGAGAAAGCGCTCGACGCGCTCGGCCTCAAGCTCGGTGACCGCCACGTCCATGACCGGCGCCGCCGCCCCGGCATCACGCTCAGCGGACGGTGCATCGGCACGCTCGCCGATCCGGCCGCTCAGCATCCAGGTGCCGACGACCAGCGCCGCCGCCAGGGCAAGGAGATACGACCGAAGGTTCATGGCTCGAAGTGATGCCCGAACTTGGCCGCCTTGGTCTCGAGATAGGCGTGATTGTGGGGATTGCGCCCGGCCAGCAGCGGCAGCCGCTCGATCACCCGCACGCCGGCGGCCTCAAGGCCCTCGACCTTGGCCGGGTTGTTGGTCATCAGCCGCACCGCTGTCACGCCCAGCGCGCCGAGCATGGAGGCGGCCACGCCATAATCGCGGGCATCGGCGGCAAAGCCCAGCACCTCGTTGGCCTCGACGGTATCCGCGCCGGCCTCATCCTGAACGCCATAGGCGCGGATCTTGTTGAGCAGGCCGATGCCCCGGCCCTCCTGGCGCAGGTACACCAGCACGCCCTCGCCGGCCTCGCCGATCCGCTGCATGGCCGCCTCAAGCTGGGGGCCACAGTCACAGCGCTGGCTGAACAGGGCATCGCCGGTCAGGCACTCCGAGTGCACGCGCACCAGCGACGCCTCAGCCGCGGCCGGATCCCCCATCACCAGCGCCACATGCTCGCCGCCGTTGTCGGCCTGAAAACCGTGGATGCGGAACGTCCCCCAGCGCGTCGGCAGGCGGGCCTGACCGGTCTCGCGGGCGCTGGACTCAACGGCCATGCGGCGCGTCCAGGTCGATCACCGGACCGGCCGGGATGATGCCGGTGGGATTGATCATCGGGTGGCTGGTGTAATAGTGCCGCTTGATGTGGTCAATGCTCACCGTCCCGGCGATGCCCGGCTGCTGGTAGAGATCGCGCAGATAGCCACTGAGGTGCGGATAGTCGTCGATGCGGCGCAGGTTGCACTTGAAGTGCCCCACATACACCGGGTCAAAGCGCACCAGCGTGGTGAACAGCCGCCAGTCGGCCTCGGTGATGGCGTCGCCGGCCAGGTAGCGCTGATCGCCCAGCCGGGCCTCGAGCTCGTCGAGGGCGGCAAAAAGCTCGCTCACGGCCTGTTCATAGGCCGTCTGGGCGGTGGCGAAGCCCGCCTTGTACACGCCATTGTTGACGGCGTGATAGATCTGCGCGTTGAGGGCGTCGATGGTCTCGGCCCGATCGGCGGGGTAGAGATCCAGATCGTCGGCCACCCCCGGCAGATCATTGAAGGCGTGGTTGAAAATACGCACCAGATCCGCCGACTCGTTGTTGACCAGCGTTTCACGCTGCCGGTCCCAGAGCGCCGGCACCGTGACCCGGCCGGTGTAGTGCGGATCGGCCTTCTGATAGATCTGATGCAGATACTCCAGGCCGAACAGCGCATCGGCGGTGGCCCCGGGGTAGCTGTCATCGAAATGCCAGCCGCCGCTGCCCATGTAGGGATGCACCACCGAGACCCCGATATGCGGCTCGAGGCCTTTCAGCCGGCGGACGATCAGCGCGCGATGCGCCCACGGGCAGGCCAGCGACACATAGAGATGATAGCGGCCCGATTCCGGCGGGTGATCGCCCTGCGGATCGATCGGGTTGCGGAACACCGTCTCGGGCCGCTCGAAGCGCCCGCCGGTGGATTCGGTGTCATACCACTGGTCGTGCCAGACGCCGTCTACGAGCAATCCCATTGCACTGGCTCCTAAGTCGCGAGACGCCCGGCGATTTCCGCCACATGGCGCCCCTGAAAACGGGCGATCTCGAGTTCGTTGTCACTCGGCTGGCGGCTGCCATCGCCATCGGAAAGCGTGGTCGCGCCGTAGGGCGTGCCGCCGGTGATCTCGTCCATGGTGGTCAGCGCCGGGCAGGAGTAGGGCACACCCACCACCACCATGCCCTGGTGGAACAGCGTCGTGTGGAACGAGGTCAGCGTGGTCTCCTGACCGCCATGCTGGCTGCCGGTGCTGGCGAAAACGCTGCCCACCTTGCCGATCAGCTTGCCGCCGGCCCACAGCGAACCGGTCTGATCGAGGAAGTTGCGCATCTGCGCGGCCATGTTGCCAAACCGTGTCGGGGTTCCGAACAGGATGGCATCGTAGTCGGCCAGCTCATCCGGGCTTGCCAGCGGCGCGGCCTGATCGAGCTTGGCGCCGGCCGCCCGGGCCACGTCCTCGGGCATGAGCTCGGGCACCCGCTTGACGACCACCTCGGCGCCCTCCACCGATCGTGCGCCCTCGGCAATGGCACCGGCCATCGTCTCGACATGCCCCCAGGTGCTGTAATAAACCACCAGAATACGGCTCATACCCTTGATCCTCTTGTTGTCTCAGAAAAGTTCGTCGGGGTCGTTATCCGGCCCCAGCGCCTTGCCGGCCGCCCGCGCCATGCCGCGGATCACGGTCCATTCCGCGTGCACACGGCGAAGGCTCCGCTGCCAGGCCGCGCGCGCTTCGTCACGGAACGCCACGGGCCGGTCGGGCCGCTCGGCCCGGCAACCCGCGTAGAGCGCCAGCGCCCGGTCGACACAGCTTGACAGCGAATACGCATCCGCCGTTTCGGCCAGCGCCTGACGCATCCGCGCCCGGGCCCCTCCACTCAGTGACAGCATGCCCAGCAACGCCTCGGCAAACGCCGCCGGCGGGGCATCGTCATCCAGTAATCGGCCATTATCCCCCTTCACCACCTCACGTGCACCCGATGCATCCAACGCCACCACCGGCACCCCGGCGGTCATGGCCTCGGCCAGCACCAGGCCCTGGGTCTCGGTGAACGAGGCAAAGCCGAACACATCCATCGCCGCATAGGCATCGGCCAGCGCCGGCAGGGCCAGCGCGCCGGGGCGCACCAGCCGATCGGCCAGGCCGGCGGCGGCAAAGCGGGCATCGATGTCGGCGCCGGCCGGCCCGTCGCCCACCACCAGGCAGATCACCGCCGGGTCCTGCCGGGCGGCCTCGACCAACGCCCGGGCCAGATAATCCAGGTTCTTCTCCTCGGCCAGCCGGCCGACATGGCCGATGACCCGCGCCTGCGGATCAATGCCCAGACGCTGGCGGCCGGCATGGGCATCACCGCCGCTGAACGCCGCCCGGTCGATGCCGGTGGGCACCACCGCCAGCGGCGACTCCACCCCACGCTCGCGCAGCAGATCCGCCACGCTCTCGCTGGGGGCGAACACCTGATCGGCGCTGTTGGCATAGCTCGTGGACAGCTCGACGACAAAACGCTTGAGCGCCGTGGAATCGCCGGGGACGTAGTGGGTATAGGCCTCGTAGAGCGTGTGATGGGTGAACACCAGCGGGCAGGCCCGCCGTGCCGCCACGCGCAGCGCGGTGGAGCCGATCAGGAACGGGTGGTGGGCATGAATGATGTCGGGCTCGAAGGCATCCAGGGCCTCATCGAGCTTACCCGGCACCGGCAGCACCACCGAAAAGTCACTGCCATTGAAGTTCTGGATGGCGGGGATGCGCACCACATCGGGCTCGTCCGCCGGGGTATCGGGGAACACCGGCGCCACCACCAGCACCCGGTGCCCGCGGTCGCGGCAGCCCTCGGTGAGGGCCGAGACGGACCGGGCCACGCCACCGACATGCGGGGTGTAGGTGTTGGTCATCATGACGATGTTCATGCCGGTGCCTCCGGCATTTCCAGCGACCGGCAGTCGCCGGCGCGGTCGATCGGCGGCTGCCCCGGCACCGCCAGGCGGATGCAGGCCGGCCCGGGGCCATCGATCCGCCAGTCGACACGATGCCCCTCGGGCGTTGGTTCAAAGCGCACCCGGACGCTGCCGAACGCCGTGGGCGTGGGTCCGAAGCCGAATCCGGTCCGCGCGGCCAGCCAGCGCGGCTGGATACCGGCGCCGAGTACCAGGCCATCGCCTTCCTCGCGGACGAACGCGTTGCGCATCATCGACACCCATTCGGCCGCCGCCCAGACGTGCTGGCCATCCCCCATGCAGCCGCCATCGGTGCGCGGGTGGATGGCCTCGGGCCACTGCCCGGTGGGGCTCGCCAGTCGGGCCACCGCGTCCATCAATGCGAGGCCATCAGCGTCGCCGGCCCGCAGCAGCACCTGCGCCAGGTGCAGGGTCAGATAGGCATTGACGCCGGAGTGGATCATTTCCTGGAAAAAACCGCCGTTGACGCGATGCGCGTCCAGCAGATACCCGACCGTGCCCAGCAGACGGGCATCGTCTGCGGCCAGGGTCTGCAGCGGAAACCCCGCGGCAATCGAGCCGATCGCCCCGGCATCCATGCGCCGCCGGGGCGAGGCCGGCATCACCGGCCGGCCCAGTCGCTCGCCATCGGCGGCGTAGGCCCGCTCGAGGCTCGCCGCCAGATCGGCCGCCTCGTCGTCCACCCAATCGGCCAGCGCCGGTTCGCCGTCGGCGCGCAGCCGCCCGGCCACCGCCCGCAGACCGCCATGGGCCCACTGATCGTCCCAGTAGTAATAGTCGTTGGGGCCGAGATGCTCGGCGCTGAAGCCCGCCGGCAGCAACCCGGCCTCGGGCCGGTCGCTGTCCGCTGGCAGCCGCTTGCGCGCCACCCACTGGACACCGCGCCGGATCACCCGCAGCCACTCATCGCGATCCGCGCCCGGCGGCCACTCGCCGGTCAGGGCATGGTGGCGGGCGATGATCCAGAGCGCCTGGCCATTCGAATCCCACTCGCCCTCCTGGCTGTGGAAATAGCCGGTGGCACGGGTCTGGCGCCCCGGAAAGCGGGCCAGCGAGCGGCGTCCACGCTCGAGCAGCCCGGCGTTGAACAGCCCATGGATGATGAACGCCGCATCCCTGAACCAGAAGCGCTTATAGGTATAGGGCCCCGGGTAGATGTCTTCGACGGAGTGCAGCAGCAGCGTGCGCAGCGCCGTGTCGTAGAGCGCCTGATAGTCCGCATCCGGCACATCCAGTTGCGCCGCCGGGGCCAGCGCCTCGGCCCACGAGGCCGGGCCCACCGGATCGGCGGGCTCGGGCAGCGGCACCGACAGGGTCACACTGCGCGACTCCCCGGGCGCCAGATCGAACTGCGCCGCAGCGGTCAGCAGCCCGGTGTCGCAGTCGAGACGCGCGGGGGTGACGCCGCCATCACCGCCATCGGCCGGCTCACCGGCAAGCCGCTGGGCGACATCCCCTGACTCGTAATCAGAGGTATCGATGCGCTCGGGGCGGGTATCAAAGTCGAACCGCGCCGGCTGCATCACATGCTGCTCGTCAAACACCCGCCACTGCCACGCGGCCGCCGGCGACTCGCCCGGTGCCTGGTCAAGCCGCTGGATAAAGCTGATGCCCTCGGGGTTATAGGGGCGCAGCGCCAGCGCCAGGCGCCCACCCGCCGCGGCGGTGGCGGTGTAGCGACACTCCAGGCGATGGCCATCGCCGGCGGCCACCACCCGGGCGCGGCTCACCAGTTGCAGGCCGCCGGTCTCGGCGGTGGTGGTCACGCTCAGGTCATCGTCGCCGCGGTCCAGCCGCTGATCGACGGCGGGCAGACGCGAGGGGATCAGCCACTCGCCATCGGCCCCCCGCACCCAGGCATCCACCGAGCCGCCGTCGATGAGCGGTGTCACCAGCCCGCGCGGGTCAATGATGGGCAGCGCGGCGCAGTCCGGCCGGCCCACCGCGGTCCAGTTGCGGTGGGTGAGATTGACGTGGGTGATGCTGAACGCCCGGGGCAGAAACGCCGGGCTGTGCGGGTCGAACTGCTGCTCGATCCAGTACGGCCAGATCCAGTCCAGGTTGTGCTGGATGACCCGCGTGTTGATCAGTCCCCGGGCATGAAAGATCATTCCGGCGCGCAGCAGCTCGATGGGCTCGGCCACCTCCGAGGGCTGGCCGAAGCGCCGCAGCCGCGCCATCACCGCCAGCGGGTCCATGAACCCCTGCGATCGGGCCGCCCGGCGCACCACCCAGCGCCAGGGCAGCCACCTCATTAACGCCATCAATCGCATCTATCGGTGCCCTATCGCTCGAATTTCTGAAACATCTGTGTAAAAGTTCTGTCCGACCCGCCGTTACAACCCCAAGACTTTCATTCCAACGGAGATCGTTGATGAATCCGGATCTCGACCACCATTTCGAGCAGATCATCACGGGCCTGGGTGAGGACCCGAGCCGTGGCGGCCTGGAGAAGACGCCCTATCGCGCGGCCCGGGCCATGGAGTACCTCACCCAGGGCTATCACCAGTCGCTCGACGAGCTGGTCAACGGTGCAATGTTCGAATCCGACAATGACGAAATGGTCATTGTTCGTGACATCGAATTCTACTCGCTCTGCGAGCATCACGTCCTGCCCTTCTTCGGCCACGCCCAGGTCGGTTACATCCCCGACGGCCGGGTCATCGGCCTGTCGAAGATCGCCCGCGTCGTCGACATGTACGCCCGCCGCCTGCAGATCCAGGAAAACCTCGCCCGCGAGGTGGCCGAGGCCATCCAGCAGGTCACCCAGGCGCGCGGCGTGGCCGTGCAGATGGACGCCCAGCACATGTGCATGATGATGCGCGGGGTGAGCAAGCAGAACGCTGAGATGAGCTCCTCGGTGATGCTCGGCACATTCCGCGAGTCGGTCTCGGCGCGCAACGAATTCCTCCAGCTCATCCGTCGCCGGCCGGCATGAGCGGCGGTATCCAGCGGCCCCTGTCGCGCATCCGGGTCAAGGACCTGCGGCTGCGCACGTTCGTCGGCTTCAACGACGAGGAGCAGCGCAAGCGCCAGGATGTGGTCGTCAACCTGCGCATCGACTACGACGCCCTCGCCGCCGCGCGCGGCGATGTGGTGGACGAGGCACTGGACTATAAGACCATCACCAAGCAGATCATCGCCCATATCGAGGACAACCGGTTTCTGCTGCTCGAAAAGCTGGTCAACGACCTGGTCGAGCTGATCATGGCGCACACGGCCGTGCAGTACGCCGAGGTCGAGGTCGACAAGCCCCACGCCCTGCGCTTCGCCGATTCGGTCTCGCTGACCATGACCGCCCAGCGGGACTGACTCCGCCGGCGGCCCCATGACCGTCAGCGCCTGGCTGTCACTGCTTGCCATCTGCTTGCTCGGCGCCGTGTCACCGGGCCCCAGCCTGGCGCTGGTCATCCGCAACACGGTCAACCGCGGACGCGGCGCGGGGCTGATCACCGCCGTCAGTCACGGCCTGGGCGTCGGCGTCTATGCCCTGGCGACGGCGCTGGGGCTGGCGGCAGTCATCGCCACCCATGAGACCCTGCACAGCGCGATCACCCTGGCGGGCGCCGGCTATCTGCTGTGGCTGGGGGCCAGTGCCATGCGCGCGGGCCACCCGGCCGCCGAAGCGGGTGCCCAGCCCGCCCCCGCCGATGTCATGCCCGGGCGCGGCGTGGCGGCGGCCCGCGATGGCCTGACCATGGCGCTGCTCAACCCCAAGATCGCGGTGTTCTTTCTGGCCCTGTTCAGCCAGTTCGTCACGCCCGGCGCCGGTGCGCCGACCGTCGCCCTGCTGGCCGGCACCGCCACCGTGGTGGATGCCGGCTGGTATGCGCTGGTGGCGACGGGTCTGTCCGCCAGCGGCGGTGCCGCCTGGCTGCGGCGCCGGCGGGTCTGGATCGAGCGGCTGACCGGGGCGGTGCTGGTGTTCCTGGCCCTCAGCACGGCCGCCACCGTGCTTGGCTGACGCTGACGCCGCGTCAGTGCGAGAGCAGCACCGGCAGGGTCATTTCGCCCAGGATCCGGCGGGTGGTCCCGCCCATGACCATCTCCCGGAACCGCGAGCGTCCGTACGCCCCCATCACCAGCAGATCGGCATCGGCGTCGGCGGCCGCCGACAGCAGGGCGTCGGCCACGGGGATGTCGACACTGCCCTGGTGGGTCGCGGTCACCCGCACACCGTGCCGGGCCAGGTAGGCGGCGACATCGGCCCCGGGCAGATCGGTCCCCGCCCCGCGCAGGCCCGGCGCCTCGGTGCCGATCACCGCCACCTGCACCTCGTCGGCCCGGCACAGCAGGGGCAGGGCATCACTGACCGCCCGGGCCGATTCGCGACCGCCATCCCAGCCGACGATCACCCGCTGCCCCACCGGACGCCGCTGCCAGGCATAGGGCAGCGCCAGCACCGGACGCCCGGCCATGACCGCGGCCTGGCCGGGCAGATCGGCCGGCACCAGGTCGGCGGGCCGATCCGGGTCGACCTGGCCCAGCACCAGCAGATCGGAATAGCGCGCCTGCTGGGCGACGACATCCACGGTGCTGCGGTCAACGCGCAGATCCTCCACCGAGCGCCATTCGGTGCTGAGCGCCTGATGCGCCACCTCGGACTCAAAGATCGCCGCCAGCCCGGCGTTACGGGTCTGCCAGGCCTCGCGGTAGCGATCCAGCGCCTCGGGCGGCAGGTATTCGGCGTGGGCGGCCAGCGGCTCGGCCACCGCCAGGCCGGTCAGGTGGGCCTCATGGGCGCTTGCCAGGGCCGCCGCGGCGGCGACGTGATTGGCCTCGTGGCCGTCCTTGTGCAGATAAAGCAGGATCGAGCGAATCATGATCCCCTCTCCCTTGGCCTGTTGTTGTCAGGAACAGGCTAAGTCCGCGGGGAGTCCTGATACAATCACAACTTTTACGCCAACAGCTTGTCGGTCAGTCATGAAAGTTTTTATCCGTCTGCTTATCGCCCTTCTCCTGCTGGGCGGAATCTTTGGTGGCATCTTCGGCTACAAATACTTTGTCCAGATGCAGGGCGGCGGCCCGGGCGGCCCGCGTCCGGCCAACATCACCGCGACCACGGTCGCCAGCGAGCAGTGGCAGGGCGAGCGCAGCAGCGTCGGCAGCCTGACCGCCGTGGATCGCGTCGCCGTGAGCACCGAGGTGGCGGGCACCATCGAGTCGCTCAATTTCGACTCGGGTGAGCGCGTCGGCACCAATGATGTGCTGGTCGCCCTGGACACCGATGTCGATGAGGCCGAACTGCAGGGCCTTCAGGCCGAGGCCGAGCTGGCCCGCATCGCGTTCAACCGCGCCGAGGATCTGCTCCCCCAGCAGGCCATCTCCCAGTCCGAGTTCGACGAAGCGCGGGCCCGGCTCGACAGCGCCACCGCCGCCGTGGACACCCAGCAGGCGCGACTGGCGCAGAAGACCATCCGCGCGCCCTTCCCGGGCATTCTCGGTCTGCGCACGGTCAGCGTCGGCCAGTATCTGGCCCCCGGCAGTGACATTGTCGAGATCCAGCGGCTCGACCCCATCTATGCCGACTTCACCCTGCCCGAGCGGTTTCTCACCGACCTCGAGCAGGGCCAGTCCATCGAGGTGAACACCAGCGCCTTCGAGGACACCTTCAACGGCACCATCACCGCCATCGATAGCGCCATCCGCGAGAACACCCGCGCCGTGTCGGTGCGCGCCACGCTGGACAATCCCGACGGTCGACTGCGACCCGGCATGTTCGCCGAGGTGACGGTGCTCGAGCCCATGGAGCGCACGCTGCTCACCATCCCGCGCACGGCGGTGAGCTTTAACACCTATGGCGATTTCGTGCTGCGCATCAATCAGAACGACAATGGCCTGGTGGCCGAGCGCGTGCAGATTGAAACCGGCGAGGTGCGCGATGGCCGGGTCGAGGTCACCAACGGCCTCGACAAGGGCGATCGCGTGGTGGCCGCCGGGCTGGTCAAGGTCCGCCCCGGCCAGCCGGTCACCATTGATGACACCGTCACGCTGAATCCGGACGAGGTGACCGGTCGATGAAATTCACCGACATCTTCATCCATCGCCCGGTGCTGGCGACGGTGATCAGCCTGCTGATCCTGCTGGCCGGCGTGCGCTCGCTGGACCTGCTCGAGGTGCGCCAGTACCCGTCCACCGAGAACACGGTGGTCACCGTCACCACCACCTTCCCCGGCGCCGACAGCGAGCTGGTGCAGGGCTTCATCACCCAGCCGCTGCAGCAGGCCATCGCCGAGGCCGGTGGCATCGACTACATCACCTCGGAAAGCCGCCAGGGCCAGTCCACCATCGAGGTGAACATGGCCCTCAACTACGACGCCAACGCGGCGGTCTCGGAGATACAGGCCAAGGTGGCCAGCCAGCGCAATGTGCTGCCCG
Source organism: Spiribacter sp. SSL99 (assembly GCF_009805925.1). Taxonomy (NCBI): domain Bacteria; kingdom Pseudomonadati; phylum Pseudomonadota; class Gammaproteobacteria; order Chromatiales; family Ectothiorhodospiraceae; genus Spiribacter; species Spiribacter sp. SSL99. The sequence continues at coordinate 4,920 of NZ_MAOM01000001.1, read as the reverse complement.
CCGACGCCCAGGACCCGGTGATCGAGTCGAGCACCGGCGATCAGACGGCGCTCATGTATCTGGCGATCTACAGCGAGTCGGTCAAGATCCCCGAGATCACCGATTTCGTGAACCGCGTCATCCAGCCCCAGGTCCAGGCGCTGGACGGGGTGGCCAAGGCCCGGGTGTTCGGGCGCTCGCCGGCGATGCGCATCTGGCTCGATCCGCAGCGCATGGCGGCGCTCAACGTCACGGCCAGCGAAGTCCGCGACGTGCTGCGCGCCAACAACTATCAGGCCGGCATCGGTAACACCAAGGGGCCGTATACCCGCATCAACCTGTCGGTGACCACCGATGTGAGCGATCCCGACGCCTTCGAGCGCCTGGTGATCCGCGAAGAGAACGGCACCGTGGTGCGCCTCGATGATGTGGCTGCGACGGACTTCGGCTCCGAGACCTATGCCTCGGCGGCCTGGTACAAGGGCCAGCCCTCGGTGTTCATCGCCGTGGAGCAAGCCCCCGGCGCCAATCCGCTGGATGTGGCCGGCGAAGTCCAGCAGACGATGCCCAACCTGCGCAGCCAGCTACCGCAGGACATGCAGCTCGCACTGCCGTATGACGCGAGCAAGTTCATCGAAGACTCCATCAACGAGGTGTTCAAGACCATCGCCGAGGCGGTGCTGATCGTGCTCGTGGTGATCTTCCTGACCATCGGCTCGATCCGCGCGGCCATCGTGCCGTCGCTGGCGGTGCCGCTGTCGCTGGTGGGCGCGGCCACCATCATGATCGCGCTGGGCTATTCGCTGAACCTGCTCACGCTGCTGTCCATGGTGCTCGCCATCGGGCTGGTGGTGGACGACGCGATCATCGTTGTCGAGAACATCCACCGCCATATCGAGGAAGGCTACTCCAACGTCGATGCCGCCATCATGGGCGCGCGCGAACTGGCCGTCCCCATCATCGCCATGACCACGACCCTGCTCGCGGTCTACGCGCCCATCGGCTTCATGGGCGGGCTGATCGGGACGCTGTTCACCGAGTTCGCCTTCACCCTGGCCGGGTCGGTGCTCATCTCGGGCATCATCGCGTTGACCTTCTCGCCCATGGTCTCGGCCGCCGTGCTCAAGCCCGGCGGCAAGGCCGGGCGGTTCGAGCAGTTCGTCGAGCGCATGTTCAACGGCCTGGCCGCCGCCTATCAGCGCAGCCTGCACAGCCTGCTCGACACCAAGAGCGTGCTCATCGTGTTCGGCGTGATCGTGCTGGCCTCGAACTACTTCATGTTCACCACCAGCCAGAGCGAGCTGGCGCCCACCGAGGATCAGAGCATCCTGTTCTTCCAGGGCACCGCACCGCGCACCGCCACCTTCGATTATCTGGCGACATTCGCCGAGCGCTACCAGACCGAGGCGGAGAGCATCCCCGAGTACAGCGAGACGTTCATGATCCTCGGCGGCCTGTCGCCGGATACGGTGTTTGGCGGCGTCAAGATGGTCCCCACCAGCGAGCGCGAGCGCAGCCAGACCGAGGTGCAGCAGGAGGTGACCGCCAAGTTCACGCCCAACCCGGGGCTCGACACCGCGGTGTTCCCGCGGCCCAGTCTGCCGGGCTCGGGCGGCGGGCTGCCCGTGCAGTTCGTGCTGACCACCTCGGCCGGCTACGAGGCCCTGGATAACGTCGCCACCGATTTCATCGGCCAGGCCATGGGCAGTGGCAACTTCCTGTTCCTGCGCAAGTCCGTGGAGTTCGACCGACCGCTGACCACGGTCGAGGTCAACCGCGACAAGGCGGCCGACATGGGCATCAGCATGGAGCAGCTCGGCAGCAGCCTGTCCGGGATGCTCGGTGGCGGCTACGTCAACCGCTTCAATCTGGACGGGCGCAGCTACAAGGTCATCCCCCAGGTTGATCGCCCGTTCCGGGCCAATGCGGCGATGCTCGAGGAATACTACATCGAGACCCCTCAGGGCGAATCGGTGCCGCTCTCAAGCCTGGTGACCCTCAAGGAATCGGTGGTGCCGAGCTCACGCAACCAGTTCCAGCAGCTCAACTCGGTGACGCTTGAGGGGATCCCGGCGCCGGGCGTGCCGCTGGGGGATGCGCTGAACTACCTCGCGACCACCGCCGATCAGGTCCTGCCGGCAAGCTATAACGTCGACTACACCGGCCAGTCGCGACAGTTCGCCGATCAGGGCGGCGCGCTGGTGCTGACGTTCTTCCTGTCGATGCTGGTGATCTATCTGGTCCTCGCCGCACAGTTCGAGAGCTGGCGCGATCCGGCGATCATCCTGGTCTCGGTGCCGCTCAGTATTGCCGGGGCGCTCGCGTTCATCACCCTTGGCTTCGCCACGGTCAACATCTACACCCAGGTGGGGCTGATCACGCTGATCGGCGTCGTCGCCAAGAACGGCATCCTGATCGTGGAGTTCGCCAACAACCTGCAGATCAAGCAGGGCCTCGGCAAGCGCGCGGCGGTTGAACAGGCGGCCACCATCCGCCTGCGGCCGATCATCATGACCTCGCTGGCGCTGATCATGGCCATGGTGCCGCTGCTCATCGCCACCGGCGCGGGCGCGGTCAGCCGCTTCCAGATCGGTCTGACCATCGCCACGGGGCTTGGCATCGGCACGCTGTTCACGCTGTTCGTGCTGCCCGCCTTCTACCTGGTGCTGGGGCAGGACCACAACGCCCACAAGTCGGAGGCGACAGCGGCCTGATGGCGGCGGTGACGGCTCGGGGGCTGACCCGGACCTACGGCACGACGACGGTGGTGGATGGCATTGACCTGACCATCGAGGCGGGTGAGTGCTTTGCGCTGCTGGGGCCCAACGGTGCCGGCAAAACCACCACGCTGCGCATGCTGCTGGGGCTCACACCCCCCAGCAGCGGCGAGGTGACCGTGCTGGGTGAGCCCATCCCGAAGCGGGCCCGGGCGATGCGCGAGCGTGCCGGCATCGTGCCCCAGTTCGACAACCTCGACCCCGACTTCAGTGTGCGCGAGAACCTCATCACCTACGGCGCCTATTATGGCGCACGGCGTAAGGCGGTGGAGGCGCGGATGGACTCGCTGCTCGCCTTCGCCGAGCTGACCGAGCGGGCCGATGACCCCATCCAGGGGCTGTCCGGGGGCATGAAGCGCCGCCTCACACTTGCCCGGGCCCTGGTCAACGACCCGGAGCTGCTCGCCCTGGACGAGCCCAGTACCGGCCTTGACCCCCAGGCCCGCCAGCACATCTGGGAGCGCATGCACACGCTGCGCCGCCAGGGCCGCACCCTGCTGCTGACCACCCATTACATGGAAGAGGCCGAGCGGCTCTGCGACCGCGCCGCGATCATCGATCACGGCCGCATCGTCGCCTGCGACAGTCCCTCGGCGCTGATCGCCGCGCACATCGAGCCGCATGTGGTGGAACTGCGCGGCGATCAGGCCATGCAGTGGATGGGGCGGATGAACGCCGCCGGCGACATCGACGCCGAGGTGCGCGGTCATGCCGGCGCCGGCAGCGGCCTCGAGCCACTGACCGCGGCCGGATTCCGGGTGGAGCCGGTGGGCGAGACGGTGCTGATCTACGGCGCCGACCGCGACGCCCTGATCCAGCGCATGGAGGCACTGATCGGTCCGGGGTATCTGTATCGACCGGCAAGCCTTGAGGATGTCTTTCTGCGCCTGACCGGACGGGAGCTGCGCGACTGATGAGTGCGAGTGTTGCGGATCATCTGAAAACCGGCCCACAGCTCAGTGGCCGGTTCATTGCCGTGTGGCTGCGCAACCTGCGGGTCTGGCGCAAGCTCATGCTGCCCTCGCTGCTGGGTAACTTCGGTGAGCCGGTGCTGTATCTGCTGGCACTCGGTTATGGGCTGGGGCAGTTCGTCGGCGAAGTCGAGTCCATGCCCTATATGGTGTTCCTGGCGAGCGGCATCGTCTGCTCAGCGGCGATGACCGGCGCCACCTTCGAGGCGCTCTACTCCGCCTACACCCGGCTCACCCAGCAGCAGACCTGGGCGGCGATGCTCGCCGCGCCGATGAACGTCGATGATGTGGTGCTGGGCGAGATCGCCTGGGCGGCCACCAAGGCGCTGATCAACGCCAGCGCCATCGTGCTGGTGGCCGCGGTGCTGGGTCTGGTCGCCGGGCCCGAGGCGCTGCTGGTGCTGCCGGTGATCCTGCTCGCGGGGTTTTCGTTTGCCGGCATCGCGATGATCGTCACCGCGATTTCGCCAAGCTACGATTTCTTCCTGTACTACTTCACGCTGGTCATGACCCCGATGCTGCTGCTCTCGGGCGTGTTCTTTCCGCTATCGGGGCTGCCCGACGCGGTTGGCATCGGCGCGCAGTTCCTGCCGCTGGCGCATGTGGTCATGCTGGTGCGCCCGCTGATGACCGGCACCCCCGTCGACGCGCCGGTGCTGCATCTGGCGGTGATCCTGGGCTATGCGGTGGGCAGCTACTGGATCAGCGCGGCCCTGGCGCGGCGACGGCTGATCCGCTGACCGGCTCTGTCCGCTCCGGCAGCCAGACCCAGACGTAGGTGAGGTGGACCCCATCCGTCGGACCACTGGTAGCGGTTAAGTTGTAAAGGCCGGTGGCATCTCCATCGGCATTAAGTTTCCGGCATATGAGCCCAGTGGACCTCAGCCGGGATTCTTTGATCTGAGGTGGACCCCATCCTTCGGACCACTGGTAGCGGTTAAGTTGTAAAGACCGGTGGGGTCTCCATCGGCATTAAGTTTCCGGCATATGAGCCCAGTGGACCTCAGCCGGGGTTCTTTGATCAAGCGCGGTATGTGGTCGCTCTGTGTTGTAGAAGTCGATGTATCTGCCCAGCCCACGCTCCAGGGCCGTCGGGCTGTCGTAGCCCCGCAGGTAGACGTCCTCGTACTTCAGCGTTCGCCACAGTCGCTCGACGAAGACATTGTCGAGGGCCCGGCCACGGCCATCCATGC